>NZ_JBNJOI010000009.1:0-192657 GCF_050113675.1 Vibrio sp. TRT 21S02
GTCAACCTTGCAAGCCAAACTGGCTCAGCAAGCAGCGACGACTTTGGCACCATGGTGGTGACCACCGCTGATGGCACCGTTGTCAATCCAAATACAGATGGCAGCTACACCATCCCTGCGGGTGAAACCAACCTAACGGTGACCATCCCTACGACTAACGATACGGTCTTCGAAGGTAACGAAGACTTTACGGTTACCGCAACAGCGGGCACCGGCACTGTGGGTAGTGATACCGGCACCGCGACCATCACCGATGGTGGTGAGAACGGCGGTAATGACGATCGCCCAACTGTCTCAATCACAGAGACGGTGTCTGTCAGCGAAGGCGATGACGCGGTCTTTACCGTGAGCCTTTCACAAGCGGCGGATACCGATGTGACGGTCAACCTGGCAAGCCAAACAGGCACTGCAAGTAGTGACGACTTTGGCACCATGGTGGTGACCACGGCTGATGGCACGGTGGTGAATCCAAACACAGATGGCAGCTACACCATTCCAGCGGGTCAAACGAACCTAACAGTCACTATCCCAACCACGGATGACACCGTATTCGAAGGTAACGAAGACTTTACGGTTACCGCAACCGCGGGCGACGGTACTGTGGGCAGTGATACTGGCACGGCGACCATCACTGATGGCGGTGAGAACGGCGGTAATGATGACCGTCCGACCATTAGCATCACGGAAACCGTTTCTGTCAGCGAAGGTGATGATGCGGTCTTTACTGTGAGCTTGTCACAAGCGGCGGATACGGATGTGACGGTCAACCTGGGAAGCCAAACTGGCACTGCAAGTAGTGACGACTTCGGCACCATGGTGGTGACTACCGCTGATGGCACGGTTGTCAATCCAAATACAGATGGCAGCTACACCATCCCAGCAGGTCAAACGAACCTAACAGTCACTATCCCAACGACTAACGATACAGTATTTGAAGGTAACGAAGACTTTACGGTTACCGCAACCGCGGGCGATGGCACGGTGGGCAGTGATACTGGCACCGCGACCATTACTGATGGTGGTGAGGGCGGTAATGACGATCGCCCAACTGTCTCAATTACTGAAACCGTTTCTGTCAGCGAAGGCGATGACGCGGTCTTTACTGTGAGCTTGTCACAAGCCGCGGATACGGATGTGACCGTCAACCTTGCAAGCCAAACTGGCTCAGCAAGCAGCGACGACTTTGGCACTATGGTGGTGACCACCTCTGATGGTACGGTGGTGAATCCAAATACAGATGGCAGTTACACCATCCCAGCGGGTGAAACGAACCTAACGGTGACCATTCCAACGACTAACGATACGGTGTTTGAAGGCAATGAAGACTTCACGGTAACCGCAACAGCGGGCGACGGCACGGTCGGCAGTGATACCGGCACGGCGACCATCACTGATGGTGGTGAGAACGGCGGCAATGACGATCGCCCAACTGTCTCAATTACTGAAACTGTATCTGTAAGTGAAGGCGATGACGCGGTCTTTACCGTAAGCTTGTCACAAGCCGCGGATACGGATGTGACCGTCAATCTTGCAAGCCAGACTGGCTCAGCAAGCAGCGACGACTTTGGCGCCATGGTGGTGACCACCTCTGATGGCACAGTGGTGAATCCAAATACAGACGGCAGTTACACCATCCCAGCGGGTGAAACGAACCTAACGGTGACCATTCCAACGACTAACGATACGGTCTTTGAAGGTAACGAAGACTTTACCGTGACCGCAACTGCGGGCGACGGTACGGTAGGCAGTGATACTGGCACCGCGACGATTGTAGATAATGACGCGCCACCAACAATCACATCGATTCAAGGTAGTGTTGTTTCTGAAGAGGGATTGGCCGACGGTATTGCAGACAGTCAGGGTTCTTCTGATACGACTAACTCAGCCTCAGCAAGCGGTTCGTTTGTAGTAGGAGACGTTGATAGTGACACACTTTCTGTGTCTCTAACTGGTCCTACAGGATTAATGAGTGGTGGTGAATCTATCGTATGGAGTTGGGATGCGACATCTCAAACACTTGTCGGTTCGACAAGTAGTTTAGGAACCGTGGCAGAAATTTCATTATCTGAGCCAAATACGTCAGGTAAAGGGACGTGGAATTACGATATAGCTCTTTCTCACCCGATTGATCATCCAGATGCTACGGTTGAGGATACTGTTACATTTAACCTTGGCATCGTTGTTTCAGATGGGCAGGTCGCTTCTACGGGTGACTTAACCATTGTGGTAGAAGACGATAGACCAGTAGTAACAGACAGCTCTGCAGTTAATGTTTCCTTATTGGGGCCAAACGAAACACCTATAGCAAGTTCTGAGGGGAGCTTGCAGGTTGAATTTGGTGCAGATGGTTTTGGAAGCCTTAAGTTAACGGGTGCTGAAAGTGGTTTGCAAACTGCTGATGGTTCTAATATCACTATTTCAATCGACTCTCAAAACCCGAATCGTTTACTTGGTCGCGATGAAAACGGAGAATTGGTATTTGACGTCCAATTAACTCCAGCGACAGGTAAATGGGAATATCTCCAGTATAAACCTATGACCAATCCACAAGGTGATGGGGATATTGATTTTACGTTTACTGTAGTTGATGGTGATGGAGATAGTGTCACAGGAGCGTTTGCGGTTAATCCGTATATGCCTCCTTCAGTTGGTGATCTTGAGCTAAACGTCTCTGAAGAAGGGTTATCACTTGGAATCGTGGATGGTCAAGCATTGGAAGGTCATTCTGATACGACAAATAGTGTAACAGATGCTGGAACAGTTAGTTTAAGCGGTCATATTGCTGACGTTACGTTAGGCACTCCAACAGATACACTGACAAGTGATGGTGCTACGGTAACATGGACATTGTCATCGGATGGTAAAACGCTAACAGGTAGTGCGTCAGGTGAAGATGTTATTACTATTAGTGTTGACAATAATGGCCAAGTTTCTACGCAGCTAAGTGGCGGTATTGATCATTCTAACGCCAATGGTGAAGATTCATTAACCATTAATGTGCCTATTAATGTGGAAGATCAGGCTGGTATCAATGCTTCTGGTAATATTGCGATTAATGTCGAAGACGATTCGCCTGTTGCTGAGCGAATTCACCATGATGTTGATGCAGAAACCAAGGTTGGCGCAAATGTACAGCTTGTACTAGATACGTCCGGTTCAATGAAATTTGATGCTGGTAATGGAAAGACGCGATTGAGTGTAATGAAAGAAGCAGTTTCAGATTTATTACATCAGTATGAAGCATTAGGTGATGTTCAGGTTCAAATCATAATTTTTCATACCGCAAACAGGATATTTTACAATGGAGATAGTACGTGGTTTAGTGTTGATGAGGCTCTAGAACTTATAAATACGTTTGGTGCTTGGGGTAATACAGATTATGATGGAGCTCTAGCCTCTGCAGAGTTTGCATGGGAGCAAGGGATGCATGATAAAATTCCCAATGCTACTAATGTGAGTTATTTTATGTCTGATGGAGATCCCACGGGATATAATGCTCTTAACTCTGCTGAAGTTGCTAATTGGACAGAACACTTAAAAGAAAACGATGTCACTGCATTATCCTATGGAATAGGAACAGATTTGTATACTAGTCAACTAGATCTAGTCGCTTATGATGGCTTCTTAGAAGTTGATAGCGACGCAATTATGGTTCCAGATGTTAATGACTTACCTCCAGTCTTACTTCAGTCCGTAGTTCAAGACGTAGGTGGTAACTTGTTGTCTTCTCACTCTGGTGGTGATGGGGCTATCGTGAAATCAATTACGATTGAAGGGGTAACATTTACTTTTAATGGCTCTTCTGTATCGCAATCTGGAACGAGTTCGATGATTTCGTCGCACTTTGATAGCACGACAAACACACTTTCTATTTATGTTGACTCTAAGCATTCATTAGTAATCGATATGGACGATGGTAACTACACGTTCTATGGCGCAGCTGATGATAGACCTGTTGAAGTTAACTTCAATTACAAACTGGAAGATAACGACGGTGACAGCAGTGAAAGTATATTATCCTTCGAAATTGATGGCGTGAACGTTACGCCTGATATTAAGTCTGAAGGTGATGTAGTTGATACCGTTCAAATTGTTCACGCAAACTCGTCAAGCGAGTATGCGTATTGGTCAACTTCAGGAATCAGTGGCACAGGTGCGACAACTGAAAGCTTCACACATCAAGAAACGATCAATGGAATGGTGGTTGATGTGGGTGCTGCGGGTGATGACGTCTTTATGGGTTCGGGTGATGACACCATTTATCTTGGTGATAGCCATGCAAATATTGATGACCATGAACAAGCCAAAATCAAACAAGATAATGCCCAAACTGTGTTGGAAACATTCTCGAAAGGTAACGATAGTGATTTCCTTGAAGACTCCAATGTCGAAGACAGTGCTATGAGCATTTCCGGAACCAGCAATGCCTTTGTCGACTTAGGTCATGGAGGCGGTGGCGATGACCATATTTATGGTCAAGGCGGCGTTGACATTATGTTTGGTGGTTCGGGTGACGATGTGCTCGATGGCGGTGAAGGCAACGACGGTTTACGTGGTGGCAGTGGTAACGACAGGCTCGTTGGAGGAGCAGGTAACGACATCTTAATTGGTGGAACGGGTGATGACCTGCTCACTGGTGGTGAAGGGTACGACATTTTCAAATGGGTAGATGAACCATTCTCTGTTCATGAAGATGTCATCACAGACTTCAATCGTCAGCAAGATCAAATAGATTTGTCTGAACTTCTAACTGAAGACGAGACCATGGATGATCTATTGGCGAGTACTAATGTTTCTGTAGAAGGTGATATTAACTCATCATCAGCAGATCTGAAGTTAACGGTTGAACATGATGGGGATACACAAGTTATTGTTCTTCAAGATGCTGCGAGCCAATTCTCTGATTATATCAGTAGTAATGATATGGCTGGTTTGTTAAACGAACTGGTTTCAGTCAAAAATGTAGACTAAATAAAAAGGGCCGAAAGGCCCTTTTTATTGTTTATTCGTTCACTGCAACTTCCATTAAAGAACTTTGCACGCGAAGCCTTTTAGGTAAAAGCCTTCTGGATATGCGGAATCAGTCAAATGATCAGCCGCTTGTTCAAAACGTTCAACAAACTTAACACTTCTTCCTGCATCAACGGCGGCATCGGCGATAACTTTTTGGAACAGATCTGCACCCATCAAGCCCGAGCATGAGTAGGTTAGGAGGGTACCGCCAGGCTTTAGGATTTGCATAGCAAGCATGTTGATATCTTTATAACCATTAGCGCCTGATGTTAGGTTTTGTTTTCCTGAAACAAACTTTGGTGGGTCCATGATGACAACATCAAACTTAGTACCTTGATCTCGATATTCACGTAGCAGTTTAAATACATCAGCATTTAAGAACACAGCACGTTTTTTTGAAATATCAAATTCGTTCAGCTCGGCATTGTATTTTGCAGTATCAAGGGCTGGTTGAGATACGTCCGCATTAATAACACGTTTTGCTCCACCTTTAAGAGCATAGAGGCCAAAGCCACCCGTATAAGAGAAGCAGTTTAGTACTTCTTTACCTTCAACATATTTCATTGATTGCTGACGGCTGTCTCGCTGATCTAAATAGAAGCCAGTCTTGTGTCCCTCAACGATATCAACGCTAATCTTTACGCCATTTTCTTCGATAACAACAGATTTTGGGGGCTCATCGCCAAATAGTACGCCAGTCGTTTCTTTCAGTCCTTCTTTCTTACGTACTGCAACATCAGAACGTTCATAAACACTACAACTTGGGAAAACTTCTTTTAATGCTTCAACCAGTAGAGACTTATTGTACTCAGCGCCTGCACTTAGTAATTGGCAAACTAAAAAATCTTGGTACTTATCAATGGTTATCCCTGGTAAGCCATCAGATTCTGCTGCTATCAATCGGTATCCTGTTAGCCCATCTCGTTGAATAATATCTTCACGAAGAAGCTGTGCATCATGAATCCGTTTGATAAAAAATGCCTTATCGATTTGGCATTTTTCAAAACTCCATACGCGAGCTCGAATTTGTGAATGGGGTGAGTATGCTGCTTTTGCAAGCCACTTTCCGTCATGAGCAAAAACATCGACGGTTTGGCCTAATACAGGTTCGCCTTCGACTTTACTAATACCTCTTGAGAAAACCCATGGGTGTTTGCGACGAAGAGATTTATCACGGCCTTTTACTAGGTAGATTGCTGGCGTCATTGTTATGCTCGGTTGGTTGTTCGAAAAGGTGGGGTATTTTCATTGAACTGCTTATGAAAAGCAAATAAAAGAGCCACCTTAGCGGTGGCTCTTTTAGTTATGCTCGTAGTCCGGTTAAAAGTGATTCCATGGAATTGCTCTGAGCTCTTAGCTGCTCAATGTTATTGTTCGTGGAGCTGATCATGTCACAAATCATATTAGATTGATTCCGCACTTCTTCGACACTTGCTGCAATGTTGTCTGCTACGACGCCTTGCTCTTCTGCGGCAGTAGCAATTTGGATACTGCTATCAGAAATACTCTGGTTTTTATCTGCTAGTGAACCTATTTCAGTGTTAACTTCACTCATCAATTTTTGGCCAGTATTAGCACTCGTGACAGTTGTTTCCATTAAACGTGTCAGTGACTGACTGTTACGCTGAAGCGCCTCGATCATCGATTGGATTTCAACCGTTGACTGTTGAGTTCTACCTGCAAGCGCGCGAACTTCGTCTGCAACGACTGCAAATCCGCGCCCTTGTTCACCTGCTCGTGCTGCTTCTATTGCGGCATTAAGAGCCAGAAGGTTAGTTTGTTCTGAAATACCATTAATTGCTGTGATGACTTCATCGATTTGGGCTGCATTTGCATCAAGCTCTGCGACTGCTTCTGAGGCTGATTGTATTTCGCGAGACAGTTCTGAAATGGACCCTAAAGTGTGGCCGACTTTTTCTTGGCCTTGCTCAGCGACACGGCGAGCATCATCCGTTTGAGAGCTTGAATCATGCGCTAAGTTAGCCACTTCTCGTATGGTTGAAGCCATTTGCTCCGTTGCACTTGCTAGTGAATTGAGATGTTCCTGCTGATGGTTTGATACCTCGGAACTTTGTTGTGTCGATACATTTAAATCTGAACTAATTTGTTGCATCAATGCAATGGATTCTTGAATTGAACGGACTAAGTTCTGTTCGCGGTTTGCTACTTTATCAATGGTAATAGCGATGGTGCTGAATTCATCTCTGACAGCAAAATAGTTCATGCGATTTGTGAGATCACCTTCAGCCAATGTGTTGAGAGCTTTGTTCATCGCAAACATTGCACCACCAATGAATGTCATGATGTAGTAAACACCCATTGCGATGATACTTAGTGTAACGAGAATTATAGCGATATGTGTGGTATTCAGTGCACCCCATAAACTTTGTTTATGACTGGCAACTATACTAAAAGCACCATTGGAAACTGAAATTGCACCGGAACCACTACCAAGAGAAATCGTATCTGAAGTGGCTAAGATGTTTACAACTTGTTGTTTTGTCAGATCGCCAGCTTCAATGAGATCGCGCATCAATATGAGTTCATCTTTATACAGATAATCAATGAGTCCATTTGTGGCATTGTTTAGTACGGCAGTTAATATGATGAGCGCCAATACAGGGAGCAAGAAGAGCAAATAAAACTTTTCTTGTATTTTAAGATGAATGAGGTATTTGTCGATCCAACGAAACGATATTTCTTTCATAATATTTACTTCCAGGAGAGGCCCGCTTTCCTTCGCGGGTATTGATAAACGAAGCAAATATATCAAAGACTTATTCAGAGAGGTATACGGAATGGTTCAAAAGTGTGAAAAATTTATCGTATCAGGTCTAGTTCAGGGGGTGGGGTTTCGTTATCACACGTCGTATGAGGGAATGCGCCTTGGTTTAGTAGGCTACGCAAAGAATTTAAGTAATGGTGACGTAGAAGTTATAGTGAATGGTGATTCAGGGGCGATAGAGCAAATGGCAAAGTGGTTAGAGGCTGGACCACGAACCGCAAGGGTTGATACGGTCACAAGAGAATCAATAGATTTTATGACATTCAAAGGGTTTGAAATCCTGTAGCTACCAAGAGCTACAGGACCATATTATAAACACTTCGCTGGTTTTGGCAGACCTGCAAGTTTTGTTGCTTGTTTAGCTGGTCCTTGCTTAAACAGCTTGAATAAGTATTTGCTGTTGCCTTTCTCTGGACCATGTGCTTTTTCCATTGCTTTGACCAGCATTCGAACAGCAGGTGATGTATTAAATTCTTCATAGAAGTCACGCACAAAATGAATAACTTCAAGATGCGCTTCTGTTAACTCAATACCTTCTTCTTGAGCCAGCACCTCGATCATGCCTTCTTCCCATTGCGTATAGTCAAGTAAATAGCCTTGAGCATCCGTTTTGATTTGTTTGCCGTTGTATTCGAACATCTTCTTAAACCTAAAATCAACGATATGGAATAGGGTAGCTTAGCCAAGACCAGTTTCACAATATGCAAATAAAGAAAAAGCCCGAAAGAGTATTCTTTCGGGCTTTGTTTAATCAGTAAGACGTTAATCAGTCATCATTCATGATACCTAAAATACTAAGTAGGCTTGTGAACAGGTTCAGAATATTTAGGTACATAGAGATTGTTGCGCTAACGTAGTTGGTTTCTTCACCACGGACAATACGGCTTGTGTCATATAGAATGAAACCAGAAAACACTAGTGCAGACATGCTACTGATAGCAAGTTGGCCAATTGTCGAACCAACGAAGATGTTGATGATTGCCGCAACAATAACAATGATCAGACCTGCAATTAGGAAGTTACGCATGAAAGAGAAGTCTTTCTTACTGCTGATGGTGTAAGCAGATAGACCAAGAAACACCATACCCGTCAAACCTAGAGCCTGAGCGATAATTGTTGGGCCACTAGGAATAGATGCATAGTAGTTAAGCATTGGGCCTAAAGCACCACCCATAAGTGTTGTGAAGACAAATGTCCAAACAATACCCATTGATGAATTGATACTACGAGGTAGTGCAAAGAATAGAATACCAATTGCAGCAACTTGCATAACAATTGCCATTAGCGGAGAAATACCGATAGCCATCGTTGCCATAGCTGCTACCGCACTTGTTACTAACGTCATTGAAAGTAAGAAGTAGGTGTTCTTTAACGTTTTGTTGATCTCAAGTGTATTTGAAACACTCGCAGAGCGGGTAAACATAGGACTGTTCATAATCTTCCTCGTAAGGGTTTTATGTTTATATCTACATTTATGAGGTCGAAAGGCAAAAAAATCAAGCCCCAATTGGTGTAGCTGTAGATAAAATAATAATAGAAATAAAAACTTAAGTATTTTGAAAGATGTAACACAATATAACAATGCAAAAGGGGCGACATAAGTCACCCCTTGAGAGCAAATTCAATATTAGTGATGTAAGATTTGTGCCAAGAAGTTTTGAGTGCGGTCGGATTGAGGGTTCTCAAAGAAATCAACCGGGTTGTTCTCTTCAATAATCTCACCGGCATCCATAAAAATAACCCGATCAGCGACTTCCTTTGCAAATCCCATTTCGTGTGTCACACACAACATAGTCATGCCTTCTTCTGCAAGCTCTACCATAACATCTAGTACTTCACGTACCATTTCAGGATCGAGTGCTGAAGTGGGTTCGTCAAACAGCATGACTTGTGGGTTCATACACAGTGAACGTGCAATAGCTACGCGTTGCTGCTGACCACCAGAGAGTTGACCTGGGTATTTGTCTGCTTGCTCAGGAATCTTTACACGTTCCAAATACTTCATCGCAATGGCTTCAGCTTCGTCTTTAGGCATCTTCTTAACCCAGATTGGTGCTAGAGTGCAGTTCTCAAGCACCGTAAGGTGAGGGAAGAGGTTAAAGTGTTGGAAACACATGCCGACTTCACGGCGAACTGCTTCGATGTTTTTGAGATCGTCAGTAAGCTCATTACCTGAGACAATGATTTGTCCTTTTTGATGCTCTTCTAAACGGTTGATACAGCGAATCATCGTTGATTTGCCAGAACCAGAAGGGCCGCAGATAACTATTTTTTCGCCTTTCTTTACGTCGAGATTAATGTTTTTAAGGACATGGAACTCTCCATACCACTTATTCATGTCTTTAATTTGGATCATGTGTTCTTGTTGTTGCGTCATAATACGTCCTTGAGCTTTATGATTATCGTTTGTGACCGGTATGAAGTTTGTTCTCTAGCCATATCGAGTATCTCGACATGCCGAAACAAAATACCCAGAACACTAACGCGACAAATATGTAACTTTCAGTAGCAAAACCAAGCCATTCGGGATCTGTATTCGCAGCTTGTCCAATACCCAGTACATCAAACATACCGATAATAAGGACAAGGCTCGTATCTTTAAAGAGTCCGATAAAAGTATTTACAATCGATGGAATCGTGATTTTAAGCGCTTGTGGCAAAATAATAAGTCCCATCTTTTTCCAATAACTCAATCCAAGGGCATCTGCCGCTTCATATTGTCCTTTTGGAATCGCCTGAAGGCCACCACGTACAACTTCTGCCATATACGCTGCGCTGAACATAACGACACCAATTAGCGCTCGAATCAGCTTATCGGTCTCAGAACCTTCTGCGAGGAATAGTGGCAACATCACTGACGCCATAAACAGAACTGTGATCAACGGAACACCTCGCCAGATCTCAATATAGACCGTACAGATGCTGCGTATGATAGGCATTTCTGAGCGTCGACCTAGTGCCAGAGCGACGCCGATAGGCAGTGATACCACAATACCAACAAGGGCGATAATAAGTGTAACTAGTAATCCACCCCATTTATGCGTATCGACTACTTCTAATCCGAAGACGCCGCCATATAAAAGTGCGCCAATGATAAAGGGGTAGATATTGACGAAGAATAACCATATCCACATGCGTTTTGGCGTTTTTTCATAGGCTAGTAGTACGGTAAATATGGCAAGCGTGATATAGAACAAACGGGGGCGCCACAGCTCTTCTTGTGGGTAGAACCCATACATGAACTGTTCCCATCGAACGCTAATAAATACCCAACACGCGCCTTCACGACTACAAGCATCTCGTGTCGTTCCAATCCAGTCAGCTTTTAAAAATGCCCAATCAATAATTGCCCAAATTCCCATGAAGGCAAAATAAGCAATAATGACGGTCAAAACGGAGTTAATGGGTCCATTAAAAAGATTCTTACGCAACCACCCCACAAGTCCAACTGTATTTGATGGAGGTGGTAAATCAGGTTGAAATTGATGTACGTTCATATTACCTCTCCACCAGTGCGACTTTACGGTTATAGATATTCATCAGTGCAGATGTAAGCAGGCTTAACGTCAAATAAACACCCATTGTCATTGCAATGATCTCTATTGCTTGACCCGTTTGGTTGAGTGTTGTTCCTGCAAACACCGAAACCAAATCGGGGTAACCGATAGCCATGGCGAGTGAGGAATTTTTTGTCAAATTAAGATACTGACTGGTTAGTGGAGGAATGATAATCCGGAGGGCTTGTGGAATGACAACAAGCTTCAAAGTACGTGAGCGTGGCAGGCCCAGCGACATCGCTGCTTCTGTTTGTCCATGGCTCACCGCATTGATACCTGATCGCACAATTTCAGCAATGAATGATGCTGTATAAATGCTTAGAGCGATGAATAAGGCAGCAAGCTCAGGAATGATGCTTATGCCTCCACGGAAGTTAAACCCTTTTAAAACAGGGTACTCAGCGCTAATTGGAGATCCTGATAAGAAGTACACGACGGCAGGTAATGCGAAGCATAATCCGAAGATTATTCGCCCCATCGGAGTTTGTTGTCCGGTCAACCGTTGTTTGTTCTTGGCCCAAATTCCAATAAGGATCGAAGCAATTACTCCAATAATGAACGCGGTCAGTACGTATACTGAACCTTGCTCGAATACAGGAGCAGGGAAGTATAAGCCACGTACATTAAGGAAGATGGCTTCACCCAAACTCATACTTTGACGCGGGGAAGGGAGCGCTTGTAAGACAGCGAAATACCAAAAGAATATCTGTAAGAGTAGCGGTATGTTTCGGAATGTCTCGATATAGATTGCAGCAAATCGGCTCACTAACCAGTTCGACGATAATCTTGCAATACCCATAATGAAGCCGAGTATTGTGGCAAATATGATCCCCAATACTGACACGAGAGCGGTATTCAGTAATCCGACTACAAATGTGCGGCCATAAGAAAATGTTTCATCGTATTCAATTAGAGTTAGGCCAATCCCAAAGCCTGCTTCTTGTTGGAGGAAACCAAACCCCGTAGCGATGCCGCGAGATTCTAAGTTAGTAAGGGCGTTGTTGACGATTGTATAGAAGAAAAAGACTAATGCCGCGATGGCAACAATCTGAAATACAACCGAACGAAAGGCGGGATTATAAATAAGGCTAGCGTTTTTCACCGGTTTGTTTTCCGGCGTAGACGCAACTTTATCAGCAGGTTTCATACAGCTATAACCTCAAATCCATTTGTGTAAAAAAGGGCGGCCAATACCGCCCATTTTCTGATAATAGTTTTATTAGCGAATTGGTGGCGCGTACATGAAGCCACCCGCATTCCATAGCGCATTTACACCACGAGAAATTTGTAGCGGTGAGCCTTTACCGACTGTGCGCTCAAAGCTCTCGCCATAGTTACCTACTTGTTTGACGATCTGATAACCCCAGTCATCGCGAATACCTAAGCCTTGTCCTTTTGGACCATCAACACCAAGGATACGCTTAATGTTTGGATCTTTTGACTTCAGCATTTCATCTGCATTTTTTGAATTGATGCCATATTCTTCAGCATTCACCATTGCATTTAATGTCCATTTTGCAATGTTGAACCATTGGTCATCACCTTGGCGTACAACAGGACCAAGAGGTTCTTTAGAAATGATTTCAGGAAGAACTGCAGCAGACTTTGGATCTTGAAGGTTTAGGCGCAGGGCATAAAGGCCTGATTGGTCAGTGGTGAGAACATCACAACGGCCCGCATCAAAACCTTTAGAGGTTTGAGCTGCGGTATCAAATACCACTGGTTTATAGGTCATACCGCTATTACGGAAGTAGTCCGCAAGGTTTAATTCAGTCGTTGTGCCGGATTGAACACAAACGGATGCACCATCAAGCTCTTTCGCACTTGAGATGCCTAGATCTTTCTTAACCATGAAACCTTGGCCGTCATAATAGTTTACGCCGACAAAGTTGAGTCCAAGAGCAGTATCACGGTGTAATGTCCACGTCGTGTTGCGTGATAAAACATCAATCTCACCCGATTGAAGTGCAGTGAAACGCTCTTTTGCTGTTAGTGGTACATATTTTACTTTTGATTTGTCACCAAGCACAGCGGCAGCTAACGCCTGACAATACTCAACATCAATTCCTTCCCATTCACCTTTTGAGTTTGGGTTAGAAAACCCTGGTAGGCCGGTACTGACACCACAAGTTATAAAGCCTTGTTTGGTTACTTTATCCAGAGTGCTGTCTGCAGCCGCTGCATTTGTAGACATCAGAGCAGTAGATGCAGCTACAACCGAAGCTAGAAGTGTTAGTTTGTTTGTCATTTGTATCCTTCCTGTATGATCCGTGTTAAACCAGGTGACACCTGATACAACGTATAAAATATGTTGTGTTTTGTTGTTGGTTGATTCAAATCAGTGCATTACACACCCGTTAAATCAAACATTTATAAGCGTAGGTAAGGTTTTGAGTTTTCTCAAATGTATAATTTAAAAAGATTTTTGACTAAACTCACAAACCGCACAGTAGTTAGGATGACGAAATGTTACGTAAATGTAAATAGCAATGGGGTAGTGCCCAGCTTCAATTAGAATAGAAGGGTATAATCATGGTATTGTGTTAGTTGTTATTAAGGGTTTTTTACTACCTTTCCAAAATAATGTTTCGTAATGAAGTGTAAATTTGGTGTTATATTGCTTACTGGGCAAAAAGTTAGTGAGAATGATGTCCTAGCTTTGTTAAGCTAGCGTGAATAGTTATTTTTCTTTAACAGGGATAGAAATGCAGTATTTTCCACTTTTTTTAGATCTGAATAATAAGCCTGTTTTGGTTGTTGGTGGTGGGGAAGTTGCCTGCAGAAAAGTAGATAGTTTAGTAAGGGCAGGAGCAAGAGTTACATTAATCTCACCGAAAGTAGAATCACATTTACGGTCTCTGTCAGAACATGGCGAGATAGAATGGGTGCAGAATTTTTATTCAAAAGAACTGCTTAACTTTCGATATGTTCAGGTTTGGGCGACGACTGATAATCCAGATTTAAATCATCAGGTATATCATGATGCGAAAGCGTTAGGCATTTTGGTTAACGTGGTTGATGATCAACCTTATTGTGATTTTATTACTCCTTCAATGATTAACCGCGGTCGAATTCAACTGGCAATTTCAAGTGGCGGAGCGTCTCCCATTTTAGTGAGAAACATCAGACAGCAGTTGGAAAGTGTTTTACCACAAAATTTGTCATTACTCGCTGAGTTTGGCGCGTCTAAAAGAAATGATATAAAACAGTCTTTACCTGATGTTGATTCACGGCGCAAGTTTTGGGAAGTATTTTTTGCGACTTCAGAAGTTGAGCATGCGACGAATCGAGAATCATTGGAGGCGGTTTATCAAGCTCAGTTGGCAGGAAAGCAGGTGCACAGTCATTTTGTTACTTGGTTAGAGTATGGGAGTGATGTGGAACTTCTCTCGTTAAAGGCACTGCGATTGATGCAGCAGGCTGAACTGGTATTTTATGAAAAAGATTGTCCGTTTGAATTTGTCGATCTTGTTCGAAGGGATGCTGAACGTCAGAGTTTTAATGATGAAGGTGAACTCTCATCTAAGTTATCTTTGGCTAGAGAAGAGCAATTAAGGGTTTGTATATTTATACCCGCTTCAGTATCGAGATATCGCCTGTTGCAAGGAGACGACCTCTACTTACAACTGGCAAAATAAAAAAAACCGCTCATTGAGCGGTTTTTTGCCACTAGTCGCGGAAGTTTTCGAACTGGAAAGGTTGCCCCAGTTCTGCATCTCGCATTAGAGCAATGACAGATTGTAAGTCATCACGTTTCTTTCCAGTAACACGAACTTTCTCGCCTTGGATGGAAGCTTGGACTTTAAGCTTGGCATCCTTGATGAGTTTCACTACTTTCTTCGCTGTTGGTGTGTCAATACCTTGTTTGAAAACGACGATTTGATGCCAGTTTTTACCTGTTGCTTCTGCATCTTTAGATTCCATCGCGTTTACATCGACACCACGTTTAGTCAGGTTTGAACGCAGAATATCTCGCATTTGCTGGAGCTGAAAGTCACCCTCAGCGCTCATTTTAACTGAGTCGTCTTTTTGTAGCTCGAAGCTTGCTTCCACATTGCGGAAGTCAAAACGAGTAGATAGTTCACGTGCTGCATTGTCTACTGCATTGCGTAGTTCGACAGCATCGATTTCAGAAATAATGTCAAATGATGGCATTGGTTAGTTCCTCTACAAATTAACGGCTAGCTTTTACAGCGTCTGCTAGCAACTCAAGCATAGTCTCGGTATCTTTCCAGCTAAGACATGGATCGGTAATAGACTGGCCATACTTTAATGCGCCGATGTCATCCATCGGCTGGTTGCCTTCTTCAATAAAGCTTTCGGCCATGATGCCAGCGATGTAGCTTTTGCCGGATCTAAGCTGCTCACAAATATCTTTTGCAACGTCCAGCTGCTTTCGATGTTGCTTTTGGCAATTGGCGTGGCTGAAATCAACAATTAGCTTTTGTGGCAGATCAAACTCTGCAAGTTGCTTACACGCTAATTCTACAGATTCTGCATCAAAGTTTGGCCCTTTATCACCACCTCGGAGGATCACATGACCATAAGGGTTACCACTAGTGCGATAGACCGTCATTCGGCCATTCTTATCAGGAGAATAGAAGTAATGCGAAGCTTTAGATGCACGGATAGCATCGATTGCTATTTTGATATTACCGTTTGTGCCATTCTTAAAACCAACAGGGCAAGAAAGCGCAGAAGCCATTTCACGGTGAATTTGAGACTCTGTAGTACGAGCGCCAATTGCACCCCAAGTAATAAGGTCTGCGATATATTGGCCAGTGATCATATCTAGAAACTCAGTCGCAGTAGCTAAGCCAAGTTTGTTGATATCAAGTAGCAGTTTACGTGCCTTGTGTAAACCAGCTTCCAGTGCATAAGAACCATCGAGATTAGGGTCTGTAATGAGACCTTTCCAACCAACTACAGTACGAGGTTTTTCAAAGTACGTACGCATAACGATGAAAAGTTCATCTTTATACTGGTCTTGGATTGCAGCTAAACGCGCTGCGTAGTCGAGTGCGGCATCTGGATCGTGAACGGAACAAGGGCCTACGATAACCAGTAGACGTTCATCTTGCCCGATAAGAATTTTTTCGATTTGTTTACGAGATTGAGCTATGCGTTCTGCTACATCTTCCGTGATTGGATGTGCGCTTCCTAGCTCTGCCGGAGTAGGCATCGGACCCAAAGGTTGGGTTCTTAATTCATCGGTTTTAAGTGGCATACCATAGCCTGTTCTTTTTATTGCGAAGCGGTAAAGATAGCGGAAACGGCTAAAGGAATAAACTACTTATCTATAAACTTCTTTTCTTGCAGCTGTAAAAGTGAAAATTTATGCACTAATCCGTTGTAATAATGCGATTTTCTCTTGTGTTCGGTTATCTCAATCGGTATGTTCGAGTTAGGATCTCAATAATAATATCAATGGAGCAATAATGAGTTACGAGAATCATGGCGGTTTGCATCCTGATTTAGTGTTAGGCCAAGCATTGCCTTCGACTGAAACAACGATTACTGGTAAGCACCTATACGTTTCGATTGCAGACTTGATTATGGAGCATATTTTTTATCACCCAGCTTATGATCATGCCTCTTTGACTGACATTGAGCGTTCATCAATTGACGCAATACTTGGCTCACAGTCAGCATCAGAACATTTTGTCAGTACTTTAGTTACCAGCATTTCTAGCCAAATATCTGATGCTTATCAAGCGATTCGAGTTAGTTTAAATAATGCAGATAGCCTTGCCATGCGGTCATTACTTGGTGGCGGTGTTGAAGAAACAGAAGACAACCCAGCTCTTGGTGTTCGTGGTGTTTCTCGTTATGCATCTCTTTCATACAACAAAATTTTTGCATTGGAATGTAATGTTATCAAACAGCTTCAATCTCTTGGTCATCAGATTGAAATTGTTGTCCCTTTTGTTCGAACACTATCCGATGCGGCAAAGGTGATTGATTTACTTGCAGAGCAGGGGTTACCTAGAGGGTTGAATGGTCTGAAAGTACTTTATGTTGCAGAAGTTCCAGCAGCGGCTTTATTAACCGAACGATTATTGCATTACTTTGATGGTGTAGTGATCAATTTAGAGAACCTTACGCAATATGCATTGGGTGTAGATAGGCACTCAGAAAATCTTCAGTACCTGTTTGATCCACAAAATGAAGCTGTACTCTCATTGCTTGAACAAGTATTTAAAACGTCAAGCAGTAATAATAAACCAGCGATTTTGCTCAGTACTAACCTCGCTGAGTATCCTAAAGTACAAGAACTCGCTTTAGAATATAACAACATCCAAGTTGTTGTTACGATGTAACTTAGTGCGCAGCTTCAAAGTTATGTTAGGAATATGTTGATCTAATAAACTAAAAGCATTGAACTGGTCTTATTGTCACATGACATCGGACCAGTTTATGCTTTCACCGTTGAATAAAGCCAACTTATATCTCAAGTGTTTTGGATTCTTTAAAGTTCCTCTTATTTGGCTATGCCGGCCAAAGATTATTAAATTAAATTCGCAATCTGTTGAAGTGAAAATTCCTCTACGTCGCCGGACTAAAAATCATCTGAATAGCATGTATTTTGGTGTATTGGCGGTTGGTGCAGATGTTGCCGGTGGTTTTATGGCGATGAGTAAAGCACAGTCTAGAGGGAGCAAGGTTTCCCTTGCATTTAAGGTTGTGGAAGGACATTTTTTGAAACGACCTGAAGCTGATGTTCATTTTATTTGTAACGATGGCGCACTTATCGACGACATGTTGGATCAAACGATAAGCTCAGGAGAAAGGGTAAACGAAGTGGTAAAAATTACGGCCATTTGCCCCACACTACATGGTATGGAACCAATGGCCGAGTTTGATCTTACTTTGTCACTGAAGCGAATGGATTAAATGGGTCTTCAACCTCCATCTGCTCGATAGCGACAATCTTGCTTCGGTTAAGTACGATTTTCCAACGATAAAATTTTGGTTTACCGTCATGGTTGTCTTCTTTGGCAATTAGGTTAATCAGATGGCGTTTTTCTACAGATTCTTTGGTTACTTGCCCATTATTCAATGTATAAATCTTGCTTGAACCCTTATCCATCAGGCGAGTCAATGGGCGCATGCTGACCATTAATGATTCGCGTGTTTCTTCATAACCACTCAAAAACTTAGAGGTCGACATTTCAGCTTCAGATCGGTAATGCAGGATTTGCTCTTCTCGTTGAACGACTCGTTTCTTACGAATGGTTTTGATTCTATCAGGCAGTTTTGACAGCGAGGTATACTCTAGCCACTCCAGTTTCTGCCCAACGGCTTTATTGGTTGTTGGATCTTTATACCGCTTGCGCCATTTAGGTTTTCCTTTTCGAATAACGCGCCAAAGAACATCGCGCAGATCATCTTTGAATATTTCTCTCAGCGCGTAAACAAATGACATAGCAACAATGAAAGAAGCAGTAATTTCCCCCCAGTAATCTCGGGCGAGAATCACTGTAATGGTGACAAATAACATTACGAATCCAGTTGCTAAACCTTTCACCATCCGCTTCATGTTATTGCCAAGAGAAATCGTTTTCTCCTTCAAAACGATAGGGTGCTCAATTAAGCGTCTAAGGAGTCGCATTTTATTGCTCATTCGCGTTACGTCGTCACGTACACTTTGAGAATTATAGTTATTGAGTTTACGATGCGCTTTCTCACGCTCCACAATAGTGATGAGACGCTCTTTTACCGTCTTATAATCACCTTCACGCGGCATATGAGCAACAAGCGACATAAAACGCTGCTCTGTATACCAAGAGAGGTAATTGTCAATATTGGCATAGTAGCGTTTAAGACTCTCTTCGTAGGGAATACTACGTCTTAAACGTTTAAGAATATCGAGAGCAAGCTCTATGACTTCGTCGACTTCTTCGGTGGTGACACTGTCCTTATTGTGTTTATTAAGTTCATTAACCGCTTTGTCTAGCGCAATCACATATTGATAGGCGAACAAACTCAAACTGACTCGGTATTGAGTGGATGATAGCTGGCCACGTTTCGCTAATCGGCTGTGTACTAAGGGAAGTAGTGTTTTGTCACTGTAATATGCTCGTTTTTGGGTTATTGAGCTGTAGTAGAAATCGCTTTCCTTGAGAACTTCTGGTGAAAGTCCAAGTTCGCCTGGAATAAAAAAGTAGAGATCGAGGTCGGACTCCTTGGTCGAAGCCATGGCATGAGCGATTTTTAGTGTTATGCCGTCATGCTTGTCAACGGTGATCAATGAAAGCTCCAGAAAATATAGAATTATCTTTCGAAAGCATATCAGACTTTAGGTATAATCACCGCAAATTTGTAGCGTATAACCTTCCGCCTTCTAAGCACTTTTTAATATTTGAATGATCATGCATCGACAGACTGGATCGGTGGAATAAATGGGTAGAACGCTATAGTCAATGTAAGAGCTGCGATAGAGCTTTTTGAGAATTACCTTGTTGGTAGCAATGCTACGGACAAAAAAAGAGATAAATTGAAATGATTAAAGTAGGTCAGATAAATCATCTGGAAGTTGTGAAACGTGCTGATTTTGGCGTGTTTCTAGAAGCTGGCGACTATGGGATGACGCTGCTACCAAACCGATTTGTGCCTGAAGGGACCGAAGTCGGCCAATCACTTGATGCTTTCTTGTATTTTGACTCTGACAATCAGTTGGTTGCAACCACTGAAACACCTATTGCCCAAGTTGGAGAGTGGGGGCTAATGAAAATTGAAGGGGTTAATAGTACCGGTGCGTTCGTGAATTGGGGAATTAAGGGTAAAGACCTATTAGTGCCTTTTAGTGAACAACGTGGTCGGTTGAGTGCGGGCCAGAACATTCTTGTGTATGTCTATACGGATAAGGCTTCGGGGCGTATTGTTGGTACAACAAAATTCAACAAACTGTTGGATAAAACCCCTGCAAATTACCAACAAAACCAGCAGGTTGATTTACTTATTGCTGAACGAAGTGACCTTGGTTATAAAGCGATCATCAATGGTCAGCATTGGGGTGTGATTTTCAAATCGGATGTCTTTGGTAAGCTGTTCATTGGTAAAAAGGTAAAGGGTTATATCAAGCAAGTTCGTGAAGACGGTAAAATCGATTTGGCGTTGCAGAAAGTCGGTGTCGATAAAATGGATGATCTAAGCAGCAAAATTGTAGAGTTGTTAGAAAAGAAAGGTGGCTTCTTACCACTTAATGATAAATCTACACCGGAAGCGATCTTCTCTGCATTTCGTACCAGCAAGGGAACATTCAAGAAAACAATTGGTGGTCTGTACAAACAAGGTAAAATTGTCATCGAGAAAGATGGCATTCGCCTTGTTTAGAATTGATTAAGTTGAAAGGGCGCATTTAGCGCCTTTTTTATTGTTAAAAAAAGACCCAAAACGTCTTTGTTCTGGGTCTAGGGGAAGGGCTCCTACAGAGCCTGCGCTAACTTTTTGATATACTTCATGTAACCATGATTTAATTGTAGTACATCATATAGCGTATGCTGGCTTATGTAAGAATTTCATACTAACGTTTATCGATTAGAAAAGATTTTTATCTCTAACTAGCTCTCTTGGTAGACCGTTTTTTACACGATTTCCTACCCATTTACCTAAACCAATCACATCGTTACCGAGTTTAACAATCACTTCCCCTTTACCTGATTGCTGTTCTGGTCGAACATCTCGCCCCATATACCATTCTCTGGCTTCATCAACTGAAAGTGCTATAGCACAAGGCTCATTACCGGTTGCTAACGTTGTGGCTACTTGGTGCTGCCAACGGTAACCTTTCTTATGTGCTTCTGCGATTTTTATCCCCATCCGTGAGAAACGCAGTTCGCCAAGCATAGGTTCTAAATCTTCAGGAAACAGCCAAACATCATTGTCTCTTAACCAGACTGAGCTATTTGCTGGTAAAGCAATACCTAGTGTTTGCTCCAGCTGTGTCGCGATCTCTGAATGGATTTTTTTGGAAGCTTTTTCAAATGGGAATTTACCTAAACGCTTTTTTACTGCGGGAGGTGTCACGGATTGTTTTTTATTGATTTTAGCGACGAAAAATCCTTCACAGTCGTACACCTGAGGGAATATGTGCAAAAACCCTTCATCTGTTAACGCTTTTTCTGCTTGTGGGAATAAGCCTGTTAGAGGTTCAAAATCAACCGCTTCTCCAAACGTTTCTTTTAAGTGATTACAAACTTGTTGGTTCTCTTCTACGCTCAACGTACAGGTTGAATATACAAGGCTACCACCGGGTTTTAACGCGTGAAATGCACTTTCTATCAACGCTTTTTGAGTGTCTGAGATCGAAAGAACGGATGCTTTACTCCAATTTTTCATGGCGTCTGCGTCTTTACGCACAGTACCTTCACCAGAGCAAGGTGCATCGATAAGTACGGCATCAAATTGTTCAGGTAGCCACCCGCCAAAGACTCTTCCATCAAAGTTCGTCAGCGCGGCATTGCGGATGCCGCAGCGTTCGATATTCGCGTGGAGAACTTTGACACGGCTTGATGAAAACTCGTTCGCAACTAAAATGCCGTTGTTTTCCATCAACGCTGCTATTTGCGTTGTTTTGGAACCGGGAGCGGCTGCCATATCCAACACCGCGGTAAAATGTGCATCATCTGAGTTAAAAAGTGCCGAGACGGGCATCATCGAGCTGGCTTCCTGGATATAAAAAAGGCCTGCCATATGTTCTGCGGTATTACCCAGTGGTACCTTTGATTCATCTGCTTCAATCCAGAAACCTTCTTTACACCAAGGAACTGGGGACAACAGCCAACCTTTTAATTCCGCGCGTTGACAAAACTCCTCGACCGATATTTTTAAGGTGTTTACGCGGATACTTTTACGTAATGGGCGCTGACATGCCTGAATAAAGTCCTCCATATTTAGCTGTGATGGCAAGATGGACTCGATCATGGTGAGGAAGTCGTCTGGCAGATAAACGTTTTGGTGCACTGAGTTAATCTCGATTAGGTGTAAAGGAGTGGGATTATAGCGAAATGGATAAAAAAACGCAGCGGATATGCTGCGTTTTTAGTAACAATGAAGCGTGGCTTACGGCTTAGGAATTGCGGTTCGCCATTTAGGCCAACTTTCTTCCGGTGTTGGATACAAGTAGAAAGCATGACCTGAACGAGCAGGAGATTGCAGGTGTGCATTTTCCGGTGTTCCAAAGGTGATCCCACCTCGGACAATACTATCTAATGTGCCTGCTTTGATGTTTGCTCCAGACAAACCGATCGAAACATCAACGCCAGAGGTATTCCAGAACACACTGTTTTGTCTTACAAGGTATGCGTATTCAGGTTTAATAATAATGGTAGAGATAACGCGATCTGCGAAATCACCTAATTTAACATCCGCAACTTTTCCAACTTCAATTTCACGGTAAAGAACTGGCGTACCTACGGTGACAGAGCCTCGGCTTTCACTTTGAAGGGTAAATTTAACCCCTTTTGTAATTTGAGCTTGATGATGGAGCTCAAACTCACTGTGGGCAGCACCAGTGCCGGGAAGAACATTAATTGATTGCGATAACAAGTTCTGTAAATTCTTCACGCCATCTAAGCCAACTTTTGTCTTGGGAACCCAGAAATAGGAGCCTGCTTTTGCAAGTTTGGCGGCGTACTCCGGCATAATTCGGGCTTTAATCTCCACTTTATCATTTGTAAAGTTTGGAATGACAAGCGTGACTTCACCAACTTTTACACCGTTATATTTGATTGCGGTGCCTTGAGTGATGGTATTTTCACCCTTCGACATTAATGTAATCAGATGGCCAAATTTTCTTGCGGTATTGAAGTCTTCATAAAGTAGCCACTTTCCGTTTTGCTTGTTTTCCACACCCGGTAGGGAGTCGAAGGCAATTCCACCTTGAATCATGGTTTTTAATGGCGCAGCTTTGACACTTACACCAGCAAGGCTCGCGTTCACTTCCACACCGGAGCGGTTCCAAAACACGGTTTGTGCTGTAATTAAGTGCTGGTATTGTTTTTCGATACTTGCGGTGATATAGACGCCGCCATCAACCAAATGGAAGTCTGCCACATTACCCACTTGAAGGTTTCGGTAGAGTAGAGGACTGCCTTTCGAAATTGGTGGAAGCTCATGAGCAAACAGCGTGATTTTTGTTGATCCTGATAGGTTGTATTTGGCTAGCTCAGCTAGGGATTTACTTTGGAATAGACGGTATTCTTCCAGTGCGCTATTACTGCCTTCACTAACAAAGCTGATTGAACCAGTTAAAAGCTGTTTGGCTGGTGGAACAGTAATATTAAGTCCAGATTCAGTGAGCTCAGCGCTTGCACTGCCTGTCACAAAGAATCGGTTCTGTGACTTGATAAGATGAGCGTACTGGTTGTCAATGAGTGTGTCGAATCGAACCTTATCACCATCAAGTGAAACCTTAGTGATTGAACCAACAGTGATCCCTCGGTAGAGAATATTTGCCCCAACATCTAAACCAAATGAGTTATCAGAAACCAAGCTAACGCTTGTTGAGCGAGCTTGTTGCTTAGCGAAATCATTTTTGCGGACGGCAGTGAAGTATCTTGAACGGTCACCTTTACCCGGTACGAGTGTTAGGAAGTTACCTTTGACTAGATTGGATAAATTTTCTACCCCAGAAAGAGAAACTTTGGCTTCTTCGAGGATAAATCGGCTGCCTTTATTTAACATATCGTTAAATGCAGGTTGGATTGCTGCTGAAGCGATGATTTCTTTACGACCTTCACTGAGTTGCAAATCAGTCACTTGGCCAATTTCAATGCCGCGATACATGATCGGTGCACCTGAAGCACTAATTTGGTTTTCATCAGGTAAGGTGATTTTGATTGGAATACCGCGCCCAGCTGTTTTCAAATCTCGGTAGAGGCGAAATTGAGTATTATCTGCGACTGGTTGGCCGTCATCAGGAGAGTCAACAGCGATAGAGCCACCAATGAGAGCACTTAGGCTTTCAAGACGCACGTCAACGCCTTCGAACCCAATTTGCGCACCGATGCCACTGACGTTCCAAAAACGGCTTTCGTCGGTAATGATCTTACGATATTCATCTTTGATTGATGCTTGAATAATAACGCTCTTCGCATCGTTATTTAGCTGATAGTTGTATACTTCACCGATAGGGATCTTTTTGTACACAATCTGAGAGCCGACGGATATTCCACCAAGGTCACGTGCTTTCAGCGTAATGTTGAGCCCATTTTTAGTTAGAATGTCTGAAGGAGCACGTTCAAGAGCATGGAACACCGTTTCTGGCTCCGACTCTTCGGCTGAATCGCTTGGTTGAATGGCAATATAGTTACCCGAGACAAGCGTATCAAGGCCGGAAATACCCGATAAACTTGCGGTTGGCTTAACCATCCAAAATCGAGTTTCTTTTGAAAGCAATTTAGTCGCTTCAGGGTAGATATCGGCATCGACATAGATGCTTTCCAGATCTTCAGTCAGGTTAATTTCTCTTACCATCCCAACTTCTAAACCCTGATAGCGAATGGTCGTGCGACCAGCCACCAGCCCTTGCGCATCTGAGAAGTAGATTTGAACTCGTTGACCTGCGTCATGAATGGCCTTTGCCACGAGCCAGCCAGCCAGTAGCATCGTTAATATCGGGAGAATCCACAATGGAGATATGCCACGATTTCGTTTGATATCTGGCATATGGGATTTTTGGTTAGAAGATTGGTTACTCATTCAAAGTCTCTTCTTTTTCTGACGGTTGGGGATAGTTATCCCAAATAAATCTTGGGTCGATACTTTCAGCAGCAAGCATTGTAAGAACGACCACCATGCCAAAGGCTACGGCTCCGTATCCCGGCGTAAAGTCGAGTATTTGGCCTCTGTCGAGCAGGGTCATCATAATCGAGATCACAAACAGATCCATCATTGACCATTTACCTATCCATTTCACAAGGAAATAGATGGTCATGCGTTGTCTGTGGTATACCGAACGTTTGAATTTAATTGCGAGTAAGATGTAAGCCAAACCACAAATTTTAGCGACAGGGACAACGATACTTGCAACAAAAATAATGATAGCGATGCCTGTCATACCACTTTTTACAAGTGAGGCAACACCGGAAAAAATAGTGTCTTGCAGCCTTTGCCCATTCGTCAGCAACACAGATATGGCGATAAGGTTGGCTGGAAAAATAGCGATGGTAGCCGCGATTAAATAGGCCCATGTTTTTTGTAATGAACGGGGCTTACGGTGGTGAAGAGGGCTGTGGCATCGTATACATTGTTCCCCTTCAGGCTGTGACAGGTGACAGCTATGGCAATGGATTTCTTTCTTTTCGAACTGGTAGTTTTTCTCTTGATCCCAAGCTTCCCAATATCGCCTTACACTGACGCGACTGAGTAACAATACAGTAAATAGTTGCAGTAATAATAAACTGTATAACCCAGGCCCAACAAAAATATCGGAATAATCTTGCAGTTTAAAACAGCTGATAGCCACGCTCACTAAGAAAACATCAATCATTACCCAGTGTTTGAGGTGGTGGACTGTTTTTAGTGACCATTTGAGTAACTTGAAAGAGCGTATTTTAAGTGCGAAGTGCGCCCCAGTAACCGAAGAGCAGACCAAAAATGGTGCAATAGAGCTACAGAAAATAATGAGTAGAGATAGGAAGTAGAAACCTTCCTGAAGTAGGGTGAATACACCCGATGGGAGTGTTGCCGGTATCATCACTCCAAATAAACGAATTTTAATGAAATCAAAAAAGTGCGCTGGGAATAAAAGCAAAAGACAGGTGATGGATATTGCCAAGTTACCTGACAAGGATGGGCTGCCACCTCGATAGAGTTGGGTGCCGCATCGTGGACAATGAGCGCTTTTACCTTGCTTTACATCCAACACATCAACGGGTAATTCACAACCCTGACAAAGGCGAATGGAGGTAGGTGTGGCTTCATGAGAAACCAAAGGAGAACTATAGCGCTTCATAGTGCTGAAGCGCCTAAATAGATAGTTACATTGTCACAATTAAGCGTGAGATTGTGCACTGCCGTATAAGGTTTGATATAAGCCTTCTTGTTCAACTAGCTCTCCATGTGTACCAGCCTGACTCACTTGACCGTCTTCTAGTACATAAATTAAATCTGCTTGTTTTACCGCTGAAAGGCGGTGCGCCACAATCAATGTGGTTCTACCTTTCAAAAACTCCGATAGGGCTGTGTGTAAGGCTGCTTCTGTTGCAGTGTCCAAAGCGGAAGTTGCTTCATCTAGAATAACAAACTGAGGATTGCTCAAAATCATTCGAGCGATCGCTAAACGTTGTCGTTGACCACCAGATAGACGGATACCGCTTCGTCCTATTTGTGTATTAAGCCCATCACTCAGTTGAGTGATTACATCTTGCATTTGCGCAACTTCTAACGCTCGCCACAATTCAAGATCGCTGTAGTCGGAACCTAAGGTCAGATTATGCCTCAGGCTATCGTTAAATAGTATAGGTTGCTGTAATACGACAGCTATTTTATCGCGAATAATATCAAAAGTGATATCGTCGCTTGTTTCACCGTTGAAGCGAATTAAGCCTGAATCAGGTCTATAAACACCAATAAGTAGTTGAATTAATGTGGACTTACCACCACCACTTGCCCCGACTAATGCCACCTTCTTTCCTGCAGGAATAGTTAAGCTGAGGTTATTTAGTACTTTATGATCTTGGTTGTAGGAGAAATTTACGTTTTCTACTCGAACATCGACCTCTTTCTCTGGAGAGAACGGGTTCACTTTGCTATTAGGCCGGTACTCTTCTTCCAACTCCAACAGAGTATTGATTCTCGTTAACGCAGCTTTTGCACTATACCAAGAAAACTGGATACTTAAGATCTCTTGAACAGGACCGAGCATAAACCAAAGGTATCCAAAGACCGCAAAAATCTGGCCAATGGTTAAGTCGCTAAATAATACCATCAGCATTGCGACGGCTCGGAATAATTCGAAGCCTAGCAAAAAGAGTAAAAATGAAACCCGTCCCGCCGCTTCAGACTGCCACGCATATTTGTCTGCATCGGAGCGAATTTGGTCTGCATGAGCATTTAATTGGTTGAGAAATTCACGCTCTTTGTTTGCAGCGCGCAGCTGATAGATACCATCAAGCGTTTCAACTAAACGATTTTGAAAACGCTCGAAAGACTGGTTTTCTCTCTTTTTTAAGTGTTTAACCTTATTCCCAAGTTTGCGTGAGAAGTAGACGACGATTGGGTTGACCAGCAAAATGAACAGACCTAACCGCCATTCTAACCAAAGCAACACAGCAGCGGTGCCAATAACGGTTAACAGACTGATCAGAAATTTGCTTAATGTTGAGCCAATGAACTGATCAATTGTTTCGATGTCTGTAACCAAGTGGGCGTTGATACCACCGCTTCCTCTCGTTTCATATTGGCGAATACTGATCTTACCAAGCTTCTCGATCATTTTCTGACGCATACGACAGGTAATGGTTTTGGAAACAAGTGTAAACTGGCGGCTTTGTAGAATATTTAATGCTTGGCTAGCGCTACGCATTAAGATGACGAGGAAAAGAGTAAAAAAGATATATCCGGTTGGTGTGTGCCATGAAGCTGGGAGTACAGCATTCATGATTTCCAACCCAGTAGCGGGTTGGTTTAGTAGCACTTCATCAACCATTAATGGCATCATTAATGGAATCGGGACACTGATAAGCGTCGCGATGATGGCGATGATATTCGCTCCAATCAGTTTGCGCTTGTGTAATTTCACTTGTGTAATCAGCCAAGAGCGGCTAATTGTGTTATCGTTTTTATTCATTACTTAAATGAGAATGCTTAGTATTTAATGTCTGCGAGGGATTGTACGCACATCCGGCATGCAAGTCTCTCGTTTTCAAATGGAAGTTATTATGAAAATAGAGCATTACCAGCGCTTAACCAAGCAGGCTTTAGCATTGCTGGAAGATGAAACTGACTTAATCGCTAATTTATCTAACTTGAGCGCTTTGCTAAATATGGAACTCGAAGATCTCAATTGGGTTGGTTTTTACCTGATGAAAGAAGATGAGCTTGTTCTTGGTCCTTTTCAGGGGAAGCCAGCTTGTGTACGAATTCCTGTAGGTCGAGGTGTATGTGGTACTGCTGTCGCGTCTAATCAGGTGCAGCGTGTTCATGATGTGCATGAGTTTGAAGGTCACATTGCTTGTGATGCTGAAAGTAATTCTGAGATCGTGATTCCTTTTTCATTAAAAGGCACCGTTGCTGGAGTGCTCGATATAGACAGCCCAAAAGTTGGCCGATTCTCACAAGTTGATGAAGAAGGACTGACATTTTTGATGAAGGAAGTAGAAAACCTGCTTAATTCACACGCTATCAAGGCATAAATTAACCTTTCCCTGTGGTTTTTCGCTTGCAGGTCACTATAATACCTGAAATATTTATCTTAATGCTCGCGGAAAGGCCGCTATAACCAGGAATCCTCATGGAAAACACTGAAAAGTTAAAAAACAGCAAAGAAGTTATCGCATATATTGCTGAATGTTTCCCTAAGTGCTTTACTTTAGAAGGTGAAGCAAAACCACTTAAAATTGGTATTTTTCAAGATCTTGCGGAGCGTCTAACCGACGACCCGAAAGTAAGCAAGACACAGCTTCGTGCAGCGTTAAGACAGTACACTTCATCATGGCGTTACCTACACGGTGTTAAACCGGGTGTTGTACGTGTTGATCTAGATGGTAACCCATGTGGTGAACTTGAAGCAGAACATGTTGAACACGCGCAAACTGCACTAGCTGAAAGTAAAGCAAAGGTGCAAGCTCGTCGTAAAGAGCAAGCACAGAAGGCTCGTGAAGAAGGTAAGGCGAAAGCGAAACCAGCTAAAAAGCCACAAAACCGTCGCCCACAAGCGAATAAAGCACCAAAGGCCAAACAGCCAGTAGAAACACGTGCACTTAATGCTGATGAAATTACCATTGGTAACGAAGTGAACGTGAATATGGGCAAAGGAAATATGGCTGCGACTATCGTTGAAATTAATAAGGAAGATGTGCGCGTTCAACTGACTAACGGCCTACAAATGGTTGTTAAAGCGGAGCACCTGCGCGCATAAAGGAGATACTCCTACGCATGAAATGCCGTTCAAAAATGTCGCTGATTGCTGCTAGCCTATGGCTAGCAGCGTCTTCAGCTCACGCCGTTGATGCTAAAATCAAACTAGAGGACCTTCCGGTTCTTGTTCCTGAAGCTCAACACCAGACTGCTAGTAAGCGAGTTACTTCTCGTTTTACCCGTTCTCATTACAAACACTTTTCCCTTGACGACAAGTTTTCTCAAGCCATTTTCGAGCGTTATATCGAAATGTTGGATTACAATCGAAATGTGTTTACGCAAGCTGATGTCAATTCGTTTAATAAATACGCGGTTGCTATTGATGATCAATTGAAATCTGGTGATAACCAGATCGCATTTGATGTGTACAATTTATCAATGAAGCGTCGTTATGAACGCTTTAAATATGCGTTATCGTTACTCGACAAAGAAATGTCGTTTGATATCGATGAGTCCATCCAGCTCGATCGTAGTGAAGCGAATTGGCCGAAAGATAAAGCAGAGCTTGATGAGTTGTGGCGTAAGCGGGTGAAGTATGACGCGTTGAATCTCAAACTGACTGGCAAAGACTGGAAAGAAATCAAAGAGATTTTAGGCAAACGTTATAACAACGCATTAAAACGCTTGAGCCAAACGCATAACGAAGATGTATTTCAGCTCTACATGAATGCGTTTGCGCGTGAAGTCGATCCTCATACCAGTTACTTAAGTCCTCGAAGCGCAGATCAATTCCAAACAGAAATGAATTTGTCTTTAGAAGGGATTGGTGCTGTATTGCAAATGACGGACGATTATACCGTTATTCGTTCATTAGTTGCTGGTGGTCCTGCTTCTAAGAGCAAGCAGCTCGCTGAGGGCGATCGCATTATCGGTGTTGGTCAAGAAGGCGAAGAGCTTGTTGATGTCATTGGTTGGCGATTGGATGATGTTGTTCAGCTTATCAAAGGGCCTAAAGGTACAAAAGTTAACTTGCAGGTGCTACCTGAGGGTAAAGATGCGAAGGCGGAAGTGATTACGCTGATTCGCGACAAGATTCGACTGGAAGATCGCGCCGTTAAATCTGAAGTCTTTGAGAAGGACGGCAAAAAGGTTGGTGTCTTAGAGGTACCAAGCTTTTATGTTGGACTAGCAAAAGATACAGATAAACTGATCACTAAACTTAAATCAGATGGTGTTGAAGGCATTATTGTTGATTTGCGAAATAACGGTGGTGGTGCATTAACAGAAGCGACTGCATTATCTGGACTGTTTATCGAGAGTGGTCCTGTTGTGCAAGTCCGTGATAGTTACGGCCGGGTTAATGTTAACAGCGATACCGATGGCAAAATCAGCTACACAGGACCGCTAATGGTCTTGGTTAACCGTTATAGTGCTTCGGCTTCAGAGATTTTTGCGGCGGCAATGCAAGATTACGGTCGTGGCATTATTTTGGGTGAGAACTCATTTGGTAAAGGAACCGTACAGCAACATCGTTCTTTGAATCATATTTATGACCTGTTTGATAACGAATTAGGCTATGTTCAGTATACGATTCAGAAGTTCTACCGTATTAATGGTGGAAGTACACAGAACAAAGGTGTGGCTCCGGATATTGCATTCCCTACAGCAGTGGATCCAAGTGAAACTGGTGAAAGTGTGGAGGACAATGCATTACCGTGGGACAGTATTGATCATGCCAAGTATCTTAAGTTACAAGGTAACGAAGCACTTATTGGCAAACTGACGGCTAAGCATCAGGTACGAATTGCTAAAGATTTAGAGTTCCGATTTATTGCTGAAGATATCAAGCGCTACAAAGCAGAAAAAGACGACAATATGTTGTCTTTAAATGAAAAAATGCGCAAAGAAGAGAGTGATAAAGCGGATGATGAACGTTTAGAACGCATTAACCAGCGTCAAAAAGCACAGGGACTGAAAGCCTTTAAAACGCTTGATGACGTGCCAAAAGACTATGAAGCACCAGATGCGTATCTGGATGAGTCAGTTGCGATTATGGTTGATATGATTCGTTAATCTCTAACTTATTGAAATACAAAGCGAGCTTATATAGCTCGCTTTTTTTATGCCAATAATTAATGTGATTTAGATCGAAAATTTAGCGTTATTCAGAACGGCAACCTACGCTTAAAAGGTAAGTGAGGGATGCGCTATGAGATTCATTATTATTGTTTTAGCTTGCTTAAGCTTTTCGCTTTCAGCGAATGACACAAAGAAAAAGAATGATTTAACACAATTTGACTCGCCATTCTTGATTGGGGATTGGTATTTGATAAATCCAGAACCTGAAAAGTCTTCTGAGAATTTTTTGGCGATCAAATTAACACTGGACTCAAACTATAACTTCAAGATCGATATCCAGAAGAAAGATTATAGTGTGGATCATTGGGAAGGGCTCTACACTGCAAACGAGAATACAATTATCTTGGGAGTGGATTCATCAGAACCACAACTGTATGAATACTCAGTCAACCACAACTTGCTGAATCTGAATGGTGTAACGTTTACTAAAGCGTTATCCAACTCATTAGCAGGGATCTGGTCAAGTAAGCACCTTTCTGGCGAGGATATCCATGATGCACATCGGATGGATTTAGTGTTGCAACCAGACTTTATTTTTATGTTCAAAGTGAGAAATCAATCCGGTGATGAAGCGGTACATAGAGGTGTTTATTACACCGAAGGTAACCACTTGGTACTGCTGTATGAAAATGGAGAGCATGATACTCGCTACACTTTAAACAGTGATACTTTAACGCTAGAGATTGAGGAAGGCGGTATGTACGCAGTCCTAAATAGGATACGTTAACTATCTACAGTTGGATTAAAAAATAGTCAATATGATTGTTTGATAGAGCTTTGATAGCAAAATAACGAGGTATTTAAGGTTTATACCTCGTTTTTTTGCATTTAGAGTTGTAAGCTTCTTTGACATACTTTGTGTTCAGAAGGATTTAGACATGGCTCTAACACCACAAGCCAAATATCGTAAAGATTATCAATCACCAAGTCACACGATTACCGATATCGATCTAACATTTGATTTGCATGATACGGCAACAACCGTCACGGCAGTTTCTAACGTCAAACAAGTATCAGATAAGACCTCACTGAAATTAGACGGTGAAGGTCTTGTATTAAAGCGCGTAGAAGTTGATGGTGAAGAGTGGACGAACTACCAAGAGGCTGAAGGGTGTTTAGAGTTACACCAGTTACCTGAGCAGTTTAATTTAACCATTATTACTGAAATAAACCCTGAAGCGAACACGGCTTTAGAAGGGCTCTATAAATCAGGTGGCGCATTCTGTACTCAGTGTGAAGCCGAAGGCTTCCGCCGTATCACTTATTATATGGACCGTCCGGATGTGCTAGCAAAGTACACAACGAAAGTGATTGCTGATAAAGCTGAGTATCCATTTCTATTAAGTAACGGTAACCGAATTGCAGAAGGTGAACTTGAAGAAGGTCGTCATTGGGTTCAATGGCAAGATCCGCACCCTAAACCAGCTTATTTGTTTGCCCTAGTTGCTGGCGATTTTGATGTATTACGTGACAAATACATCACACGATCTGGTCGTAATGTTGAGCTTGAAATCTTCGTTGATAAAGGGAATTTAGACCGTGCTCCACACGCAATGACATCGCTGATTAACTCGATGAAGTGGGACGAAGAACGATTTGGCCTAGAGTACGATCTCGACATCTATATGATTGTTGCTGTCGATTTCTTCAACATGGGCGCAATGGAGAATAAAGGGTTAAACATCTTTAACTCTAAATTTGTCCTAGCAAATGATAAAACGGCAACAGATACGGATTATTTAGGCATTGAAGCGGTTATTGGCCATGAGTATTTCCATAACTGGACAGGGAACCGAGTGACATGTCGAGATTGGTTCCAGCTAAGCCTTAAAGAAGGTTTAACCGTATTCCGTGACCAAGAGTTTTCTTCTGACCTCGGTTCAAGGGCTGTGAATCGAATTAACAATGTTCGCATTATTCGTGGTCCTCAGTTTGCCGAGGATGCTAGCCCGATGTCTCATCCAATTCGACCTGAGAAAGTGATTGAGATGAACAACTTCTACACGCTAACCGTGTACGAAAAAGGCAGCGAAGTCATTCGAATGATGCACACTTTGCTTGGTGAAGAAGGGTTCCAGAAAGGCATGAAGTTGTACTTCGAGCGTCACGATGGTACGGCGGCTACTTGTGAAGACTTTGTTTCTGCGATGGAAGATGCTTCTGGTGTGGACTTAAAACAATTCCGTTTATGGTATAGCCAATCGGGTACACCAAAGCTAAAAGTGTCGAGTGAATACAATGAACTGGATAAAACTTATTCGCTGACGGTTGAGCAATCAACGGAAGCGACACAAGACCAAAATGACAAACAAGCATTACATATTCCGTTTGATATTGAACTGTATCAAGCAAATGGTGATGTAGTTGAGTTACGTCGTAACAATTCTCTAGTAAACAATGTTTTGAATGTGACTAAAGACAAGCAAACATTTGTTTTTGAAAACGTGAATGAAAAACCAATTCCATCAATGCTTAGAGAATTCTCAGCACCAGTCGTTATGGAATATGATTACAGTGATGAAGAGCTGACTTTCCTAATGGTTCACGCGCGTAATGAATTTGCGCGATGGGATGCAGGGCAGATGCTCTTGGCAAAATACATTCGCAGTAATGTACAAGCCGTTCAAAATGATGAACAATTTGATTTGCCAGACTCTGTTATCGATGCATTCCGCGGTGTTCTATTAAACGAAAACCTCGAACATGCGTTCATCGCGGAAATGTTATCGCTTCCAAGTCACAATGAAGTTTTCGGTTGGTATAAGCAAGTTGATGTTGATGCTGTAGCATCCGTCCTAAAGTCAATCAAAGTTAAATTGGCAACTGAGCTGGAAGACGAGTTCAGTGCAATTTACCACAGCTTGAAACAAGCGAACTATTCGATAGAACACTCAGCAATTGGTCAACGTTCGCTACGTAACACCGCACTTTCTTATCTTGCGTATACCGAGCAAGGAAATCAGTTAGCGAAAGCTCAATATGAGCAAGCAAACAATATGACAGATACGATTGCCGCAATGTCAGCAGTGAACAGCGCACAGCTTGAATGTCGTGAAGCGTTGATGGCAGATTACAGTGCAAAATGGAAACATGATGGTTTAGTCATGGATAAATGGTTTGCGTTACAAGGTGCAAACCCTTCAGAAGATGTTTTGGATGTTATTAAACAAACGATGGGCCATGAAGCATTCAGTTTGAAAAACCCAAATCGTACGAGAAGTTTAATTGGCTCATTCTTGAATATGAACCCTGTTCGTTTCCATGCGAAAAGTGGTGAAGGTTATAAGTTCGCGGGCGAAATTCTACGTGAACTTAACAGCAGCAACCCACAAGTGGCGTCACGTTTAATCGATCCATTGTTGAAATTCCGCAAATATGATGAAGAGCGTCAAGTTCTCATCAAGGCTGAGTTGGAATCACTGAAAGCATTAGATAACCTAGCTAAGGACTTGTTTGAAAAAGTGTCTAAAGCATTAGAATCTTAAAATATGACAGCCGGTAACTAAGGCAGTTACCGGCTCTTTATCTCGATGAACTATTACTATTTCTCACTGAACATTTCATATCAAACCTTCCTTTCTCATTATTCAGGGGCAGCAAGCTCAGTATTAGTGATTACAGACAATGGGTTACGGCTACAGCTTCCTGCAACCCGCTTTCGGCCTTTTTTAACCCAAATCGGAGTTAAAGGGCGTTTTCGACTGACAACTGACCAAGAAAACAAATTTATTAAGTTAGAAGTTCTGTGAGCAACTGATTTAATAGAGCTTTAAATAGAACCTTAATCACATTCTCAAACATTTCATCTTCTTAAAGGTTTAAATAATTAACCTTTTGTCAATAAAGCTTTTACAATAACCCTGCATTACCCGTGTTAAGCACTATGCTTACAACATCCCCAACAAAAACATACAATTCTAATTGTGGAGTGTGATTATGACCGCGCGTGAAACACTGATGCCGGTTCTGCTTGAAAAAGTATATAAGCTTATTCAAGACAAACTCGAGCTTGCTCATCAGCCTTTAGTCACTCAACTTGCTCAGCATCTTTTCAGCAATATTTCTCAAGATGATCTTGTGGAAAGAAATGAATCTGATTTGTATGGTGCCGTTGTTAGTCTTTGGCATCATATAAATGAAAAAAAACCGGAAGATATTTCCGTTCGAGTATTTAACCCATCAGTCAGTCGTCAAGGTTGGCAATCGACTCATACTATCGTTGAAATCGTCGTACCTGACAGCCCGTTCCTTGTTGACTCAACCAAAATGGCATTAAGCCGCCTTGGATTAGACTCTCACTTAATGTTGCATGGTCCAACACAAGTTGAGCGTTCAAAGCAGGGAGAGATCATCAACCTGAATAATGGTACTGGTGTAATGCAGTCCTTATTCCACGTAGAAGTGGATCGCTTAACGGATAAATCAGAAATGGCTTCTCTGAAAGAAGAGCTGTTATCCATTTTGCTTGATACGGGCCTTGTCGTTCAAGATTGGCTGCTGATGGTTGAAAAACTGGAAGAAGTAACGAACCAAGTTGAATCGAAACAAGGTAAGTTTGATATTGAGCGAGATCGTTGGGATGAAACTATCCAGTTTTTACGTTGGCTAGGGAATCACAACTTTACCTTTATGGGTTACAAAGAATATGACTTGGTTACGGTTGATGGTGACACCGAATTGCGCCCAACCAAAGAGAAAGGGCTAGGTCTTTTCGCGAATGAACATCGTGTTCGTAGCGTTAAACTTTCAAATTTCCCTGACTCAGCCAGACTTGAAGCGAAAAAGCCATTCTTACTTATTGTGACTAAAGGCAATACACCGAGTCGCATTCATCGTCCAGCGTATACCGATTATATCGGAATTAAAAAGTTTGATAAGAACGGTAAAGTGGTTGGGGAACATCGATTCACTGGTTTATACACGTCTGCGGTATATAACCAAAGTGTGTCCGGTATTCCGCTGATACGTGAAAAAGTAGGGCGAATTCTTGAAGCGAGTGGTTATCGTGAAGGTTCATATTCTTATAAAGCGTTACACAATATCTTAGAAAACTATCCAAGGGACGAACTGCTGCAAGCAAAAGAAGAAGAGCTGCTAGAAGTCGGCATGGGTGTCGTTCAGATGCAGGATCGTGACTTGCTTCGTTTGTTCGTACGAAAAGATCCGTTTGGTCGTTTCTTTAGCTGCATGGTTTATGTCACCAAAGATCGTTACAACACCGAATTACGACGTCAGACTCAGCGTATTTTGCAGCAGTATTTTGGTTGTGAACAAGAAGTTGAGTTCACCACATATTTTTCTGAAAGTCCTTTAGCTAGAACGCATTACATCGTCCGTGTCGATAATAACAACATGGATATCGACGTAAAAACAATTGAGCAAAACTTAATGGAAGCATCTTCTACATGGGATGATCGTTTGAAAGAAGCGATCATTGCGAACTTTGGTGAAAGCAAAGGATTACCGCTATCGAAAGATTATATGCGTGCTTTCCCCCGATCGTATAAAGAAGATGTGATGCCGGGATCGGCGGTTGCCGACATTGAACGACTTGAGTCACTAAGCGATGACAACAAATTGGGCATGTTGTTCTATCGTCCGCAGGAGTTGGGTAGTGATTCCAAAGCCGTCCGATTGAAACTCTATCATCGCGACGAACCTATCCATTTATCTGATGTCATGCCGATGTTGGAGAATTTAGGTCTTCGAGTGATTGGTGAATCACCTTATGAAGTAAGAAGTGCGAATGGACAGATTTATTGGATCCTAGATTTTTCTATGCTTCATAAGAGCGATAAGAGTGTTGATCTACGTGAAGCTCGCGATCGTTTCCAACAAGCTTTTGCTGCTATTTGGGCTGGTGAGCTTGAGAGCGATGGATTTAACCGCTTGGTGCTAGGTGCATCACTTACAGGAAGAGAGATCTCGATTCTTCGAGCTTATGCTCGCTACATGCGCCAAGTTGGTTTCCCGTTTAGTCAACATTATATCGAGGAAACCTTAAGTCATTATCCTGATCTTGCTAAAGGGTTGGTGGATCTTTTCGTTAAGCGTTTTGATCCGAAACACAAAGGAAGTGAGAAAGGACAAAAAGACCTGATCAAGAAAATGATGGAACAGCTTGATCATGTAGAAAGTCTTGATGATGACCGGATCATTCGCCGTTACATGGAAATGATTACGGCGACATTACGTACCAACTATTATCAGCTCGACACGAATAAACAGAATAAGCCTTGGTTGGCATTGAAAATGAAGCCAAGTGACATTCCTGAAATTCCTCAACCAGTGCCTGCATTTGAGATCTTCGTTTATGCTCCAGATATTGAAGGTGTGCATTTACGTGGTGGTAAAGTTGCTCGTGGTGGCTTGCGTTGGTCTGATCGCCAAGAAGATTTCCGTACAGAAATCCTCGGGCTGGTGAAAGCACAGCAAGTTAAGAATACGGTTATTGTCCCGGTTGGTGCTAAAGGGGGCTTTGTCTGCAAACGCCAACACATGCTGACATCCCGAGATGAGATTTTTGCTGAAGGACAACGCTGCTACAAGCGCTTTATCCGCGCATTGCTTGATGTGTCAGACAACATCATTGAAGGCGAAGTGATCCCTCCTAAAAATGTTGTTCGTCATGATGAAGATGATCCATACCTCGTGGTGGCGGCGGATAAAGGAACCGCAACGTTTTCTGATCTCGCTAACTCTGTGTCGGAAGAATACAATTTCTGGCTAGGAGATGCATTTGCCTCTGGTGGCTCAAATGGTTATGACCATAAAGCCATGGGCATCACGGCAAAAGGTGGTTGGGAGTCCGTTAAACGCCATTTCAGAGAAATGGGAATTAACTGCCAAACAACGGACTTTACTGCGGTAGGTGTCGGAGACATGGCCGGTGATGTGTTTGGTAACGGAATGCTGTTGTCGAAACATATTCGATTGCAAGCTGCGTTTAACCATTTACATATTTTCATCGATCCAAATCCAGATTCTGCTAAAGGTTGGGAAGAGCGTAACCGCTTGTTTAACTTGCCACGTTCGAGCTGGGAAGATTACAACCAAGAATTGATTTCAAAAGGTGGTGGCGTATTTTCTCGTAGAGCGAAGTCGATCAGTTTGACTCCAGAAATTCAGAAAATGATCGGTACGAAGAAGGCGTCGTTAGCTCCAAATGATCTTATTAAAATGATCTTAAAAATGGAGGTCGATCTTCTTTGGAATGGTGGTATCGGTACATACGTTAAAGCTTCCACTGAAACTCACACCGATGTAGGGGATCGTGCGAACGATGTCCTTCGTATTGACGGAAAAGAGCTAAAAGCCAAGGTTGTTGGCGAAGGTGGTAACTTGGGTATGACTCAGCTTGGGCGTATTGAATACGCGTTGACTGGTGGCCGAGTAAATACCGACTTTGTCGATAATGTGGGTGGTGTAGATTGCTCAGATAATGAAGTGAATATTAAGATCTTCCTGAATACCTTAGTTGCGCATGGTGATCTCACCGTTAAACAGCGTAACCAGATACTGGAATCAATGGAAGATGAAGTGGGTGAAATCGTTCTAGATGATGCGTACTGCCAATCAGAGTCAATTTCAGTCACTGAACAACAAGGGGTTTCTTTAGTTAAGGAACAAATCCGCTTTATCCATACAATGGAGAAAGCAGGGCATCTTGATCGTGCATTGGAGTATATTCCTGATGATGAAACGCTTCTTGAACGCGAAAAACAAGGCTTTGCTTTAACAAGACCTGAACTTTCTGTACTGGTTGCATACGGTAAGATGGTATTGAAAGAGGAGCTAGTCCACGATGACATCGCAAATGATGAATATCACGGTCAGCAACTCATTAATTACTTCCCAACCGAGTTACGCCGTAACTATTCTGTTCATATGCAAGAACATCCATTGCGTTCAGAGATCATTGCTACTGCGCTAGCAAACCAAATGGTTAATGAAATGGGCTGCAACTTTGTTACTCGGCTTCAAGAAGAGACAGGAGCAAATGTTGTTGATATCGCCAATGCGTATGCGGCATCCCGTGAAATATATGGGTTAGGGCGAATATTGGAGCAGGTCCGTGAATTAGATAACGACGCGGAAACCTCAGCGCAGTACGATATGATGTTTTATGTTCGACGCACTTTGAGAAGACTTTCTCGTTGGTTGTTGCGTAACCGAACTGGTAAGCAAAGTGTCAGGGAGTTAATTGAGTTGTACCAATCTGATGTTCATGCCATTACTGACAAACTGGATGACATGTTAGTTCCTGCTGAAGTAGAGGAGCACAATGACATGGCTAAAGCATGGATTGAGAAAGGTATCAGTGCCAATATTGCGAGTTATGTGGCTCGTCTATCAAGTCTGTATTCAGTACTGGATATATCTACAGTATCTCGTGAAAAAGGCAAGTCCATCGAGCAGAGTGCAAAACTCTACTACAATCTTGGTGATCGATTGTCCCTGCATTGGTTCCTAAAACAAATCAATACTCAAGCCGTTGATAACCATTGGCAGGCATTGGCAAGAGCGGCCTTTAGAGAAGATTTAGATTGGCAACAGCGTCAATTGACAGGTCAGGTGTTAAGCTGCAGTTGCTCGGCAGAAGATCTTGATGTGATGAAAGAACTGGAGCAATGGATCTCGAATAACGAACTCTCACTTCATCGTTGGGAAAATATTCTTAATGAATTTAAAGTGGGTTCCGTCCATGAATTTGCAAAATTCTCAGTCGCATTACGTGAATTAATGCTATTAAATTTGAATTGTTCCTCAAATGAGTAAATAATAAGGCCCCGTTTATACGGGGCTTTTTTCTTTCGGAGGCACAATGCTTTACCGCTTAGCCAGAACTGGCTTTTTCCAACTTGATGCCGAAAAGGCACATGATCTAGCAATTCAAAACTTCAAACGCTTTACCGGCACACCTCTTGATATTTTCTACCGTCAACAACTACCAAATCGACCAGTCGAATGTATGGGCATTACATTTCGTAACCCTGTAGGGCTTGCTGCGGGTTTGGATAAAAACGGCGAATGTATTGAAGCATTTGATGCGATGGGGTTTGGCTTCGTTGAAGTCGGGACTGTAACACCACGTCCTCAATCAGGAAATGATAAACCACGTTTGTTCCGCCTTGTTGAAGCGGAAGGAATTATTAATCGCATGGGTTTTAACAACCTTGGTGTAGATAACCTGATTGAGAATGTTAAGAAAGCTAAGTTTGATTGCGTACTTGGCATTAACATTGGCAAGAATAAAGATACTCCAATAGAAAAGGGCGCTGAAGATTATTTAATCTGCATGGAAAAAGTGTACGAGTATGCCGGTTATATTGCAGTGAATATTTCTTCACCCAATACTCCTGGATTACGTTCACTACAGTATGGTGAAGCTTTAGATGAACTTCTATCTGCGCTAAAAGAGAAACAAGCGGAATTAGCCGAGAAACACGATAAATATGTTCCACTTGCATTAAAGATCGCGCCGGATCTTAGTGATGATGAAATTAGTCAGATTTGTGAGTCTTTGATCAAAAACAACATTGATGGTGTGATCGCAACAAATACAACATTAGATCGCACAATGGTCGAAGGTATGAAGCATGCTTCAGAAGCTGGTGGTTTAAGTGGACGACCAGTACAGTCTCGCAGCACCGAAGTTGTGCGTAAACTTCATGAGGAATTGGGTGATAAGTTACCTATCATTGGTGTAGGTGGGGTAGATTCATTTGTGTCTGCAAAAGAGAAACTGCTTGCGGGTGCAAAACTTGTGCAAGTGTACTCTGGCTTTATTTACCATGGTCCTGGTCTAGTACGTGATATCGTCAAAAACCTAAATTAAATTGGTGACGCCGTCACACTGGCGTAACTATTAAAATCTAAGTATTTTCGAGAGGAAATGAGTAATCATTTCCTCTTTTTTTTTATTAATTCACCAATAGAATCTTCAGTACATTTGGAAAGGTAATTAAGCGTTTCAACCTTATAACGCACAATCAGGATATTGGAATTATGCTTAAACCCAGTGAACGATGGACATGGTATTACGAAGACAGGGAAGGCCACTTGATGCTGGACCTGGGCAATGACATGGTCTTCAAAACTAACCTTTCCAGAAAATTGATAGTCGATTGTGCGATCGGCATTAACGAATTCTCTGTTGATGATGCAGCTGCTTTCGAAGTATACAAAGAGCAAATTGCTCTATTAGATATTAGTGAGCCTCGTCAGGCAGAGTTGGCGTTGTATTGTGTCGCAGCTAAACGCTTTCATAAGCCTGTCCAACCTAAGAGCTGGTTTTTTGATTGCATTTCAGATGGTGCCGTTCCACAAGAAGGGGATTTCATTTATTTAAGCAATTCCTATGGTGGTGGCTACTTCTTAGTATTGGAAGTAGGAGAGAGTGCGAGTCTTTGTGCGTCAATTAATTTGGACACTTTTGTGCTCAGCAGCGCAAAAGAATTGGTTTTTGGTGAAGCAATTAAAGTCATGCATGATCGCATGGTTATCGCAAATCAGGATTTTATAGCAAGCCCGATGGCTCTCGTCGGGTAAACAGTTCCCTTTAAATGAACAATCGTTCCTTTGTTTCATTTCATTTCCCAGTCGGCCTTAGCGCCGACTTTTTTTTGCTTTATAAACTTTCCATCTTGGGGGAGTTGTTTACTCACTTATCAAACCAATTCGCTGGAGACCTAGTGTTTCATATGTGAGATAGATTCAATTATCTAAAGTCTAAAGCAGAAACATTTGCTTCATTTGCTGTTCATTTTATCTTCTAATTTATCCAAAATTCCTCTATTCAGGTGTTTCTGTAATTAACTTACATCCAAATTAGTCCGTTGGTATAGACCAATTTCAAGGTAAATAAGTATTCACTTTCTCCAGGAGTTTAGGAAAAAGGTTGTGATTACTCTTGAAGACCAAAAAATGAACTTTGTTGGTTGTTTTCAAAAAGCTGTTGAATTGATGAGCAGTTGAATGAGTGTTTTTCGAGATTTTCAGACTTTCGGTAACGATATTTATGTTTGTCAGGTATAATGCGGGGTCATTTTTTATCTAAATAAGAACGCTATGCATCAATATCTTGCGGTGACTTCAAACGGTCTGGAAAATCTATTAGTTGAAGAACTCACTTCGTTGGGAATTTCAAATGCTAAACCTGTGCAGGCAGGGGTGAAGTTCAAAGCTACAAATGAACAGGTTTATCGCTGTTGTTTATGGAGTCGTTTGGCGTCTCGTTTTGTTCGAATCTTGTCTGAATTTACATGTCAAGATGACATGGATCTTTACTTGGCGACATCAGCAGTCAACTGGGTGAATCACTTCCATAGCTCAAAGAAATTTGTTGTGGATTTCAACGGAACGAACCGCGAGATTCGGAATAGCCAATACGGGGCTATGAAAGTAAAAGATGCAATAGTTGATTGTTATAACAAAAAGAATCTACCTAGGCCGACGATCAGCAAAGATCATGCAGATCTTCGAATTCACGTTAGATTACATAAAGATAAAGCGCTGCTTGGTATTGATATGGTGGGTGGAGGCTTACATCAACGTGGTTACCGCCCAGCATCAGGCAAAGCTCCACTAAGAGAAACACTTGCAGCAGCAATAATCCTGCGTTCTGGTTGGGACTTTAGTAAATCATTACTCGACCCAATGTGTGGTTCAGGAACATTACTGATTGAAGCAGCAATGATGGCTGCAAACATGGCTCCTGGCGTTAATCGCAAGAAATGGGGCTTTGAAGCTCTCGAAGATTTTGAGCCAGAAACATGGGCTGAAATCAAATCTGAAGCTGCTGTGCAGGCACGAAAGGGTGTCAAAAAAGTTGACGCTAAGTTCTTTGGTTTTGATAACGATGAACGAGTTTTGCAAACAGCGAAAGATAATGCGCGTAGAGCTGGTGTTGAAACCTTAATTGAATTTCAACTTGGCGATGCAGCAAAAGTGGCTAAGCCAAAAGAGTTTAACTCTGGAGTTATCGTATGTAATCCTCCATACGGCGAACGTTTAGGAACACATCCCGGGCTTATCGCTTTATACACAGCGTTTGGCGCTCAATTAAAAGCTGAATTTGGGGGCTGCCAAGCGTCGATCTTCTCAAGTTCTGATGAATTGCTTAGTTGTTTAAGAATGAGGGCAGATAAGCAGTTCAAATTAAATAACGGTGCGTTACCGTGTCACCAAAAAAACTACAGTATTTCTGAACGATCAATAGAATCAAAAAGTGACGTTGTCACCGAATCTGTAATTGCACCAGACTTTTCTAATCGATTGAAAAAGAATATCGGTAAGATTGGCAAATGGGCGCGCAAAGAAGAGCTCGATTGCTACCGAATTTATGACGCAGACTTACCTGAATACAATGTTGCGATAGATATCTATCAAGACCATTTGGTAATTCAGGAATATGCAGCACCTAAAAACATCCCTGAAGAAAAAGCGAAGAGACGCCTAACTGATATTATTCGTGCTGCAATTCAAGTGACAGGCACTGAAGCGAATAAAGTGGTTTTAAAAGTTCGAGAGAAGCAAAAGGGTCGCTCTCAATACCAAAAGCTATCACAACAATCAGAAACACTAGTTGTGAATGAATATGGTGTAAACCTTACCGTTAATTTGCACGACTATCTGGATACGGGGCTGTTTTTAGATCACAAGATCACACGTCGTAAACTTGGTGAAATGGCACACGGAAAAGATTTTCTTAATCTCTTTGCTTATACCGGATCTGCCACAGTACATGCTGCGTGTGGCGGTGCTAAATCAACAACGACGGTTGATATGTCTAAGACTTATTTAGACTGGGCGAAAGAGAACATGAAGCTCAATGGCCAAGTTGGTCGCCAACATCAGTATGTACAGGCCGATTGTTTACAATGGCTTGAAAATGAGAAAGGAACTTACGACCTTATTTTTATCGATCCGCCAACGTTTTCTAACTCAAAGCGTATGGAGCAGAGTTTTGATGTTCAAAGAGATCATATCCAGCTCATGACGAATCTAAAGCGTTTGTTGCGTCCAAATGGGACAATTGTTTTTTCGAACAACAAACGTCATTTTAAGATGGATTTTGAACAGCTTCAGCAGTTGGGATTGCATGCCCAGAATATTTCCAGTCAAACGCTACCGTTAGACTTTTCGCGTAATAAACACATCCACAATTGCTGGTTAGTGAGCCATATAGAAGGGTAAATTTAACGTGTCTATCAAGCTATACAGTACTGAAGGATGCCATCTGTGTGAAAATGCATATGAGTTGACGAAGCAAGCAGGAATCGCTGAACTTATTGAAATCGTTGATATTGCACATGATGACACATTGTTTTCTCGTTACGGCGTCACGATTCCCGTGTTAAATACTAACGGTTCTGAGTTAAATTGGCCGTTTGACCTTGAAGAATTGCAGAAATGGTTAGAAGAAAATGGCATTACTTACCATAAATAATGGATTACTTGCGTTCGGTGATCATCCGTTGTTGGACAATGCAGATTTTGCACTGCAAGAGAACGAACGTGTTTGTCTCGTAGGACGAAATGGCGCTGGCAAATCAACACTGATGAAAGTGTTAGCTGGCGAGGTTTTGTTAGATGATGGCAAATTAACGGTTACCCAAGACGTAGTTGTGTCTCGATTGGAGCAAGATCCTCCACGAAATGAAGATGGAACGGTTTATGATTATGTTGCTGGTGGACTTGCGGAAGTAGGCGAACAGCTGAAGATCTACCAAGATCTGCTTGATTTAGTTGCTAATGAGCCATCAGAACAAAATATCAACAAGCTTGCTCGTACTCAGGAAAAGCTTGAGCATTCTGGTGCATGGCGATTTGAAGATCGGATCAAAAATGTTTTAACCGCATTGAAACTGGACGGTCACCCCAAACTTACCGATCTATCCGGTGGATGGCAAAGAAAAGCGGCTTTAGCCCGAGCATTAGCACGAGACCCTGATGTTTTATTGCTGGATGAACCAACGAACCACCTTGATGTTACAACCATCGAGTGGCTAGAAGGCTTTTTAAAAGATTTCCGTGGTTCGATTATCTTTATTTCTCACGACCGTGCGTTTATTAAATCAATGGCCACACGTATTGTGGATTTAGATCGTGGGGAATTGGCATCTTTTCCAGGGAACTATGAAAATTACTTAGTTGAAAAGGAAGAGATGTTACGTGTCGAAGAAATGCAAAATGCAGAGTTCGATAAGAAGTTAGCACAAGAAGAAGTTTGGATCCGTCAAGGGATCAAAGCGCGTCGCACTCGTAATGAAGGTCGTGTTAGGGCTCTTAAAAAGCTTCGAGAAGAGCGCCAGAACCGTCGTGAGGTTCAGGGCAAAGCAAATATCCAAATTGATGATGCCGCCCGTTCAGGCAAGATCGTCTTTGAAGCTGAGAACGTGAGTTATTCTATCGATGGTAAGTCAATTATTTCAGATTTTTCGTTTAACGTTCAGCGAGGCGACCGTATTGCCTTAATTGGTGCCAATGGTTGTGGTAAAAGCACACTGCTAAGACTAATGCTTGGAGAACTACAACCGGATTCCGGTAAGTTACATTGCGGTACAAAGATAGAAGTTGCTTATTTCGACCAATATCGTGAAGTGCTAGATCCAGAAAAGTCGGTGATTGATAACCTAGCTGATGGTAAGCAAGAAGTTATGGTCGGTGGGCGCCAGCGTCATGCTTTGAGCTACTTGCAAGACTTCTTATTCGCACCAAAACGCGCGCGTACGCCAGTCAAAGCGCTTTCTGGTGGTGAAAAAAACCGTCTTCTTCTTGCTCGGATCTTTTTAAAATCTAACAACTTGTTAGTTCTCGATGAACCGACCAATGATTTAGACATCGAAACATTGGAACTTTTAGAAGATTTGCTTGCCAATTACCAAGGCACATTGCTATTGGTTAGCCACGATCGTCAGTTTGTCGATAATACCGTAATGACAAGCTGGATTTTTGAAGGTGAAGGCAAAGTCGAGGAATTTGTTGGTGGGTATCATGATGCTCAGCAACAACGTGAGCAAGTGATTAAGTCTCGTGAGGCAGAAAAAGTTGTCTCAAAGACGAAAGTGGTTGAGGAAACTCCCAAAACTGTATCTCAGAAGACAAAACCTAAGAAGTTGTCTTATAAACTACAGCGTGAACTTGAGGTCCTGCCAGCTAAATTAGAACAGCTGGAAGTAGAAATTGAAACACTGCAAGAGCAGGTAAACAGTTCCGATTTCTTTAGTCAGTCTGTTGAGCACACACAACCCGTTTTAGATAAGTTAACTGCGCTAGAGCAGGAACTTGAAATTGCTTTCGAGCGCTGGGAAGAGCTTGAAGCAATGCAACAGGAAAGTTAAGAACAATGAGTAGTCAATTATTTAAAGTATCGACAATCGCAGCAACGGTTTTCTCTGCATTAAGTGCAAATGCTGCTATTTATCAAGTTGAAGATTTTGCTCCAGAAGGTGCATCAGTAAGCACATATGGCGTTGCAGTTCAGGCGTCTTCAGGTTCTGAGGATTGTTGGAACGGTACGTGTGGTAATTATGAAATCGCTGCAGAAACAAAAAAGAAAGAAGAAGGATACAACTATCGCGATGAAGCGCCTTTCTTCATGCCTTTTGGTTTCGATTATCTTAATGATAACAGGGATGGCTTCAGAAACTACTGTCGTTCATTCTTAGGATATTCAGATTCTTTGTGTGACAGTTGGGCTGATAAGCAATGGGACGGTTACTCTTATGAAGAAAGTGGTAACTATAATAATTCTCTTGCTTTCGTTAGCCCGTCGCAAAGTGAGATTTACCCAGAAAACACAGCAGTGAATGCATTGGACAGTGCGGGCAATGCGATCGGTAACCGCCGTGATAACACCAATAGAAATGTAGGTTTTGTTGAAGGAACCTATAGTGCTAGAGAATTGCTACCATCGGGTGCAGAAGCTTCTCATGTATGGGCTGAATTGGATGTTTCAGGCAAATCTTTTATTACAGGCAGTGTTTCTCGTAAACATAAGACTTCTGAGACTGAAGTAACCTCGAAAGCTACGGTTTGGGTAGATGGCGTCGCAAAGGAAATTTCGTGGCAACAAGGCGCAGAAGCCCGTGATTCTGTTCGACCACAAGGCAGTGCACGAGACTTAATGTCTGATGGTACAAATGTGTATGCCGTTGGTTACAACACGGATAGTGACGAGCGTTTTTTTGCATCTGTATTTAAATCTACAAACTCTGGGGCTACTTGGACCAATAAATTTGTTACAGGGTACCCATACGAAACCGACAAATATTTGAATTCTGTATTGAGCTCAGTAAACGACAACAATGTTGCAATTGGTACTGCTAAGTTAAGAGAAGCACAAAATGGTGCTTACGCGAATGGCTTATTCTACGTTACAAGCTTAACTTCTCCAGTTTATCGCTCATTTTCAGGCCCAATCTTCTTTACAGGAGCAAATGGGAAGGCTGGAGCGATCAACAACTTCAATGAAGTCGTTGGCCAGATTGATTTCGAAGATCACCGTGAAGTGAATGGTAAGCCACGGGCTCACCGAGGCTTTATTGCTCCGTTAAATGCTAGCAGCACGGATGATTCTCGAATGAGTCGCTTACAGTCACGTGCATGGTATTTAGATGACTTGACCAATGATGGCGTTGCTTCATCAACCAACAACCAGTACCGTATTATTGATGCCACAGACATCAACGATGCTGGTGTGATTTCAGGTACTGCATATAAATGTGCTGGTGGTTATGAAACAACAAATATTGACTCGCGTTGTGCGGGAACAGAATCTGTTGTTGCTGTGAAATTAACCCCAATCACAGGTGCTGCATCTTCCGATATTCAACCTCGTGGAATTACTCAAGAAACTGTAGAACGTAAGGGCGGAACCATTAGTTTATTGCTCTTAAGTGTTCTTGGTTTTATTGGGTTCCGTAGAAAATAGGTTAAATTTCATTCTATGGCGCAGGCTCACAAAAATGGGTCTGCGCTTTTTTTATGCCTTGAGAAAGGGAGCCATTTGATCGATTCTTAAAGGTGGAGTCATTAAATCTCCATAAAAATTTAATAGTAGTACGTTAGACACAATATATGTATGAGGACGACACTATGAAGAGACAAAAGCGTGACCGCTTGGAAAGAGCTCAATCTCAAGGATACAAAGCAGGTCTGAATGGCCGGTCCATGGAAACTTGCCCGTATCAACAGATGGATGCTCGATCCTATTGGCTAGGCGGTTGGCGTGATGCCAGAGAAGACAAACATATGGGTCTCTACAAATAAAACGACACTCTCCACATACACTAGAAGGAATACCGAGCCCCGAAAGGGGCTCACATTTTAAATCTTAATGCACTATAACTAAATCTATCGCGTACAAAAAAGCGACTCTATTGAGTCGCTTTATCATTAAAACTTGTATTAAAACGCAGAAGTGTCTTGGAACAGACCAACTTTTAGGTCTTTTGCTACGTAAATCTCTTTACCATCCACTAGAACGCGACCATCAGCTAATCCCATTACTAGCTTACGGTTAACAACACGTTTCATGTGAATTTCATAGGTAACTTTTTTCGCTGTTGGTAGGATTTGGCCAGTAAATTTCACTTCACCAACACCTAGCGCACGACCTTTGCCTTTGCCGCCAACCCAACCAAGGAAGAATCCAACCAATTGCCACATTGCATCAAGGCCTAAACAACCCGGCATTACTGGGTCACCAGGGAAGTGGCAGTCAAAGAACCATAAATCAGGTGTAATATCTAGCTCAGCAAGAATAAGACCTTTACCGTAGTCACCTTCAGTTTCAGACATCTTAGAGATGCGATCCATCATCAGCATATTTGGTGCTGGTAATTGAGGATAACCCGGGCCAAATAACTCACCTTGGCTTGAAGCTAGAAGATCTTCACGGTTATATGATTCACGTTTGTTTTGCATTATCAATGACTCCAATTTTTGATAGCAGCATGTTAGTGAACACGTGTACGCTAAACAACTCCGATCAGTACTAAACAAACCAGTTTTTGATACGGTCCACAATTCCTTGTGGTTGCTCATGAGCTGCAAAGTTTTCAATACGTTGTGCAATTTTAGCGATGACGCTGCTCTCGTCATCACCACGGAAAGGTTTATCCATTATGATTGGTATTGCTTCATCCACATTTGAAACTGACCAGATATGAAACTCGCCTTTTTTGATGCTTTCAGCAACATCTTTATGCAATGCAAGGTTCTTCAAGTTTGAGTTCGGCAGAATAACTCCTTGATTGCCGGTAAAGCCTTGGTGTTTACAGACATGATAAAAACCTTCAATCTTCTCATTTAAGCCGCCAACAGCTTGCACTCGACCAAATTGGTCAACAGCACCAGTAACGGCAATTTGCTGATTAATTGGATACTCAGATAGTGCACTTACAAAAGAGCAAAGCTCTGCAAGTGATGCACTGTCTCCATCAACTTCGCAGTAGGATTGTTCAAAAACAACGGATGCTGAATAAGGTAAAGGTTCATCCAAATTAAGCGCAGAACTTACAAAAGCTTGCATGATCATCATACCTTTGGCGTGCAAGTTTCCGCCTAATTCAGCTTTACGCTCAACGTCGGAGATATCGCCATCTCCAAAGTGGATAACGCAAGAGATACGAGCTGGCTCACCATAAGAAAGAGGGTGCCCAGGTAAATCTATAACCGTCAACCCATTCACTTGGCCAACACATTCCCCCTCAGTTTCGATAACAACTTGACCATCAAAAATATCAGAAAGAGCACGTTCTGGAAGGTAGGACTCTCTGTAGTAACGTTGGTCTATTGCTTTATCCAATGTATGGAAATCCAACTTGTCACTACTGCAGACGACTCTGGCTTCTTCGAAAAGAGCTCGGTACCAAAGGATGTCCAATGGCATATAGTTTTGATCTTCGGTGTGTCTAGCACCAGCGATCATCAAACGGTGAATTGCTTCAGAAGATAGGCTAGGTAAGTTGTAGTACTTGGTTAACCAGTTTAAGAAGGCAAGGTATGAACTTATGGTACGATTATTTAGAGCAATTTCAGTTTCAATTTCACTAAACAGTGACAAACCAGTGTGTAGCTCAGACTCTAAATACTCTAACTCAGACAGCTGATCGCGATCTCCAAGAACAATGATTTTGCCTTTAAAGTGATAGTCTAATGAAGTTGTTATTGGTTTCTTTAGATCTAAGTTTAATGGACTGATTGTTTGGCCAAGCAATGCGCTTTTGAGCTGTAGCCAACAAGTAGGGTTTGCGAGTAACAAATTTGCAGAAATAACGACATAACTATTTTCTTCCGATTGCAGAAACCCTGGATTGAAAAATTCAATTTCACCCTTACTGTCGGCTCGGTAGCTGCCTAAAAGCACTTTTTCGTCAATCGAATCAGTAGCAATTGCGCTAAGTTTCGTTTTATGAGTTATCGTGTTGGCAATTAGTTGACGATAAACCGAATTATCTGGACCATTTACAACGAGGAGCTTGTTAAACCCTTGTAATGATACAAAACAGTTTAATGCTTCATTTAAGCGAGGTTGAACGTTAATGAAGGAAGAGGGAGTGATGCCAATGACATCTTCTATTATTTCATTAAAGTGTGTGTACTGCGGAGTAACGGCTTCCCAGCTTTCTTGTATCATTAGCAACGTAGAGTTTTGTATAAAGGTGCAAGATTATATATACAAAGTTATACGAATAACACCTGAATCCTTTGAGTCACTCCCAAAAAGCAAATTAGACATAAGATAAGATGGTCAAAGCAAAAGTAGGGCGAGTGTATTGATCTTCCTCTGATTTTAAAGATCCTAATAATTGTATCACTTGTCAATTTGGGTTACGCTGTCACCATAATGAATGGAGTTTGCTTAAGACATGAAATATCAACAACTCGAGAACTTAGAATGTGGCTGGAAATGGAACTATCTGGTAAAGAAATGGAAAGATGGTGAGCAAATTACTCGTCATATAGACACGAGTGAGATTGATTCTGCAGTTCAATTGCTTAGGCAGTTAGAACATGAACCAACAAAGGTTCTTGAGTGGATAGATAATCACATGTCTCCGGAACTTGATAATAAACTTAAACAAGCGATTCGGGCAAAGCGTAAACGCCATTTTAATGCAGAGCAGGTTCATACTAAGAAAAAGTCGATTGATCTCGACTATCGTGTTTGGGAAAAATTATCGCAACGTGCGAATGACTTAGGTTGTACATTGTCTGATGCCATTGAATACTTGCTTTCTGAAGCGTCTCGTAGTGAAAAAGCGAGTAAAACGGTTAGTAGTCTGCGTGAAGATCTGTCTAAGCTTTTATCCGACTAAGGGGACGGTATGTTATATGTGATTTTGATAGCGGCAGGTGTTATTTTTTGGCTTGTTGCTATAGATCGACCAGTTTTGAAAGTTAAGTTTAAAGGCGGTGCAATAACAGAAGTGAAAGGGCACTTTCCTCCAAAATTCAAACACAACGTTACAGAGATTGGTGAAATCGTTCCTTTTGATGGAGAATTTAAAGTTTATCAAACTCGAAATGGCGCGAAATTGGTTTTTTCCAAAATTGTTCCTAAAAAGGTTCAGCAAAGGATTCGAAATGTCTTTCCTCACCAAGGTTTTAAAAAGGATCAGGGCAAAGTAAAAACAAGATAACAAACTTATCATTTCCATTCATTTATATACTCGCTCTCAAAAGGCTCTCTTCCTAGAGAAAGGCTGCACAAGCGCTGTTATCCTAAATAACAATAGGAGGCGCTATGAAACATCCAACATTTCTTATACTCATCTTATTTCTTCTGATCCCTGTTACTGGCCTTGCGAATGGTGATGACGCAACACGAAACGAAGTCGCTAAGAAACTTAAAGCAACAGCACTTAAGAAACTAAAAAATAAAGACTTAAATGGGTTTTGTGACATCTTTATAGAGATGGAATATGGCCACAAATATGGTCATGTAGTGAAGGTTACTAGTACAGGGAGTAGTCTATATTGCGCTAAAGTAAAGAAGTTTATAGATAAGCGAACACGTTATAAGTATGAGTATCCCGAAAAAATAATTCATCTACATATTTCAAGTTGATTGTTAGCCATACATCTACGGTGTGCTAGCCTTAAAATATGGCTTTTTTCCGAGTAAACGCACTTGCTAATAACTAATAAAACATATAATCAAGAAGCGAATGAGTTGGCTGATAAAATCACTTTAATGACGAAAGAGAGATATTCTAAGTGGTTGATAAGTCATAAATATATAGTTGATCAGTCTGATGTTGATGGCGTGTTAAGCCGACAAAGTGAATTTTGTGACACTGTAATTATAAAAGAGGCGGAAAGAGTTACAGAGAACCAAAGGTTATTACTAGAGTGTGAGAGTGCTCGTGTAGAAGAAAAGCAGAAAGCTTTGATCGATCGTCAAAAGGTTTTTCAATCTGTAGTTGATGAAGTGACACGCTATACAGAAGAATTAATGATCAACAGGTTGTCGGAACTTAATGTATTAAGGCTATTCGGTAAGTTCCCTGATTTTTCTTACTTTCTAGAGATGGCGTATTCTCCATCTTTAACGTACTCAAAACTAAGTACTTTAATAACTAACGATAATCAATTGAAGAACAACGTTGTAGAGCTCGTAAACAATCCTAAATTCTGTTCAAGAATTGGAAAGTCAGTTAGAGGAATAGCTGATCCTAAGGTGGCTTTGGGGGTTTTAGGTATCGATAATTGCAAAGTCCTTTTCCCAATCTTAATGGCCAAACCATTGTTGCGTTGGCATGAAAAAGTAACGAAAGCCATCGCACCTAAGCTATGGCAGCACATGATTTTAACCGCCAACGTGACGAAGTTAAGGCTACAGGACGCTGAATTAAAAAACTCTGAGCAAGGCATTGCGCTAGGTGTTTTGCGTACAATTAGTTATTTCGCGATCGTGAATCAATTTCCACAGCTTTTTGAAGATGCCTTGATCGAAAAGATGCAGGATTTTAGAAATAAAGACCAACGTGAACAATATTACGCTTGTGCGGAAATCAAGCCGACGTTAAAAGTTCTACCAAATGTCATCATCAAACTTGAAGAAAACCTGACGAGAAAGGTAGTTGAAAGTATTGAATGGACACCATTTAATATCCATTTGAAAAATGCATTGCTTGAAGATTTAGATCATGTGCCAGTGAAAGAACGCAGTGATCACGGTAAGGCATTGGCGCAAGCATTAGCGTATTCAGTGTATGACTCAATGGACAGAAGTAACGCATTTGTGGAAAAACATAAGCCGTTTTGGTTTGCAAGCGTACTGATGCCACCAGAGTCTTTGAAAAAGCTCCGAGCTGTTGGTGCTGGAAAAATTGAGTTAGTTAAGTAGCAAAAAGCTACTACAACGAGCCACATTTAAGTGCGTATTATTCTGTTTTATGTGAAATTAGTTTAAATACTGATTAAATACTCACTATGCCATTGGTAGACATTTTTTAACGCTGTCACACTTAATTAAAGTTAAGAAAATGCCTATACTGCTGTTTATTGTCACCAAAAGCCTTGAAAAATATGATTTTTGTTCCCTTTATAAGAATGAGAACAAGATCACATGAAAAAAGCAGTAAAAGACGAACTTTTCGACAATGGCCTATACAAAAATCAAATAAAGGATCTTCTCCTTTGGCACTTTGACGACCACAAAGAGGCCGCGGAATACTTCGGCGTTCATCCTAATACGGTTAAAAACTGGCTGGCTAAAGGCACATGGCCTTTGTCTGTCGTGCGCTTGCTCCTGATTATTCATCGAGGTTATTTGCCTACCTCTAAGGCTTGGCGAGGCTTTAAGATTCGTGGCGATAAGATGTTTACGCCAGGAGGCAGGGAGCTAACGGCGTATGATCTAATGGAGTTAGATATCAGGGTGTGTTTAAAGACGACTTCGAATGTGATCGAGTTCAGGCGTAAAAAAAAGAAACGTTATAGGCTTAAAAGTAAACAGGGCGGTCGTCGCCCTGTTTCTAGTGGTTAGCGGCTTATTTACGCTTTTTGCGTTTAGCCGGCTTTTTCTTGGCTTCGATGATTCGTCCACCTTTGCCCCAACGAAATCCCTTTTTCAGTGTTCCGTCTTTCTTCAGTGCTTCTTTCTTAGTCGCCATCTGGTTTCTGTCCTTTTTCAAGTAGTGTAATTCGTAGGTTGTGATTGCTTGTTACTCTGGTGAGCTGAAATGCTAGCCACAGACTGATTAATGTGTCGGGCGTTATTGTCCACCCGTTTAGAAAATCCATTTCTTATTTTCCCCTGAATTTGTGTGAGAAGAATTCGAGCAAGTAGCGAAGCATTGCGCGCATTCCGAGTGTATCTATCACTACCGCAGCTACCACGTACCAGTAATAATCAGGGATAGCTTGTAGTGCTTCGAATCCAGCGGCTACGGTCGGGGCGTAATTGGGGAAGAACGAGAGTACAAGAGGAATGAATACGGCCAATAGTATAAATTCATCTTTCCAGCCCCGGTCTTTGATAGAGAGTTCGTCCAGGTCTGCGGCTTTTTCTTCACCACTTGCTAAGCGTTTGACTTTAGCCTGGTGCTTGGCTTGCTCGATTTCATCTTTGCGTTTAAGTGCTTCAGCTTTGTTTTTGCCGTGCTGCTTGTACGCATCGATGCCGCCAGTAATGAGGTTTGCTATTGCTCCAATCATATGCTGTCCTCTGTGAGTGGTCGCCCAATCAAGTGCCGGTACTGAGGTTTCATGGCTCGGCCTTTGGTGCCAAATAGTTTGTAGAGAATTCCCTGGTATTCGGGAACTTTCCAAAATACGCGCTCCGCTTCACTGGTCAGGGTGTAATCCCAGTTAAGATGATGATCATCGATGACCAGGGCGGTCAGCTCGACGGGCTGATGTCCGTTGATACTGGACGTGATGTCACTAAGAACGTCACCCGCGGGTTTTGTCACATTATTTGCTGCACTGTCCAGGGCCTTAAAAGTACCTTTGGCCAGACTGCGCGCAATTAGATAAATGATGGTGATGATGGCAAGCACCATCACCAGGTTTAGCGTTGTACTACGCTGCTTCAATACCATCGCGAATAACCTTGCTATCGTATGGTTGAACTCCGTTCTCGTGCTTGATGATCACCTTAATTAATGGCTCATAATGTTGATAACCAATTGGGGTGTGCCGCGAAATCTTTAGGACTTTCTCCGCATGTGTGATGTAAGCATCTGTATCATTTTCATGAGGAGGTGCCCAACGATTGATGATGCCTTCAAGTGTATTGATGTTGTACTTGCTTTGGTATGTGTTGAGAATACGAGCTATGGCTCGAATACCATTTTCTGGTTTATCGAAGATGATAAAGCGACCATCGTTCCCAAGTCGGCCACGCCAAGGGGTTCCGTTGTCTTCAATGTTGCCAGGGTTCTTGTTTCGGATACCTCGTGGTGAGCTACCTGGCAATTTGTCAATGATATCTCGCGACATGATTGATTCTCCTTTTGTGATGAGTAAAGCGTATAGCGCAATAAGCGCGGCGATAATTATGTAAATTCTGTTCATAGGCTAAGCCCCGGGTAGCTTTGACGGGTCAAAGGCTGCTTGTGCGCTTGCGCCTGGTACGTTCATCAGAATCTCTTCTTCAGTCTCCTTGCGTCTGAATGCAACAAAACTGATGCCTACAGCGACGACCAGGAACACAAGCAGGTATCCGTGTTTCACACTGCCTCCTGTGTTGGGTCCGGGTCCGCGGGTTCGATAGTGCCGGCTTGTTCAGCGGCATCAATGCCCCATTGAGACCAAAAGCGATGGCCGCGAGGGATGTATGCTCTAACACCAGTTTTAGGGTTAGTTGCGATGACTGTATTTTTGTCCATGTTTGCGTATTTCATTGATTTCTTCCTTACGGCCGAGCATCAAAGGTAAGTCCAGGTTGGACCATCGAAAAGCCTGTACTTGTTGCCATCATCGTGACGCCTTGCGTTGATATCCATTGCGCTTTTAAATCAGACGCGTATGTGTCTTGGATGTTGTAGACGGCTGGAGTTGACGCCATTTCCACAGGAAGCTCTATCTGGCCTCTGCGATGTGACTCAGATGTATTGATTGGGTGTAACCAGTGATTACGCTTAGTGGCAAAATAGAAGCGCTGACACTGTTCAAGTTCATTAGCTGCCTGACAATAAACAGGCTTAACCTTGCTATCTGCGGCCACAACGCGGGTAAACTTAGAGTTGTCGCCACTGATTTCAATGGTGATGTATTCGCCGGCTCCAGCCAGGGCTTTATTGGCTCTACCGTTTACTTTGATAGCAGGTGACCCGGTCACAATATCCATATTGGTACGAATAAGGCGAGCGGCTTCTAGGTTGTTAGGTATCAACTGAATGATTGACCCACTGACCAGGCGAAAGCCATCCGCATCGATGTAAACTTCACATCCTGACGTGCCGGCTTTCCATCCATCACAGAAATAGTCACCCGCAGCAATCGTGCCGTCTGGCTCACTTGCCTGATTGATTTTTCCACGAGGGTTAATCAGCAAGTTCTCTGCAATGGCCTGACGAGGAGGAAGGTAACCAAAGTGCATTACATTTCCTCCCCAACGTAAAGGGCATCACCGACTGTGCCGGCTAATGAGATCTGGTTTGATGCTGGAAACGGCACAATTGCACCAGGCGCAACACGTAAGAAACCTTGCACAACAATGTCACCTTGATTGGTTTCAGGTGCTTGCAGTATCAGACCCTTACGGCCAGCTTTGGCAGCAATGGTTTTGTTGGCCACATCAAAAGAGATGTCTGCCAGTCCGTTAATGACAGGATCTTTTTGCTGCACGGTTTGCACTGCTGGCCAGTTGCTCACCTCAAAAGAAGACGGAAAAGCAGGGAAGTTACTCACCTGGAAAGAGGCCGGGAAATTTCCCACATTAACCGATTGATTAGCCGCAAAATTAACCGGAGGCATCGAGTTGATGTCAGCGGGCATTTGCAGATAAACAGGCAACGCAATACTGGTTGAAGCGATATTGACGCTTGAACCAATCCCCGCAGCTGCGGCCACAAATGCATCTTCGCCAGCTTCGATATCAACGTTATTGTCCACGCCTGTAGTGTTGTAGACTTCTAAACGAGTAAAGCGGTTTGATGGGTCGTTTCGACCTACATCATACTGCTCACCAAATCCCAGCGTAGCCGTAACTCCGGACGGGAAAAAGCGGATCGTTACGGGCGCACTACACGCCCGAACGTACACATAACGTCCTTCTGCTGAGATGGGTTTTCGTTCGTAGGCTTTAAGTAATGGCATTACTTTTTACTCCCGAAAAAGGTACTCAGTATCACCATGACGACCATTATCGTCACGGCCACCATAACGGCCCTGAGCATGTTTTTACTGGTTTCGGCGATGACGGCTTCACCGCCTGTTTGCACGTTTTGGGCGAGTTCCTTAATCGCTTCGACTTGCTCCTGACTCTGGCTGGCTTGCCGCATGGTCAGGTCGTTGAGTCCCTCGATGTGCTTATCTGTCAGGTCACTGACTGAATCCATCGATTCATCAAATATCCCTTCACCATAGGCGAGGGCCGATGACAGGGCCGCATCAGCAAAGAACAGCGACTCTTTACCCAGGTCAAAAGCAGCATTTACCGCGCCGTGGTCGGTGGTGGTAACCGTATTACCGTTTCCCATTACCGCTACGCCTTCGTTATCTCCTTGAAGAGCATAGTTATTGGTATTAACGACCGTACTGTTAGAGCTGGCAGAACTGGATCCACTTCGTCCCATTATTCACCTCCAACATTCATGCGATAAACGCGCTCAGTTTCCCGAAACGGCAAACCAAGCAGCTCAACTAGACCAGGGCGGGAAGAGTGGAAACGGATCGAGTAGCAACCAATGTTGTTAGCTTGCTCAACAACCCGCGGAGCGGATTGCTTGATGTCCGAACCAACGGCCGCAACAATGACCATTTCCAACCCCTGAAAATCGCGCTCGATACGCACGACATACAGCGTTTTGCCAATTTCCCAAATCGTGGACTCACCACGTTTTATCTCGCTCAGAATCGCTTCAGAGAAATCACCTAAAGCCGGGATTAGCACCTTGGCCAACTCTGACGAGTAAGGTTTATTTACGATTTCGAGATGCATGGAAAAACGCCCCCACCAAAATTAATGCAACGATAACCACCGCTACGCCTAGCCCGGTGGTGCTGGTTTCGTTTCGGTTACCAATACCGCCAAAGTTCATCGAGCCTTGAGAGTTCGATGACCCCGACGTGGCCGGGCCTGCGCCTGCGCTGATACCACCCGCGCCACCGGTGACGCCTCCGAGTAGTCCCATCATAGGCAGTTACCTCCGACGAGAGCCGGAGAGCACAACGACAAGGACGATTAAGAAGAACGTCATGGCCATGCCACCCCAGGCCCACAACGGCAAGCCGCCGTACTTCTGGTTTGCCGTCTGCACCAGGGTGGTGCCGTCTGAATCTTGCCCCTTGGCTGGTTCTACTTCGCGGAACTCATTTGGATCCCCGGTGTTCTGAGGAATGGTGTTCTGGCTTTGTAGATACTTCCACTTTTCGGCTTCTGCGGCGGCTTCCGCCTTACCGACTTCACCGTAAGCATTCAGACCTTCATTGAGCGCGCTTTGAAAAAAATCACTCCAAGACATACACGCTCCTTAATCTTTCGGTAGTTGCTTCACCATACGAACGCCATCAATCAACACACCAAAGTCACCCGCGGCGGCTTTTTCGATGCGATAGACAAGGTTTCCGCTTGGGTCGTATTGATGGAAGATGCCAAGCGCGCCAAAGCCTTGCTGCACAAAATCAACAACCAGGTCAGCAGCGACCGGAACGCGTTTGAATTCCTTCAAATCTTTATCCAGGTCTGCTTTTGTGCCTTTCATAAAGGTGGTGTTGTTCTGCTTGATCTCGATGCTTTTTAGATCAGCGGCATCAGCACCGGTCATAAACAAACGGCGTACAAAGAAATCGCTTTCACTGTCTACCTGAATGTCATTGAAGCCGGCTTTGTTCGCACGTAGTGAGGTTGAGATGATTTCCGGAAGGAAATAACGCTCTGGCTGCGCTGGCATGGTCAATGCGCGAGCGGTCAGAACAGGGGCAGCAACACCAGATTTTAGTTTGACGTAACATTTCCAAGAGTCGGTAATTTTTGTCACCATCTCACCAAGGAACTGTCCCTCTAAACTGGTCATTGACGGGTCACCGAAGTAAACAGTGATTCGATCGTCTTGCCATTCTAGACCGGCTTCGACTGCCATCTTTTTCAGCTCGGCAGGCGTTGCCCAAATATGAACCTTACCGTTGAGCTTAAAGCTGATGTACTCGATATCATTCGTGGCAAGAGAAAGGTTATGGCCAATCTCTACTTTGAAGTAAGTAGGACCAACTGGAATGGTCAGAATCGCTTCTTTCCCGGCCTGAACGTTTTCCCAGCGGTCGATATCTTGAGAGCGGGGAATGACATTGGCCATGAGGGCGCGTACGGCTGCTTTGAGTTGTTGTGACATTACACACCTACCTTATTAGCGACCTGCGCTACCTTTGTACTTTTCTTTTTCGCAAACCCAATCACCACCAGAACGATAACAACGACAACCGCCGTACCGCCCCAGGCTTTTAGGTTCTTCTTGGTTTTTGCATCCACAATAAAATTCCTTTGGTTGTGAACAGTGATAAAGAAACCTGACCATAACCAACGACTTCCGGAACTCGTCAAAGGCGAAAACAAAAAAGCTCCGGGGTCTCCGGAGCTTCTGAATGAAATGAAACGTATTAGTCGTAATTAACACCGGCAAAACGCCCGTCATCCCGGAACTTCTTCAGCTTTCCGTCAATCCGGAATTGAGGGGAGCCTTGCTGCCATATCTTCGAGCTGGCACCCTTAAAATCAATGTGACCGGCACACACTACACCGGCACCGCTGCGCCACTGGAAGAACTCAAGCGGCTTACGTGGGATTAAGTCGATATCGACCCCAAGCTTACGCGCAATGTAGGCCGCGTCATCGTCGGTGTTATGCATGGCCACGTGAATGAACGAAGCATTGTTCATGATGGACTTATCCACTTCCTGACCGCGTTGCACCGTAGCCAGAATTAGCGGTTCATAGGCCAGCCCCTGGTTAATGAGTCGTCCCCACGCGCCGGCGGCTTTTGCTGTGCCAGTGACCGCGGCCAACTCTTCACAGATAATTGCAGCGGGATCCTGGCGGTTAAAATTAAATGCCACCTGGCAAAACAGCTCGAAGTGTTTTGGATCTGAGCTGATAAAGGCAATCTTTCCGGCTCCGGTTGTGCTCCGGGCCTTCTCTAAGAACTCTTGCGGCTCCGTGCAAGCTTCAAAGCCCATCTGATAGGCGTATTCGCCTTTGGGGTCCCAACCAATCACCCGGGGACGCTTCTCGGCAATCCGTTTTATGATCACCGATTTACCGGAGCGTGATACACCAATGGCAATGATCATTTGTCCGTCTTTACGCGTTGTCATCTTGCTTTACCTCCGGTTGTGGTTCGATTTGCTTGGCTTGTGCTGCGGCTTTTTCCAAATATTCATCGTAAACGCGCTGACCTAGTCCCCAGGCAGCAAATGCCAGGCTGATGTACATGCCGTTTTCTGATAAGAACTGAACAAGGCCACCTTTTGGATAGTGGTGGATAATGACCGGTGACAGAGCCTCAACGAACTCGTCTATGGCATCATCACAGGCTTCTAAACCAACCATACGGCGAACCGCTGACTTACTGAGCTTGGATACACTTTGATTCGTCACCGCGATACCGTGGCGCAGCATTTCTGGTGTCACTTCCGGATCGTCTTTCCATTTTTCCAGAGTGGCCAGCTCAAGGTCGATGTGATTCATCTTGTCGACGGTTTCCGGAGAGGCGACGCGCTCGGCCTCAAATTCTTCCGGTGCACAAGGTTCGTCATTCGCGGCTAACGTGTCGTCATTCGCCGCCACAAATCCCCATTTTTCAGCGATGAGGTCATATTCACGCTCTACCGTTTCCGGTGATATATCTACTTGGTTCATTTGCTCTTAATCCATAAGTGTGTTGAAACCAGACCAGAAGCCCTTTTTTTCCGGTGCTTCTCCGGTGTGTGTACCGGTGTGGTCTACATCCTGTGAGTCTTTATTTTCCGGTAGCTCCACCGGTGCTTTTGTGGCGTCATCAACCAGCTTTTGTAGCCTGGCTTGTCCTGCCCGGGTTTGAAACGACAACACACCGCAGTCCGGGCACTTTAAATCAAGGGCTGAACGTGCGCCGCCGCGGGAGCGGATCTCAGCATCAGAGCCGCAGGCAGGACAGGGGACAGAGATTAGCGTTTTAGCCATGCTGCACCTCCACATTTACGGCATTTGCGTGGTCATCAATCATGCGAAAATGGCCACGAATCGCCGCCGTAATGGGGTTGATGCGTTGAAAGCGTTGGATATTGCAACTTTCTACCGTCAGTGTGTAATAACCAGAATAAAAAGCAGGGGTGTTAAACATGCTCACCCCCTTGCAGGTACTGATTTATCAGTAGCTGAGCAAGTTCAAGCTGCAATCCTTCATACGTTTTGCGAAAGCTGCGTTCCTCGGCGCGCAGTTCTAGATATTCCGGCATTTCTGCGAAGACATCCGCGAGTGCGTCCAGATCGGGAACACTGGCCATTGGGTTGAGCTTGGCCATCATGCCGGTGCTTTTCGGTGGTTGCATCGCCGCAGCACCGGACATCATTCGCTTTTCGAGTTCAAGCATCTGGCTATACAGCGCATCAAGTTGCTGCTTGCATTTGTCGAGTTCGATATATATGACTTGGGGTGATTTCATTGTATTTCCTCTGCCTCTCGGCACTGGTTAGTAGATTGGATCGTTAGCCGCTTTAAGCGGTCGAAGCTGTGAAAGAATTTGAGTATTAAGCGCGGATTGTTCGCCGGTGAGTTGGCCACCAATACGAACAAAGCTCATCACTTGGGGAAGCGGGAGAGGTTGTGAGACAACCGAACGGTATAGAGACAGCTTATTATTTTGATTAGGGAGCTGCCTTTGAATTTTAAGAATAGACATACGCTTGTTCCTTAACTGACGTTAGAGAAACAAGTCGGGAGATTTTACGAAGCCAATACTATGGATTATACGGCAAAGATTTAGCTCTTAATACAAAAGTTGCAGTTCAACTCGAATTTATGCCTACTCCATCATTGAATCAACTTGCTTATGTGTGAATAATTTCCCTGCCTTTTAGGCGCATTACGTAATGAAAATAAGGGAATAACACATGAAAAAAACGTTAGCTGTGTTGGCGATTGGAGCTGCTTTAACTGGATGTGGCGGCGGTGGCGGTGATGATGCCAGTAATTCAACCCAAAGTTCTACCTACACAAAAGACGGCATTTATCTGAATGATACAGATCTAGTTGTGATGCTTGTTGATACCGACCTTGCAGACACAGCGATGCTCGTTGGTGACTACGTTGACAACTCGCTTTATTTTAATGACACACACACCGTCAACGACAATACTATGACGACAAAAGGGTTAGCCTACGTTTCATCGTCTGCTTATGCCTATGACGCAGACCTTGAAACTACTGTAACGTTTACCAGTACCGGTGCGACCATTAGCGGCGTAGTCGACAACACGAACCTGGTGTACTCGTTTGAGCGTACCGGAGACAGTGCCCAGATTGCCGACATTACCGGAACCCACACCAATCCTGATGATGGCTCAACGTGGATAATCAACAGCGATAGCACGTTTACCATTAACGGCATTTGTACCATCAACGGAACACTGAACCGAGTAAAAGGGTATTACGCTGCTGAGAACGTGGTCGCAAGTGGCTGCAGTGACTCGAATCTGAATGGTTCCGACTACAAAGCCCGAGTGATTACCGTTGAGCAATCGGGAACTACCTATATTTTAGGTGCAATGGCTAACGATACTGGAATACTTTGGGGGAGTACCCCAATCTAAACCCCTCTGAGCGTACAGCAACCACCTTCGGGTGGTTGTTTTCTTCTTGCTTTAAAATCTCGCCTCCTTTCCTTGCTAAGCCATCGCGAAGCGATATAAACGGCCACGATACTAACCGCCAATGAGAAAGCTATTCGATTGTATTGGAGTGTCCCGTTATTGGGGCCCGTTAAATCGCCTCGATGATGTTAGATATAGGCACCTGAGTTTCCAGCGATTTAATGGGATGTACCCTTACCTTTATCCCCGAGTTTCGAGGGGTAAAGGTATAAGGTTCTTAATTTCATTAATACCATCTGTTCTAGTCGAAGACTAAGCCGGCCACATATTAGGGGTAACAACTAATAGTGAAAACTAGGAGTAGTTTAATCAACACACTCACAGGGTTATCCACAAAACCTGTGGAAAATGGTTGAAATGTAGCCACCTAATAAAATGTATGTTGTGAGTAAAACGAAAACGACATGCCCGAACGGCGTACTAAGTACAAAATTGACTTACCAAAGTGCCTAGAGTGGGCTAAGACAACAAAAAAAGCCCCAACTAAGGGGCATAGCAAGCGAAGGACGTTAAACGGGTATAGGCTCAGGCTGAGCGAGATTTTGCGCCGCTTCTTTGCGTCTGCGGCGTAAAAGGGTAATCGGAGTTTGAATGTATTTAATCGGTCGTCCTAGACGACGTGACAGCATTTTTAGCCAGTCTTTAGCTGCTGCTTTGGCTTCCTGGTATTGCTCTAAAATACCAAGGTCTTTGAAGTACGTTTCTGTTACGCGCTTTATCGATGCTAGGCCGCGCCATCTGTCTAAATTGTCTTTGCCGGTGTAACGTTCGCGTGGCTGCTTAGATGTGATCCAACCCTTAGCGAAAGCAAACTTAGTGCATTGCTTAACGCGCCATAAAGGAAGGCCGCATTCATCCGCGATGAATTGCCAGGAACGAAGCGAAAAACCGTGCATAGTGGCAACGCCGACTTTGTTTGAACGAAAGCACATTTCATTCACCAGAACGGTCATCACTTTTGTGATGTCCTGGACAAAGGATTTGCGAATACCACGACCGTTAGTTGTTAGGAATGCAGCTGAGCTAGAAGGGCATTTAGCGATTTTTTCCAAAACAGAACGATTAAGAGACGCCAGCGGGCGGTCTTTACGTTGTTTTCCTGTTTGGTTAATCAAGCTCATAAGTGCTAAGCCACCTTATGAATTGATTTGAAACTAAAACTTTGACTTGTATCTAACATGTTGATGATCCTTTTCTCATAAATCTGGTCAATAATAGGGGTTCATATGCATTTCTCTCAGATAGCCCCCATAAGCGCTTCGAATCACTAAGGGGGCTGAGAAAGGCTTGTGAAGTCTCCCGACTTGACTTGTCCAGTCCTCAACGATTTGAATCTCCAACTGAACGATCACGATTAAAGACTATTTTTATAGTGGATGGAAGCACTCGACATCCACCGTGTGCAGCATCTATGCTTGCGATTGGAGGTAGAAAAATGATTAATTCATTGGACTTACTCAACCGTTTAAAGGTTGAAAAACAGTTACTTAGCAATAGAGCTGTAGCTAGATACTTAGAAATTAGCCACTATACCGTTAATCAAATAGGCAAAGGTGGTGTTTGGAGTGATGATTTAGCATGTGAAATAGCAGATATCTTAGATTTAGATGTAGATTTGATTTTGCTTGCGATAATTGCCGAACGTTCCAAGAATTCACGAGTAATCGAAGCGGTCGAACGTATAACTAATGATAAAAAGATTGCTTAATATGGTGGGCCAAAAGTAAAGGTAACTAATTGATATAATGGTAAAAGTTACCTTTCTTTTTTGTCTATCTCAGTGCGTATTATCTATCTTATGTTAAATGGTGTATTTGAATCCTAAAAACTCTATCGAAGATAACTCCTCTTCTTTTACCTGCTTTATGGGAATTGAACATAATAGATTTACCATAAAATACCTAATAATCAGTTTTATTATCTGACGATATAATCTGATTATTAGGTGTGATATCACGACAAGATTTTTGATTATTTAAAGCTTACCACTATGGTGTAGCTTTCTTTCTCATTTAATAACATGATTTGATTGTTTTCTTGTACCAAATCTTCAATATTGATCTTCCAAAAATCTCGTGTATTGCTACTTTTTTTATTGTCCTTGAGCTGTGATATTTCCCATTCCATATTTGGCCTAGAAATCACGACAAATTCACCTTTTTTGTCTATTACAAAGTGATTAGTTGTCACATTAAACTCACACTTGTTATCAATTTCACAATTGAATTTATGCACTTCTTGATAGCTCCACGTACGCCAGAAAAAGGCAATGACTAAAATGGTTAACATGATGATTATTTGAGCAAAACGCACACGTGTTAGTTTCTCTGCCGCCATGTTCGGGTGTTCTCCGTGTAACAAAGTTCAAAGTTTTAAAATAAAAGGACTAAAACCAGAGCGACTGTAAGGTTACTACTCTGTCATTGAATTGTTAAATGAAGTATAGTTATCGCTTGAAAATGCCACTTTTTTTTAAAATCGGCCAGATTTATTAACCTATTGAAATAGGTTCTTTTTCTAAATGATTTGGGTGGCATTACGACATGAGTCGTGTTGGAAGTAAAGTGTAGTTAATTAGAAATTGGAAGCATGCAAATGAGCCAAGAAAAGCAGCTTGAACAAAACTACAACTATACGGTCGTTCGTCAATTTACCCTTGTTACTATTTTATGGGGTATTGTCGGTATGGCTGTTGGTGTTTTGATTGCCGCTCAATTAGTTTGGCCACAGCTAAACTTTGATACGCCGTGGTTGACGTACAGTCGCTTACGTCCTCTGCATACTAATGCGGTTATTTTCGCGTTTGGTACGAGTGCCCTATTCGCAACATCCTACTATGTTGTGCAGCGTACTTGTCAAACTCGCCTCTTTGGTGGCCCCCTTGTCCCATTCACATTCTGGGGATGGCAAGCAATAATCCTTGCTGCTGCAATCACTCTACCGTTGGGTTATACCTCTGGTAAAGAGTATGCAGAGCTGGAATGGCCTATCGACATTGCTATTGCAGTTGTATGGGTAGCATACGCTGTAGTGTTCTTTGGAACACTCATTAAGCGTAATACTTCTCACATCTACGTGGCAAACTGGTTCTTCGGTGCCTTTATTATTACTGTAGCTGTGCTACATATAGTGAATAGCATGGCTATTCCAGTTGCGCTTGGAAAGTCGTACTCGATCTATTCAGGTGCAGTAGATGCAATGGTGCAATGGTGGTACGGTCATAATGCAGTAGGTTTCCTACTTACGGCCGGTTTCCTAGGTATGATGTATTATTTTGTACCCAAGCAAGCTGAACGCCCTGTTTATTCTTACCGTTTATCAATTGTTCACTTTTGGGCTCTAGTCTCTCTTTATATTTGGGCTGGTCCTCACCACCTTCACTATACAGCGTTACCTGACTGGACTCAGTCTTTGGGAATGGTTATGTCTTTGGTCCTATTTGCTCCTTCATGGGGTGGTATGATTAACGGTATCATGACACTGTCTGGTGCTTGGCATAAGCTTCGCTACGATCCAATTTTACGATTCTTGATCGTATCTTTATCATTCTACGGCATGTCGACCTTCGAAGGTCCGATGATGTCAATTAAGACCGTAAACGCGCTTTCTCACTACACTGACTGGACTGTTGGTCATGTTCACTCAGGAGCTTTAGGTTGGGTTGCAATGGTCTCCATCGGTTCGGTTTATCACTTAATTCCTCGTTTGTTTGGACAAGAGCGTATGTACTCTGTCGGTTTGATCAATGCTCACTTCTGGTTAGCGACAATCGGTACTGTTCTGTATATCGTTGCAATGTGGATCTCTGGTGTTATGCAAGGCCTGATGTGGCGTGCGGTTAACTCAGATGGTACGTTGACATACAGCTTTGTTGAGTCTGTACAAGCCTCTTATCCGTTCTACACTGTTCGCTTTATTGGTGGTTTTATTTTCTTATCAGGAATGTTCCTAATGGCATACAACGCCTATAAGACAATTAACGCACCTAAAAATAGCCTGAAAGCTATACAGCAACCTGTCTAAGGAGATTTAAGAATGAGCTCAAATTCTAACAATCGCCATGAAGTTGTTGAACGCAATGTCGGCTTACTGGCGATTTTAATTGTTTTTGCTATCAGTTTGGGTGCTTTGGTAGAAATCACACCGTTGATTTTCCAAAAGCAAACAAATGAAGCTGTAGACAATCTACGTCCTTACACTGCGCTTGAAATGGAAGGTCGAGATGTCTATATCCGAGAAGGTTGTAATGTATGTCACAGCCAAATGATCCGTCCATTCCGCTCAGAAACAGAACGTTATGGTCACTACTCTGTTGCCGGTGAAAGTGTTTGGGAACACCCTTTCCTTTGGGGTTCAAAACGTACTGGCCCAGACTTAGCTCGTGTCGGTGGTCGTTACTCAGATGAGTGGCACCGAGTCCATTTACTAGACCCTCGTGAACTTGTTCCTGAGTCAAATATGCCTGCATTCCCTTGGCTTGCAGACAATGTGCTTGATGGAAAGTTGACGCAGAAGAAACTAGAAGTGTTCCGCAACCAGTTTGGTGTGCCATACACGGATGAGCAAATTGCAAATGCAGCGAAAGATGTCGAAGGGAAAACAGAGATGGATGCCATCATTGCTTACCTTCAGTCTCTTGGTCATGCAATGAAGTAAGGGGAAAATTATGGATATCGGTACTATTCACAGTATTTGGACCATAGTTCTTTTTGTTAGCTTTCTAGGTGTAGTCTGGTGGGCTTATGGCAAAAGTCGTAAAGCTCGTTTTGATGAGGCTGCAAACTTAGTATTTGCTGATGAGGAGAAGACCCCCTCAAAAGAACAAGGAGTGACTAAGTAATGACTACATTTTGGAGTCTATGGATCATCGTAATCACCGTTGGTACATTGCTTGGCTGTGCTGCGCTTTTGATCTGGTGCCTAAAAGATAAAATGGGTGTCGAAGAAGGCGAAGACATGGGGCATGAGTACGATGGTATTCGCGAGCTTAATAACCCACTGCCTAAGTGGTGGACTTACCTATTCGTCGGTACGTTTGTATTCGCTGCTATCTATCTAACACTGTACCCTGGTCTGGGTAACTTTAAAGGTGTACTAGGCTGGCAAAGCTCGGATCAAACCGTAACTTCCCTAGAGCAATCGAAAGCCTCTATTAGTTCGGCTCAAGAAAACAAGCGTTTAGTTCAATATGCAAAAGAGTTAGATGATGCTGATGCTTACTTTGGTGAAGCATTTAAACAACTTGCTTACAATGAAAACGGCTTACGCCCAATTCATGAAATTGCTTCTAATGAGGAAGCTGTTAAAGTTGGTCAACGTTTGTTCTTGCAAAACTGTTCTCAGTGTCATGGTTCGGATGCCCGTGGTCAGAAAGGGTTCCCTAACCTGACTGATAATGCATGGCTGTACGGTGGTGAGCCTCAAGCAATTGTCACAACAATCATGCAAGGCCGTATTGGCCAAATGCCAGGTTGGAAAGACGCGCTTGGTGAAGACGGCGTAAAGGAAGTTGTTAGCTATACACTTAGCCTATCTGGACGCTCAGTAAATGCTCGTGAAGCAGAAGCTGGCAAAGCTCGCTTCGTCGTGTGTGCGGCTTGTCATGGTACTGATGGTAAGGGTAACCCTGCTGTTGGTGCACCTGATTTGACCGACCAATATTGGTTATTCGGCGGTTCACGTGCAGATGTAACTGAAACAGTCATGAATGGCCGTTCTGGTGTGATGCCAGCATGGAAAGATCTTCTTGGTGAAGATAAAGTTCAGCTTGTATCAGCTTATGTTTGGAGCCTAAACAATTCTGACAATAAGTAACATTTCAATAACAGCCCCTTTCTAAGGGGCTGTCTTTCCTATAGATTTATCCTGTTTCATTTAGTAGTTGAGAACTTTTTTATGGTAAAGCCTTGGTATAAACAATTCTGGCCGTGGTTTCTAATCATTCTACCGCTGACAGTAGTGGTATGGACGATTATCACGGTAATTGTATTCTCACAAAATTCAGTGTCTCTTGTTACTGAGGATTACTATAAAAAAGGTAAAGGTATAAATATCGATCTTTCTAAAATAAACATTGCGAAAGAATTAAAACTGGGTGCATCAGTTTATTCAGATGGCAATGATATTGTAATCCGTTTTGATAAAGGTGAACTTGAGCATTACCCTGCAATTACTGCAATGTTTGCTCATCGGACTCTCCCTGATCGTGACTTCAGTAAGTTGCTCACTTCTGATGCCAAAGGTATGTATCGCTTCACTCTAGAACAAGAGCTTCAAGGTCCATGGTTTATTGAGCTCACCCCTCATAACTCTGAGTGGCTTATTCAAGGACGTGTCGGCTTCCCATCGTCATCTCCAACCCAGCTAATGAATTAAGTAATATGTGCAAATCGTGTTATCACTGTGGTGAAGAAGTACCAGTCAACACGGACTACAACGTGGAAATATTAGGTGAAGTCCGCGATATGTGTTGCCCAGGATGTGAGTCCGTAGCACGTACCATTATCGAGAGTGGGCTTGTCTCCTATTACCAATATCGAACAGCGCCTGCTGAAAAAGCAGACTTAGTACCTGAACAACTTCAAGCTTTGATTCATTACGATAATGAAGAAGTACAATCTGAGTTCGTGCGAAATCGAGATAATCTATCCGAGGTGACACTGTCACTTGAGGGTGTGTCTTGTGCTGCTTGTGCATGGTTGATTGAGAAGCAATTAACTAAAGAGCATGGTGTCTATTCAATTCGCGTTAATACAACGACGAATCGCGCCCTACTTACATGGGATAAATCTAAAGCCCGGCTGAGTGAGTTACTTAGTATCATTCATCGATTAGGCTACAAGGCCGCACCCTTTGAAGCTGATAAACAAGAAGCTTCTTACCATCAAATGATGAAGCAATACCTTTACAGATTAGGCATCGCAGGTTTAGCAACTATGCAAGTTATGATGCTTGCTGTTGCATTGTACCTTGAGGTATTCGGTGATCTTGAACCAGAATTTAAAAGCTATTTCCGTTGGGTTAGCTTGATCTTCGCTACACCCGTGATGCTCTACTCTGCTCTACCTTTTTATCTTAACGCATGGCGTAGCTTGAGGAGCCGCACATTAGGCATGGATGTGCCGGTTTCTATTGCGATGATTTTTGCTTATTGCGCTAGTCTCGTTGCCACTGTCACGGAGCAAGGTGAAGTATTCTTCGAATCTATCTCCATGTTCGCTTTCTTTCTTTTGGTCGGGCGATTTCTTGAAATGCGAGCTCGCCGTAAAGCTGCGGCAGCAAGTGGTAATCTATTAAAGCTTATCCCAGCAATTGCCACGACGCTTGATGGCGATCAGATCCCGGTCAAATCACTTAAAGTAGGCGATAAAATCCGTGTTCTACCTGGTGAGCACATTCCTGCCGACGGTAAAATCATCAAAGGACGCGTTCATATTGATGAATCAATGCTGACAGGCGAATCTATTCCTGTTGTAAAACAAACCGATGATTTCGTGTATGCGGGAACACTAAATGGTGAAGAGTCTTTCGAGTTAGAAGTCACTTCTTCGAAAGCCGATTCTATGATTTCTAATATTGTACGCTTACAAGATGAAGCTCAGATGTCCAAACCTAAAATTGCTGAGGTTGCAGACATAGTTGCCCGTTATTTTGTCGGCGCGATCTTGATTATCGCAGCTGCTACCTGGTTTTTCTGGCATGACGCGAAACCTGAAGATGCATTTTGGATCATGCTTTCGGTTTTGGTCGCTACTTGTCCGTGTGCCCTATCCCTTGCCACTCCAACGGCTCTAACATGCGCAACGTCTCGTATGGGCAATTTTGGAATTTTGCTCCGTAAAAGCCACGTTTTTGAAACCTTGTGTAAAGTAAACCACCTTATTGTTGATAAAACCGGTACCTTGACTCATGGTGATATTGAAATAAGCGACGTGGAGATTATTGGAGATGTTAACAAGGAAGAAGCACTTGCTATTGCTACGTCATTAGAGGCGCATGCAAATCATCCTATAGCTCGTGCTTTTAAAGTGTATTCGAATCAAAACCTCAACGTGACGGGTGTAGAGAATGTAATTGGATCTGGCTTAAAAGGTATTTACGAAGGTGAGCCAGTTAAGATTGGTAGCGCTCAATTTGTGTTAAATGACGCCACTAACTCACATCCAAGCTCTGTTTACATGTCAATTAGTGGCAAACATGTTGCGACGTTTTCTTATCATGACCCTATTCGTACAGAAGCAAAGCTGTTTATTGAGCAGTTTAAAAAATCAGGTGTAAAAGTAACTTTGTTGACTGGCGATATTGAGCAAAATGCTCAAGCAGTTGCGACTAAAATTGGTATTTCAAATGTAGTTGCAGGTGCAAAACCGCAAGATAAACTTGCTTATTTAAAGGCACTTGAGAGCTCAGATATTACGATGATGATTGGCGATGGTATCAACGATGCCCCAACTCTGGCTGGTGCTCACTTATCCATTGCTATGGGGGGCGGCGCCGATGTGGCAAAAGCGTCAGCAGATATGGTGCTTTTAGGTGACCAGCTTGATCGTGTACTAAAAGCTCGATATTTGGCACTGAGAACTCGCAAAATTATTCGTGAAAACCTAGCTTGGTCTCTTGGATATAATTTATTGATATTGCCTCTCGCTGTTGCTGGGCTTGTTGCTCCTTATATTGCAGTTGTTGGTATGTCTGCAAGCTCAATTATTGTAATATCGAACTCGCTACGTTTGTTAAAGGAACAAGACCGCTAATGGAAAGTCTGTATATATTGATCCCTATTGCTATTGCGTTGGTTTGTGTGGCGGTAGCCGTATTTTTATGGGCTGTGAAAAGTGAACAGTTTGAGGATCTAGAACGCCAAGGTCACAACATTTTGTTTGATGAAGATGACAAGAACGATAAGTCATGATACCTGATTGGATTGGTGCGTTTTTCGTTGGTTTGGTCGGTGCAGGCCATTGTATGGGGATGTGTGGAGGTATTGCCTCTTTGCTATCTTCTTCCAAGCCTCACCCTGCAATTCCTCTGTTTTATAATTTGGGGCGACTTATTAGCTACGCTCTATTTGGTTTCATCATCGGGGGGGCTGTCGCGTCCGTCGCAGAATTTAGCCAAATTAATAATGTACTGGCTTGGTTAAGACTACTTACCGCATTGTTTATGATTTTATTGGCTTTGTATATCGGTCGTTGGTGGCACGGACTACTCGCTATCGAAAAATTAGGACAATATTTATGGCGGTACATTTCCCCTGCGGGTAAGTTTTTTCTTCCGTTGAAAAGCCCTTTTTATGCGCTGCCCTTTGGTTTCATTTGGGGATGGCTCCCATGTGGGCTCGTGTACTCTATGCTCACTTGGGCGGCGGTTTCAGGTAGCTCAATTAACGGTAGCTTAGTTATGCTGAGTTTTGGCTTAGGCACCCTACCTGCGATGCTATTCGTCGGTTATGGAGCCTCGTATTTACATAAATTGCAACAAAATCTCTATTTCAGAAATATTGGTGCTCTGGTTATTCTTATTTACGGCATTCATACAGCGTATGGATCGGTTAAATTACTCGCACTTAGTTGATAGATATCTGTTTTAGGGCACCTTTTTTAGCTGTCCTTTATAGGTAATGGATGCTAAAATATTGATGTATATCAAATAGTGAAAGGTTATTATGATTTCTGAAAAGCCTGCAACCAAACGCATTCAATCTGGTGGTTGTGCTATCCATTGTCAGGATTGCAGTATTAGTCAGCTTTGTATCCCATTTACACTTAATGAGTCTGAGCTCGATCAATTAGATCAGATCATTGAGCGTAAAAAGCCGATACAAAAAGGTCAGGAGCTTTTTAAAGCTGGTGACGAGCTGAAATCTCTATATGCGATTCGTTCTGGAACAATAAAAAGTTACACCATCACGGAACAAGGCGATGAACAAATCACAGCTTTTCATCTTGCCGGAGATTTAGTGGGCTTTGATGCGATTACCGGTGATGCTCACCCTAGTTTCGCTCAGGCTTTAGAAACCTCGATGGTATGTGAAATACCCTATGAAATCCTAGATGACTTATCAGGAAAGATGCCTAAACTGCGTCAGCAAATCATGCGTTTAATGAGTAATGAAATAAAAGGTGATCAGGAAATGATCCTTTTACTTTCAAAGAAAAATGCTGAAGAACGACTTGCCGCATTTTTGTATAACCTTTCTACTCGCTTTTCTCAGCGTGGCTTTAGTCCGAGAGAATTTCGTTTAACAATGACTCGTGGCGATATTGGTAACTACCTTGGTTTAACAGTAGAAACCATTAGTCGCCTACTAGGTCGTTTCCAGAAATCTGAAATTCTAAGTGTTAAAGGCAAATACATCACTATTTTGGATCACGATGCTCTTATGGAACTTGCAGGCGTATCCAAAGAATCGTAATTAAGTCAATGATGTAGCTCTAAGCTGAGCTACATCATACTTCTCCTAAAATCCTTCCGTTTTTTCTAAAACTCTTAATTGAATTAGGCTACATTAGTCATATGACTCAACTCTCTGTAAGGAGTTCATATGAGCATTTATAATAAAATATTAGTTGTTGCAGACGTTAATCGTGACGAACAACCTGCTTTAGCCCGAGCAATGCAATTAGCTGCCAAAAGTCGTTCTCCTAGCCGAGTGACTTTCTTCCTTTCTATTTACGACTTTTCTTATGATATGACATCCATGCTCTCGATCGATGAGCGTGATGCGATGCGTCGAGGTGTGATACACCAAAGGGAACAGTGGATGAGAAATATCGCTAAACCCTACATGAATAAAGAAGTCGAGTTTAATATTGTAGTGGTTTGGCATAATCGGCCTTACGAAGCCATTATTGCTGAGGTGTTTGCTGGTGAGCATGACATTGTGATCAAAGGAACACGTAAACATGACATCTTGGAAGCGGTTATCTTTACTCCAACAGACTGGCATCTATTGAGGAAATGCCCTTCTCCTGTTCTTCTGGTTAAAAACGAAGAATGGCCGGATAACGCTAGCATACTTGCTTCCGTTCATGTTGGATCAGAAAATGACACCCATATCGACTTAAACGATATCATGGTCGAACAATTAACCAATATCTCAGGGCGTCTTGGCGCAAAGCCTTATTTAGTAAACGCCTATCCTGTAACCCCGGCTAATATTACGATTGAGTTACCTGAATTTGATCCAACTACCTATACCGACGCGGTAAGAGGACACCACTTAACAGCCATGAAGTCATTACGACAAAAACATGGTTTTGACGAGGAACAAACCATTGTAGAACAAGGTTTGCCTGAAGACATTATTCCCGAGGTAGCCGAAAAACTAAATGCTGCGATGGTTATTATTGGTACCACAGGGCGCACTGGATTATCTGCAGTCTTTATAGGAAACACAGCAGAGCACGTCATTGATAAGATTAATTGTGATGTATTAGCGCTGAAACCTTTGGGTTATATCAGTCCTTTGGACCCAAAAACTGCGATTTAACGTAACCATCCCTGACAAAATCCCCTCATTCGAGGGGATTTTTTATTTAGTGGTGATTAGAACTGGCATATAGGCAATTTATCCGTATCATACGCACTTCATTTTGTTTTGATGATTTATAAGACAGCAAGTAATGACAGAGCATACTCAAGAGCGCACTAAAGCTCAGCAATACAACTTTAATAAGCTTCAAAAACGTATTCGTCGTAATACTGGTCAAGCCATTCAAGACTTTAATATGATCGAAGATGGTGATCGTATTATGGTTTGCTTATCAGGTGGTAAGGATAGCTTTACTATGCTTGATATCTTGATGAGTTTGCAAAAAAGTGCACCGATCTCTTTCTCATTAGTTGCTGTTAATCTTGACCAAAAACAACCAGAGTTCCCTAGCCATATTCTGCCTGAGTATCTTGAGTCTTTAGGTGTTGAATATAAGATTGTCGAAGAAGACACCTATTCAATAGTGCAGGATAAGATCCCGGAAGGAAAAACAACTTGTTCCCTATGTTCCCGCCTTCGCCGAGGTATTTTGTACCGTACTGCGAAAGAGCTTGGAGCGACAAAAATTGCTTTAGGCCATCACCGTGATGACATTCTTGAAACCCTATTTTTGAATATGTTCCACGGTGGGAAAATGAAAGCAATGCCACCTAAGCTAGTGTCTGATAATGGTGAGCATGTGGTGATTCGTCCTTTGGCATATTGTCGCGAAAAAGACATCATTAAGTATTCCGAGATGCGTGAGTACCCAATTATTCCATGTAATCTATGTGGCTCTCAACCGAACTTGCAACGTCAAAACATCAAGCAAATGCTTAACGACTGGGACAAGCGTTTCCCGGGGCGAATTGAGACAATGTTCCGAGCGATGCAAAACGTAGTTCCTAGCCACCTTGCTGATTTTGATTTATTTGATTTTAAATCAATCGATAAGGATTCCGGAGTGATTAACGGTGGTGACATCGGCTTTGATAAAGAAGACATTCAAGCTCGACCTGTTGTTGATGAAGACCAAGTTCAAGAGTTTGACCCAAGTCTTCAGTTAAATGTAACGAATCTATAAAAAAGGCGACCATATGGTCGCCTTTTTTATTTTTCCGAACTCTACTTTTTTGCATCAGGCAAATATGGGAGTACTCTAATTGTGGCTTGAGGCAGAGTCATAAAACCACCTTTTCCAATATCCTTGAGCGCTACTTGAGCTTTACCATCTCGAATTTCTATTTGCTGACCGCCAGAAAGATCAATGTAAGAATTAAGCTGATTAGCAAATTCTAATGTCACGCCTTCAACGTCAGGGGTAAACCAACTTGAAAACATGCCACCCAAATCTTCAAGTATGGTTTGCATTTGAGGCATCAATTTTTCAACCTCTTCATAGGTTACTTTTCCGTCAAAAGGTACTTTGGTCATGACAACCATTGAGAAGTCACATCGCTTGTCTTTAGGTGTTTGGACAAAGACTAACGGATTAGCCTGACGCAAGTTGCTATCTAGGGGAACTAATAGTTCTTTAGCCGGAGAAATAGATAACTCTTCATAGTGCTCTTCTTTCTCCATCCAAGCTTTTTCGATATCACACAATTGTTTTGTTTTCGCGTCAGTAAAGAAAAAACCAATTTTAATATCATCATGGCCTTCTTTTGAATTCGCTTTCATTTGAGTGAAAAGCTTAGAGTAGGTAAACATGTACTCTTGAGCTGAAACTGGCGCGATTGCACCAAGCATCGAGGTGAGCAGTAAGGCTAACGTCACTTTTTTCATTATTTGCATTCTACTGTTTTAATTCCAAAACGCTTCATTATGCCGAATCATCGCTTGTAAATCGTTGACGTATGCCTCACCTCGCTCTGAGTACTTTAATAAACCTTTAGTAAGAGCGATCGCAGCTTGAGTGTCTGTGAGGCTCTTTTTATTCATATGCCGCTTATAACGAATTTCGCGAAGCTCATAATAAGCATTGTTGCGGTTTACATTCATAAAATATCCATGTATTGATTCTTGTACTGAATGAAACTTAGCAACCTCGTGTGTTTTTCCTTCCGCTCGTTGTTGTGGGATTAAGCCACAACCGCGTTGATAACACCATTGACCAAAATAGTTGTTTGCTTTTGTAGCAAACCTAGAAGTGCCCCAAGCTGATTCATTAGCGGCTTGGATTAGTATGAGCGCTTCAGGTAATACATCGACACGATGGAGCATTCGATTGAGCCATATTCGGTCGATGCCGTCTTCAGGTAGTGGCACATGGTATAAATGCCCTAGCCTTTTGGCATATAACATGTCGTCATTAGAGAGCGTCATCTTGTCAAAATGTTCTTCTATTCGCTCTAATCGACTTCGTTCTTTTAAGATTCGTTGATTCTCGAGTGCAATGCCGGGACGAAGATAATTGAAAAAGGCCTGTTTTTTGAGCTTTGAGCCTGAGTACTGTTTGAAATCTGGCGCATTGCCGACATTCGCAGCCACCAAGTCTGTCGATCGAAGTATGTCTGAGCTTGTCCAATTATCTTCGAGGGTAAACTCGTAGCGGTAAAACGCAAAGCTGGCCATAAGGCCAGCAATAACAATGAGAAGACGTTCAGATTTATGCATTAAACACCTGTGAGTCGTCATCTCCATCTTTTGGTTTACCAGAAGCGACAATCTTGAGCCTAATACCGAACATATTTCGATAGATGATGCCCTTCACATGGAAGAAAAATGGCAAGACGAAGATAAGACCAATGCCATAGAACATTGCACCGACGATAAACATCATGGTGACAATCAAGTAGATACCCGCAAGCGGTATTATCTTTTTATTCACGGCACGTAGTGACAGCAACAGTGATTGCATTGGTGGAATTTGCTTCTCACATATCAGCAGGATTGAATTACTGAACGCAAGTGACAGGTACATCGATAAGAATGGAAGGAGCATACCTGCAATTCCTTGTAGCGTCAGGCTAAACAATGTTGCCAAAATGACAGGAATAGTATGTTGGAGCCCTTTTCCGATATGTTTTGGTTTGGTTTTCAAACCAGCAGAATGGCTCATTGCCATCAAACATATGCCGGCATAAATTGGAGCGCTGACCACTTCATAGCTAAAGTTGGCGACGAAGATAGCGGAAATAATACGTTCATCAAATGCTTCTGGATTTTGAAGCGCGTTTAAAATAACGGATGGATCACCAAGCTGCAGCTTAAGTGCAATATAAAAAATGGCAAGTTGTACCGCGAGGAGAATGACAATAGAAGGAGAGAATGAAAGGAAGTTTTTCATTGTATGATTCCATGCTTCTCTCAGAACATCACTGGCTTTGAGCTTATAGTCCCCAGAGATAGCCTGCTCTATACTTCCACCTAAATTAAAATCTTTTTCGATATCATCGTTCATTATTGAATCCGGTATCCTATTCCTAGAATAAGAAAGACTAACTAAAAGTTACGTGCATTATACTTAAAAGCTAACAACTTAAAATCGCAATACAATCAGGCGCTTGCTTTCTCGGTTTTTTGGTTGATAATTAACCACCTGCCGCACCAATTGAGCCTTTAAATAAGTATGGTAAGAAATGTTTACTTTTACCTGCAAAATTTTTTGTGTTTCAAGGTAAGAAAATACTTTGAATTCACAGTTTTGGTGATTATGATGCGCGCCTCTATTTATGTAACTACAGGTCATTATTTAAGACTGAGATAGTGGCCCATGTGGGAGAAAAACAGACGTTGAACGCTAAACAACACGCAGGACAACCAGTTATTCGCTTAACTGGCATCAATAAAAGTTTCGATGGTAAGGAGATCATCGGCAATTTTAACCTTGATGTTAATCATGGTGAGTTTTTAACGATTTTGGGTCCATCAGGTTGTGGTAAGACAACGGTTTTAAGGATGATCGCGGGTTTTGAAACCGCAGATAATGGTCAGATCCTTTTAGATGGTCAGAATGTTACTCAGCTACCTGCAGAGCAAAGGCACGTCAATACTGTTTTTCAAAGCTATGCACTATTCCCTCATATGACCGTTTTCGAAAACGTTGCATTTGGTTTACGCATGCAAAAAGTGTCCGCTCAGGATATCGAACCTAGAGTGATGGAAGCATTACGCATGGTGCGCCTTGAAAAAATGGCACAACGCAAACCGCATCAGCTTTCTGGTGGTCAGCAGCAACGTATCGCTATCGCTCGCGCTGTTGTGAACAAGCCTAAAGTACTGTTGCTTGATGAGTCGCTCTCTGCTCTGGATTATAAATTGCGTAAACAGATGCAAATCGAACTGAAGCAATTGCAACGTCAATTAGGCATTACCTTCATATTCGTTACTCACGACCAAGAAGAAGCTCTCTCGATGTCAGACCGCATCATTGTTATGCGTGAAGGGGTTATTGAGCAAGATGGCTCTCCTCGTGAGATTTACGAAGAGCCTAAAAACCTGTTTGTCGCTCGTTTTATCGGTGAAATCAACGTGTTTAATGCAACGATGATTGAGCGTATTGATGAAAAACGCATTCGCGCTGAAATCGAAGGGGTTGAGTCGGTTGTTTATTATGATAAACAGGCTGATGCTGGCGATAAATTGCAAGTGCTGCTTCGCCCGGAAGATTTACGCATTGAAGAGATCAAAGAGTCTGAAGAAAAAGGTATCGTCGGACACGTTACCGAGCGCACTTACAAAGGTATGACTCTGGACTCTGTGATTGAACTGGAATCCGGCATGCGTGTGATGGTTAGTGAGTTTTTCAATGAAGATGATCCTGATGTCGATCACTCTCTTGGTCAAAAAGTCGCTATCACTTGGGTTGAGAGCTGGGAGGTAGTGTTAAATGATGAGCACAAAGCTTAATCTACAAAATGCCATTATCGCCCTCATCGTTGGTTGGTTAGGTTTATTTGTATTAGTGCCTAACTTGATGATCATTGGCACTAGTTTCTTAACTCGTGATGAAGCGAATCTCATTGAGATGACCTTCACCTTAGATAACTACTTGCGTTTGATGGATCCGCTGTACGTTAAAGTATTGTGGCATTCATTCTACATGGCGATTATTGCGACCCTAATTTGTTTAGTGATTGGTTATCCTTTTGCTTACATTGTCGCGAAAATGCCTGCGAAGTGGCGCCCTATTATGCTGTTTTTAGTGATAGTACCTTTTTGGACTAACTCACTTATTCGGACTTATGGCTTAAAAATTGTACTTGGAACACAAGGTATTCTGAATAAAGGCTTGTTAGCTCTAGATATTATCGATAAGCCTTTACGTCTAATGTATACCGAAACAGCAGTAATGATTGGCTTGGTCTACATTTTGTTGCCGTTTATGATTTTGCCGTTATATTCCGCGATTGAGAAGCTTGATGATACTTACATCGAAGCTGCTCGAGATTTAGGGGCGAATAAACTACAAACACTGACAAAAGTCGTCTTGCCGTTAACCATGCCAGGTATTATTGGCGGCTGCTTATTGGTACTGCTCCCTGCTCTTGGGATGTTCTACATTGCTGACTTACTAGGCGGCGCCAAGAACTTGTTAATTGGTAACGTTATTAAGAGCCAAGTACTGAATGCACGTGATTGGCCATTTGGTGCTGCAACCAGTATAGCTCTGACGATTGCGATGGCTGTGATGCTCTATGCCTACTATCGCGCTGGCAAATTATTGAATAAGAAAGTGGAGCTAGACTAATGGGACGCACAGTTAGATTTAGCTTTATGACGTTGGTATATGCATTCTTGTATTTACCTATCATCGTCTTGATCGTGAACTCCTTTAATGCCAATAAATTTGGTATGAAATGGGGTGGATTTACAACGAAATGGTATGAGACGCTGGTCAATAACGACAGCTTAATGCAAGCGGCATGGCACTCACTGAATGTGGCTGTGTTTTCCGCAACGGCAGCAACCATTATTGGTAGCTTGACGGCTGTCGCCCTATTCCGTTATTCATTTAAAGGAAAAGGTCTTGTCAACGGTATGTTGTTTGTTGTGATGATGTCTCCGGACATCGTGATGGCGATTTCTCTGTTGGCGCTGTTTTTGGTGTTAGGTGCGCAACTGGGCTTTTTCACCTTGTTGATTGCCCACATTACGTTTTGCTTGCCATTTGTGGTGGTCACGGTATACAGCCGACTCAATGGCTTTGACGTAAAAATGCTGGAAGCGGCAAAAGATCTTGGAGCGAGTGAATGGGTAATTTTGAAGCAAATCATCTTACCATTGGCAAAACCAGCAGTTGCTGCGGGATGGCTACTTAGCTTCACGTTGTCGCTTGATGACGTCATCATTAGCTCGTTTGTGACAGGTCCAACGTATGAAATCCTTCCATTGAAGATTTACTCGATGGTAAAAGTGGGAATCTCACCGGAGGTTAATGCCTTAGCAACTGTCATGTTAATCGTTTCTCTTGTGCTTGTTGTAACCTCACAATTACTGGCAAGGGAGAAAGTGGAGTAATTCACTATTAAACTCTAAGCATCCATGCTTAGGTTTACCACGAAACAGAATGGCAAAGTGCCATTCTGTTTTTCTATCTAGCACCGCTATTACTAAGGCGGTGACGTTTGGTTTGGAGCTAACGTAAATGAAAAAATGGGCTACTTTATTAGCTGGTAGTGCATGTGCGCTTTCACTGTTCTCAGGTTCAGTTGCAGCGGACGAAAATAAAGAACTGGTATTTATGAACTGGGGGCCGTATATCAATAGCGACCTGCTGGAACAATTTACCAAGGAAACTGGCATCAAAGTTATTTATTCCACCTATGAATCGAATGAAACTTTGTATGCAAAGCTAAAAACACACAATCAAGGTTATGATTTGGTGGTTCCATCCACTTACTTCGTCTCTAAGATGCGTGATGAAGGCATGCTTCAGAAAATCGACAAGTCGAAACTGAGCAACTTTAAGAATCTAGATAAAAACTATCTAGATAAACCTTACGATCCAAACAATGACTACTCTATCCCACACGTTGTTGCGATCACGGGCTTAGCCGTCAATACCGATATGTATGATCCACAAGATTTTCAAAGCTGGGCTGACTTATGGAAGCCTGAGCTGGAAGGCCAAATCATGCTGATGGATGATACTCGTGAAGTGTTCCATATTGCTCTTCGTAAGTTGGGTTACTCAGGCAACACTACGGATGAAAAACAAATCGATGACGCTTATGCAGAACTACGTAAGCTGATGCCAAATGTGCTGGTCTTTAACTCAGACAACCCTGGTGCACCTTACATGTCTGGCGAAGTGGGTGTTGGTATGCTTTGGAATGGCAGTGCTGCTGCAGCGCAAAAAGAAGGGCTACCGATTAAACTGGTTTTCCCTAAAGAAGGTGGCATCGGTTGGGTTGATAACTTTGCCATTTCATCAGGCGCTAAAAACGTAGAAGCGGCCCATAAGATGATCGATTTCTTACTGCGCCCAGAAATTGCTGAGCAGATTTCTCGTGACACGGGGTATCTCACCGCGGTTGCCGAATCCAATGCGAAATTCAAAGACATTGCTCCACTGTTCCCTTCGCAGGAGGACCTAGACCGTGTGGAATGGCAAGCCGCTGTCGGTGATAAAACCGTGAAATATGAAGATTACTTCCTCAAGTTAAAGGCTGGCCAGTAAGCAAGCGAACTCAGATAAAATAGGCAGCAAAAGCTGCCTATTTTTCTTATTGGCTGATATAATTAACGGCTGTTACATTTATCTTCACGATAAAACTTTCATAACGGTTGCGGAGCGTTACTTGGATGTACGTCAGGAAATCTCTGCACACATAAAACGGAAAAGTAATGAAAAGTAAAATCTACGCAAGCGCACTTTGCGCAGCGACCCTAATCGCTTCTCCTGCAATGGCTGCTGATCAAGAACTCTATTTTTACAACTGGTCTGAATATATTCCAAATGAAGTTCTTGAAGACTTTACAAAAGAGACAGGAATTAAAGTTCGCTACTCTACGTATGAGTCTAACGAAAGCATGTATGCCAAGCTTAAGACTCAGGGTTCGGGCTATGATTTGGTAGTACCGTCTACCTACTTCGTATCTAAGATGCGCAAAGAAGGCATGCTTCAGCAAATCGACAAAGCGAAACTATCTCACTTCTCAGATTTAGACCCTAATTTTTTAAACAAACCTTTTGACCCGAACAACAACTACTCTATCCCTTATATCTGGGGTGCGACAGGCATTGGCATCAATGCTGACATGTTAGATAAGTCATCGGTCACGAAATGGGATGACTTTTGGGACAGTAAGTGGGAAGGTCAGCTTATGTTGATGGATGACTCACGTGAAGTGTTCCACATTGCGTTGACTAAGCTAGGCTACTCGCCAAACACAACAAACCCAGATGAAATTAAAGCGGCTTATGAAGAGTTGAAAAAACTAATGCCAAACGTATTAGTGTTCAATTCAGATTTCCCTGCCAACCCTTATTTAGCCGGTGAAGTTTCATTGGGTATGCTGTGGAATGGTTCTGCTTACATGGCACGCCAAGAAGGTGCATCAATTGACATTATCTGGCCTGAAAAAGGTACGGTATTTTGGATGGATAGCCTAGCAATCCCTTCTGGTGCAAAAAATGTTGAAGCGGCACATAAAATGATCGACTTCTTACTTCGCCCTGAAAACGCAGCAAAAATTGCATTAGAAATCGGCTACCCAACACCAGTGAAAACAGCGCATGACCTATTACCTAAAGAGTTTGCGAATGATCCGATGATCTTCCCTCCTCAGAAAGTAATGGACAGTGGTGTTTGGCAAGATGAAGTTGGTGAAGCGAGCGTGCTTTACGACGAGTACTTCCAGAAATTGAAAGTGGATAACTAAGTAATTCCATTTACACTTAATAAAGCGGCTTATGCCGCTTTATTTGTTTTCACGTTGATTAGGATAGAATGTACAGACTTACCCTTTTATTCGTTTCCCTTCTAATTGCAGTATCATTTGCGATGCTACTGCTCAGTCATTATGTCGACATAGACTCTCAATATGATCTGTTGTTTGAGACCAATACCCTACTTCTGGTTTGTTATCTAAGCTTTGTGTCTCGCGAGGCATTAAAAAACAATCGGACAATACGTCTTGGCGTCACGTTGCTCATCATTAACAGCGCCTACGAAGTCATTACGGAAATTACTTACTTCAACTTGATTGCAAATGACTACCCAATGATCGATTCCATCATGGAAGATGGGTTGCTACAGCTTTCGTTTCTGCTGATTGCATTTGGTATCACCAACACGGTTAAGCGTATACAAGAGCGCGCGAATATTGATGAACTAACGGGGTTATACAATCGTAAGAAGCTCAGAGCAATCACCCTCAATGAATTCGACTTAATCTATATCGATTTAGATGGGTTGAAGCATATAAATGACACGAAGGGGCATTTGGCTGGGGATTTGCTGATCGTTCGTTTTGCGCAAGTGCTGGCAAATAATATCAACCGACGAGAGCAAGCATTTCGCCTCGGTGGTGATGAGTTTGCTATCACCGTTCAGCCAGGACGTTCAGTCGAATTTATCTGTTGTATACAAGAAGAGCTTTTCAGCGAAAAAATCCGGTTTAGCTATGGTATTGAACGTACAACGCGCGATAACTTGAATGCCGCTCTTGAGAAAACGGACCAAGCGATGTATGAAATGAAACACTCCCAACGTCAGCGTTGAGAGTGTTGTAATGAATTAGGCTTGTTTTTGCGAAGGAGATTGGAGTGCGAGAATATCTTCTACCAACTTTGGCACCTCAATGCTTGCTCTCCCGTATCGTTTTTCTTCAAACTCACTTTCTACCGCACTTGGTTCAAGGTTCAGCTCAATGGTATGGGCACCGTGCATTTTCGCATCGTGAACAAACCCTGCGGCAGGATATACAACGCCAGAGGTGCCAATAGAGATAAATAAATCGGCTTCTTCTAACGCTGCGTAGATATCACCCATACGAAGTGGCATTTCTCCAAACCAAACGACATGAGGCCGCATTTGCGAGGGTATTTGGCAACAATGGCATAGGTCACCCGTATTAATGTCCCCCGTTTCCTCAATAACTTGATTGGACTCACTGCATCTAGACTTTAGTAGTTCCCCATGCATGTGGATGACATTGTTGCTGCCTCCTCTTTCATGAAGGTTGTCGATGTTCTGAGTAATGATTGTTACTTTCCCATCAAGTTCTTGTTCCAGCTTCCCAAGCGCGATATGAGCAGCATTTGGTTTAATCGATTGTTCCTGTAGTTTTTGTCTTCTCAAGTTGTAAAATTCTTGCACAAGATCAGGGTTACGATTGAAACCTTCTGGTGTTGCGACATCTTCAATTCGGTGGTTCTCCCATAAACCATCTTGTGCTCGAAATGTCTGAATGCCAGACTCAGCAGAGATCCCCGCTCCGGTTAAGATGACAATATTTTGGTAAGGGAAATTCATACGACGTCCTTGTGGTTTGCTTATCTTCAAAGTTTAGCATCTTGGAGATAACAACAGTAGCAGTATGGGTTTAGACGTTGGTCGCATAAGGCGATGAGAAAACAGCTTATACAAACCAAATGTTCTTATAAAACTTCTTCGACGCTATATAGACGTATGTAGGATAAATATAAAGCCCCAGAGGTTTTCTGGGGCTTGGTGTTTTATAAGTTTGGTCCGGTTGAAGGACTGTGAGGTTGGTTATTTCTCAATTGCTGCATGCCTTGGAACATACGGATAAACCAGACGATAATGGCCAAAACCGCAAATATCATACCTATGTACGGAATCACATAGGCAACAGTATCAATCAAAGAACTATGTAACCAATAATCGCTCACACCAACTAGCACGCCATTTGATGTTGCAACTGTTACGATCAACACAACAAAGAACGTTAAGTAAAGGAAAAAGGTACGAATTAACCCATAGTAATGAGAGTCAATAATGTCTCCATCTTCACCTTTATCCAACCGATAGCCCGCATAGATGATGGCAATAACACCTGAAATCAGAAACGTAAACGGTGTTAAGCAACTTAAGATATACGCTACCCAAATCCCATTATGAGGTTTGTTCATTTGTATGCGCTCCTTTGACTGCTTGATTATCGGTTTCTGGGCCTTTTGCTTTCATCTCTTCGTACCAAAGATCGTGGTGCTCTTTTGCCCACGTCTCATCGACTTCACCAGTGACCATACCCTCAAGTGCACCTTCCATACCAAATAGACCGATATAGATGTGGAAAATGAAACCACAAATTAGGATCAGTGCAGACAACATGTGTAGCAGGTTCGATAGCTCCATATCTCGACGCGTTTGGCCAAAGATTGGGAAATCAAGAACCAAGCCACTAATAGCCGCAACAGCGCCAAAAGCAATCAACAGCCAGTAGATCGCTTTTTCACCACCATTGGAGAAACCTGCTGAAGGGTGTGTTCCTTTATGTTTACCAACCATGCCGCCCATTTTCATAAACCAACGTACATCAGTCATTGTCGGGATAGACTTACGCCACCACTTAAGCAGAACAAAGATTAGCAACACAAAGAACAGTGGGCCCATGTAGTTATGATATTGCTTCGCCAGCATCACAACAAAGCCCCAGAATTCAGTTGGCACATAAGGCTTTAAGAAGTGTTTGCCGTAAACAAGCATTAAGCCGCTAAAAGCAAGCGTTAGGAAGGTAAACGCCATGCTCCAGTGAAGCGCCCTGTCCATACGAGACCAACGCTTCAGCTTTTTACCCGTTCTTGGTTTACTTAGCATCAGTGGGCCAACAAAAATGTATGCCAGTGCCACCATAGTAATACTGCCAAAAATAGCAACGGCACCTGCTGGCGACATCCATTTTTCTTTTAGTATGTACCACGTTTCTCCAGGAGTACTGATTAGCACACCATGCTCAGGAAACTGAGACGTAGTGTAACCTTCTTGCCCCTCTTTTACCTGACGCCAGAAATCCGCACCAGCTAATTGAGTCATTTCTTTCTGCGCGGACTGGGAGCTATTCTCTTGTGCGGAAGCTGGAAGCGAAACCGCAAGAAGCAATGCTGTCACTAAGGACAGCATTGCAAGAGAAGCACGTTTAAACACATTTAACATGACTTTCTCCACGATTAACTTTTCGTCGCATCGTAAGACAGGTCTTCACCATCAGTCCAACCTGCCCCTTTCGCACCACGCTCTACAACACGTTGACGGAAAATGTCGGAGACTTTTTCTGCATCACCGGCAAGCAATGCTTTGGTTGAACACAATGACGCACACATCGGTAGTTTGCCTTCAGCAATACGGTTTGCGCCATACTTCTTACGCTCGTCTTCAGAGCCAGCTTCTGTCTCAGGACCGCCTGCACAAAAAGTACATTTGTCCATCTTACCACGCTCGCCAAAAGCGGCTTGCTTAGGAAACTGAGGCGCACCAAATGGACATGCAAATAAGCAATATCCGCAACCGATACAAAGATCTTTATTGTGCAGCACAATGCCATCTTCTGTGTGTTCAAAACAGTCTGCAGGACACACTGCCATACAAGGAGCATCAGTACAGTGCATACAAGCTACTGAGATTGAGTTTTCTCCCGGCTCGCCATCGTTGAGTGTTACAACGCGACGGCGCTGAATACCCCATTCAAGCGCATCGTCGTTTTCGTTTTTACATGCAGTGACACAACCATTACATTCGATGCAGCGTTTGGTGTCACAAAGGAATTTCATTCTAGCCATTTCGGGACTCCTTACGCTTTGCGAATGTTACATAGGGTGACTTTGGTTTCCTGCATTTGTGTCACAGGGTCATAACCATAAGTCGTTGCGATGTTGGCAGATTCACCAATCACGTATGGGTCCGTGCCTTCTGGGTATTTATCGCGTAACTCTTCACCTTGGAATTTGCCGCCAAAGTGGAAAGGAATAAATGCCAGACCTGGTTTCACGCGGCGAGTGACCATCGCTTTGACATGAATACGGCCTTTTTCAGCGCCTTCAACCCAAACCATATCACCATCTTTAAAACCAAGATCGTTGGCATCTTTCGGGTTCACTTCTACGAACATCTCTTGTTGTAGCTCAGCAAGCCATGGGTTTGAACGAGTTTCCTCACCACCACCTTCATATTCAACCAATCGACCGGATGTCAGGATAATTGGGTATTCACCTGACTTATCTTGATCCTGAATTGATTTGTACATGGTCGGTAGACGGTAAATAGATTCGCTATCGTCCCAAGTTGGGTAATCTGCAACGAGGTCACGACGCGGTGTGTATAGAGGTTCACGGTGCAGTGGAACGCGGTCTGGGAATGTCCAAACAACAGCACGCGCTTTCGCATTACCAAAAGGAATACAACCGTGCGCAATGGCAACACGCTGGATACCACCAGACACATCGGTCTTCCAGTTCTTACCTTCTGCGGCTTGTTTTTCTTCTGCTGTTAAGTCATCCCACCAACCAAGGTGTTTCAATAGTTTATCGCTGAATTCTGGGTAACCGTCTTCCAGTTCACACCCTTCTGAATAGCTGTCTTCAGCAAGAAGGTTCTTCCCTTCGTACTCCACACCGAAACGCGCACGGAAGTTACCGCCACCTTCAGCAACGGGTTTAGATGTGTCGTAAAGGATATGAGTACCAGGGTGTTTCATTTCTGGCGTGCCCCAACATGGCCACGGCAAACCATAGGTCTCACCATGAGCTGGGCCACCTTCGGCTTCAAGTGACGTCTTGTGGAAGGTATGCCAGTTTTGTTGGTGATCTTTCAAACGCTCTGGACTTTGGCCAGTGTAACCAATGGTCCACATACCTTTATTGAACTCACGTGTGATGTCTTCAATATGCGGCTGGTTATTTTCAACTTTCACGTTCTTGAACAGTTGGTCAGCGAAACCGAGTTTCTTGGTCAGAAGATACATGATCTCGTGATCTGGTTTCGACTCGAATAATGGTTGAACAACTTGATCACGCCATTGAATGGAACGGTTAGAAGCTGTCACACTGCCGTATGTTTCAAACTGAGTGGTTGCAGGAAGCAGATAAACGCCATCGGTACGGTCATTCATCACTGCAGCCACGGTAGGATATGGATCGACAATCACCATCATATCCAGCTTTTGCATCGCTTTTCTCATTTCTACGCCACGAGTCTGCGAGTTAACCGCATGACCCCAGTAGAACATAGCGCGAATATTGTCGTTTTGTTCGATGTTGTCTTTGTTTTCAAGCACACCATCGACCCAACGCGATACTGGAATACCCATGTTGTTCATTGGCAATTTGCCACGATATTTGTTTTGGTCGAATCGGTTTTTCACCCAGTCATAATCTAGATCCCAAACACCAGACCAATGTTTCCACGCCCCTTCAGAAAGACCGTAGTAGCCCGGAAGTGTGTGAGACAAGACACCAAGGTCCGTTGCACCTTGTACATTATCGTGACCACGGAAGATGTTCGCACCGCCGCCTGATTTACCCATGTTGCCAAGCGCAAGTTCAAGAACACAGTACGCACGTGTGTTGTTGTTACCCGTTGTATGTTGAGTACCACCCATACACCAAACAACGCAGCCCGGACGGTTCTCAGAAAGCAGTTTTGCCGTTTGATAAACGTCAGCTTCACTTACGCCAGTAACACGTTCGACTTCTGCTGGTGTCCATTTAGCTACTTCAGCGCGAATTTCATCCATACCGAATACACGTTGGCGGATGAACTCCTTATCTTCCCAGTTATTTTTAAATACGTGCCATAGGATGCCCCAGATGAAAGCGACATCAGAGCCAGGACGCAGAGAAACATAATGATCTGATTTAGCTGCGGTACGAGTACGGCGTGGATCTGCAACAACGATTTTACAGCTGTTTTTCTCTTTAGCGATCAAGATATGCTGCATAGCAACTGGGTGTGCTTCTGCTGGGTTAGAACCGATGAATAAGATCGATTTACAGTTATGCATATCATTGAATGAGTTTGTCATCGCACCATAGCCCCAAGTGTTTGCAACACCGGCTACCGTGGTTGAGTGACAAATACGAGCTTGGTGGTCAACGTTATTTGTTCCCCATAACGATGCCATTTTACGGAACATGTAGGCTTGTTCGTTGTTGTGCTTTGCACTACCCAACCAGTAAACAGAATCTGGCCCAGATTCCTTACGAATATCTAGGACTTTGTTTCCGATCTCTTCAATGGCTTGATCCCAGCTCAGTTTCTTCCACTTACCGTTTTCAAGCTTCATTGGATATTTTAGACGGCGTTCACCATGACCATGTTCACGTAATGCCGCGCCTTTGGCACAGTGGCCACCAGCATTAAATGGGTGATCAAATGCAGGCTCTTGACCAGTCCAAACCCCGTTTTGGACCTCAGCATAGATTCCACAACCTACTGAACAGTGAGAGCAGATCGTTCTTTTTACTTCTGTCTTAGCCTGAGGATCAACAGATTTAGCTTCTGCCTTTTTGATCATTCCCGGCGTAAACAAGCATGCCCCAGCAACGGCACCACCAGCAGCAAGCGAGCTGTTCTTCATAAATGCGCGACGCGAGACTCCTAACTGGTTCTGCTCTTTGCTCACCGTATCGGAGCGTTTCATTAGTTTCATGGTTCGCTCCTTATAGAGTGTCGTAGTAATCGCGAATGTGTTGAGTTTCGCGGTAACCTGTCTTCTTTACGTCTTTTTCAACAGAAACAGTTTCTGAAGCGGATGCCACTTTTGTTGTTCCAGCGACAACGGCACCAGCAACTGCGGCCGTAGCTAAGCCTTTCAGGACATCCCTGCGGCTGTTGTTTATATCTTTATTATCTTTCATCGTTGCTTCCTTACCTTTTAAGGTAGTGTTTGGAGGCTAAAGCCTCTCTTATCGACGTGTTCGCTATTCCGATTGCTCGTATTCGGTTACGTTTTTCACATCAATTTTCAAAGTTGATTTACTGCTTTTCGTATTTTCGCTAAAACGGACTTGCTCTTGAGCCATAAATGCCGTCAGAAGCTCAGCTACCGCTTTATAAAACACTGCATTTTCTGCTTGTTGGATTTGGTTACTTAATGATCCAAACCAAGGGGCAATGTGTTTGTTGAAGAAGCTTTGTTGATGTGATGCATCTTCGGTGCTTAACAGCGCCATCACTTCACATAAAGCCGAGATGTGATCTTCCGGCTCTTTGACATTCTCTTCACGTTCAAAACCAAGCATAGATAGGTCGGTACGAAGTTCTGCCAATGGCTTTTCCATTAATGAACCCGTGCGATGCCATGATGCAAAAGGTACAACCTCCCCACGGCCAACACCGATAAACAGTGCATGAAACTCATCGTCGAGCGCTTCTCCATCTGTCGAATCCGCCGCATGTTTCACCTTTTGCCACGTCAGTTGCATCTCACTCGCTGACGATTCAACTTCAATATTGGCTAGAAAACTCAACAATTCTGTTGATGGAACCTGACGGAATAACGACGACAGCATTAAATAGATTTGGGCGCGTAAGGTTTGATCTTGTTGTGTATCCACGCGTAGCTCCTAGTATTTCAACTGTTGAAGTGGGTTTTCGGCCATCGATTCAAACATGTCGACAACTCGGCAGTCTTCACACATCGCAATACGATTGATGGCGGCTTGATCAGTAAAATGAGAGTGACCGCGTAACTTGTTTTGGAGCATATCTATCATCGATTGCGGTGCAAATGGTTTATGACAGCGAATGCATTCTGCTGCTTTTTCTTCATGGATAGTGATTGCCGATTGACGAGTTGCGCTGTCCCAATTCATGCGAGGTGTCAGAGAAAGTGCTTGTTCTGGACAAGCCTTTTCACACAATCCACATTGAACGCAGTCCTGTTCAATAAACTTAAGTGACGGCGTCACTCCATCGGTGTGAAGCGCGCGTGTTGGGCATACAGCAACACAGCTCATGCATAACGTACAATCTTTACTGCTGCAGTTAATGCTTCCAAAAGGGGCATTTACTGGCATTGAAACGATGTTATCGATAGGGATTCGAGATTTGGCTAATGCATCTAGCGCCGTGAACAGACGTTGACGTTTTGTGCCTTGCAACTCACCTAAAGCGAGATCGAACGACTCTGTGCACAAGGTCGGAGGGCCTTCTCTTAAGGACTCCAAGTAAAGTACATCAATGCACTCTTTAGTGATGCCCAATTGTGACAATAGCTCTTGAGCGGTTGCCACTTCATTATTCAATATTCTTTGAATCGTCTCAGGCATGTAACGGCTGGCTGCAAAAAGCACTTGCGTAGCACCATTAACTAAAGCCGCAAACCAAGTGTCTGGCCCAACAGATGGTAGCTCTTCAACCACAACCGGAATGACGTTGTCTGGTAGTGCTTTCAGTGCCATAACATTGTAGGTTTCATGGCGAGCACTACAGATCAGAACAATAGGATCCTGACCTCCCGCTTTTTCATAATTCGCGAGTGTGCGCTCAATGAACTTTTGCGTTTCTTGTGGGTTGGGCAAAGCGTAATGTATTGCTTCTGTTGGACACGTAGTCGCACAGGTCCCCACCCCTTGGCATAAATACGGATTTATCTCGATTCGATGACCGGTTTTGTCACTACCTTCACTTGAAAGTGCACCAGCGGGACAGGCATCAACACAGCGTTCACAACCTTTAACTCCACGAGAACTGTGCGCACAGAGTTCGGTGTTCAAACGAAAGAACTTTGGTTTATCAAAGGTTCCCATTAGGGTTGGAATTTCTTCAAGTGCTTCAGCAAGCTTTGGATAACCTCGCCCAACTGGGTAGTAGCCCGGGACAGGAACTTCTTCGGTCATACAACTGCTGAGACAAAGATCGAGCACCACATCAAAACAGTCATGGTTGATGGCTACTTTTGCAAGATTAGTCGTCACGCCTTGGTTTTCAGTCAAAACTTCGAAGGTACCGAGAAAACCAGAAACCTGAACACGACTCGCGAAATAAAGCTCTTTATGTTGGCCTTTCTCACCATCAGTAGACAGTAAAGTGATGCTGTTCATTTGCTCAAGTTGCTGGGCTGCGCTTTCGATAATTGCAGTTGGACCAATAATGAGTGTATTTCCACCACTTTCGTAACTTACCGTCGGCGGGATCAAATTAGTCAGTTCAACCGTATTTTCAAACGCATATAACCGCGCTTTACCGTTACTAGACTCTGATTGTTGTAGTAATTGTTTTAGCATTGCTCTGTTCCATGTCGAACTCGAACGATAGAATTGGCTTTTACATAGCAAATGCCGTGCCTGATTTTTTTGATTATTAAATCAATAAGTTAAGATTAATTTGTCTAGTTCTGATACAGAAAAAAGCCGTATGCGACATTTTGTCGCATACGGCTTGTTGATGATTCGGTCAAAATGTACCTATTCTTTGTGTGGTATATTTTGTCCCACATTAATTTCTGATTCTGCTGTATCAGGAAGATGATTCTCTTCACTGCAGTCGTCCGGCTGAGCTTTCAGTTCAGGCGATTTGTCTTCCTCATTTACTTGAGGCTCCCGCTCAGACTGATCGTTTACCCATTCTCTGAGTTTTTCGGCGACATCACTTGATAGACTCTTGACGGCTTTATAGTCATGATCGTAGTCATTAAGCGCATCCACTTCGGAAAATTCACCACTTAAAAACAGTTTACGTAAAGCTGCCTTCTTTACGGCCGTTTCTGCTCCAGCTGCTAATAAAGAACTTACGCTGACGACATCGTCTTCTGACTCTTGCTTAGCATCGGTTATGTCGGCATGCGCCTCTGCAACCGGTTCAACAACGGGCTCTTGTGAAGGCTCAATTTGCTCTTCTTCCGCTTGACCCGTTTGCTGAAGTTTTCTTTGAGACCAACGGCTTAAAAAATTAGTTGCCACTCGAACGCCCCGCCCCGCGACGTTTCTTACGTCGCTGTTCTAATAACTCCCCATGACGCCCGATAAACGCCTCCATCCAAGCCTGTATTGGTAATGGCATGTCATTAGATAATACGAGATAGTCTCCATCCATATATTGACCAGCAACGCTTTGCGAAGCGGTTAATGACACAATTTTAGGCACACTGTCTGTATCCATGTTATCTAGGATCAGGAATAGTTTGGGCTGTTGGGAACTTAAATTAAAGCGATAATCCGTACGCTCATCTTTATGAAGTTCAAGCGACGTAACAGATTCTGATACCATTTCTGGTTTGAGGTTAAACCCTTTTAGTTGCCACTGACTGGTTAACCAAATGCCGGTAGAAATTTCGTGCTCGACTAATTCACACTCAATATCCCAAACCGTTTCGTTCTTTTCTAATTGTTTTGTTATTGGCGCTTCACTTGACATAACTCACCTAACTCTTCATTTGTTGCTGACGTTTATAAGCAATTACTGTACCTTCTTGTGAAAAGTCTCAGTAAGCCATACCTTCCTCAGAATCTAAACCACAGCAAAAGTTCAATCGAATTTAAGTAGAGTGTTTAATTCAAGATACTGTGCGAATCAGGAATGGTAATTGCTTTGATCATGTTTCACCTCTAAGAAAATAATAAATAGGATTCCCCGTGGCGAAACCAAAAATTCTCAAAACCAGTGAAAATCCACTTCAAACCATTGAAGTGGAAGTCTTCGATGAATACGGAGAAAAGCTGACTAAACAAATCGCTTGCGAGCGCCCTCTTACAGTCATGCTTAATTGGAAGGAAGTGGTAACGCTAATGACGTTGGGGTCGCGACCAGAATCGTTGGTTTTAGGTTACTTAAAAAACCAGAGCTTTCTATCGGATCCCGAAGCTCTAGAATCTGTCATCATCGACTGGGAAACGCACACTGCCGCTGTTATAACTCAAGAAAATACGGAGCACCTAGAAGGTGCGCTGAAAAAGAAAACGGTAACTTCTGGCTGTGGTCAGGGCACCATGTACGGAAATGTGATGAAGCAACTCGAGAACTATCAGGTGCCTCAAGTCCCGCTCAAACAGTCAGAAATCTATGCCGCATTAGAAGCTCTGACCCATTATAACGATACGTACAAGAAAGCTGGAGCAGTTCATGGTTGCGCCGTGTGCCAAGGTGACCAAGTACTTTCATTTGTTGAAGATGTTGGTCGTCACAACGCTGTAGATACGTTAGCGGGAGAAATGTGGCTAAACGGTGAATCTGGTGAAGATAAGATCTTCTATACTACGGGTCGTTTAACGTCAGAAATGGTGATTAAAGTGGCTCAGATGGGAATTCCAGTGCTACTTTCTCGTTCTGGTGTAACTCAAATGGGATTAGATTTAGCTCAAAAATTTGGCATAACGACGATCGCTCGTGCAAAAGGTCTGCGTTTTCAGATCTTTACCGGAGCAGATAAAGTTGAATTTGATGTTAAAGGGCATTTAAAAGAAGAATAATCTCTCTGTATAACTTGAAAAGCCCCTCTCTAGTGCTATTAGTTTTATAACTGCTGTAATAAAAATGTAACAAAGTACTAAAAAGCAGTCATTACAACGTTCATTGCTAGGGAGGTGTTTAATGACACCATCACCAAAAGAGTCTCGGCTATCATTTGCGCTAACTATTCGCGCGAAACTAACGCTAATCACATTAATGCTGTTGGTAGGAATCGGATGCTATGCCGCATTTCAACAGGTTAGCTTTAACACACTCAATCGTCTCGATATCGCCGCAACAGAAAACCTGTTGAGTGAAGTCGATCTCCTTACACTGCGGCGCCATGAAAAAGACTTCTTAGCACGCAAAGACGCCAAATATGTTGAGCGGTTTGATAAAACCTCAGAGCAACTTCTGGTTCGAGTGTCACAGCTCAATACACTAGTAAGTGAATTTGATCCATCTATTGGGCAGCAAGTCGATCAAGTCATCCAAACCGTGAAAGATTATCAAATCCAATTTCATCAATTGGTCAGTTCTGTTAATCAAATTGGTCAGAGCGGCCAGTCGGGTTTAACACAAGATCTCGAGCTGACACGTGAGTCATTAAGAGAACAAGTCTCTTACCTCAATGATAGTGATTTAACCAAAGCCCTCTTCTCTCTTTACACATATGACAACCTCTATCTTGCTACCCCAAGTGAGAGCGCCTTTCTTGACGTACAAAATGCACTGAGAACCTTGCTGTTAATCTCTGAATCCTATCCACTCGTTGATTCTGCAGTACAAAATTATCAGCAGGCGATTACGAAACTGGCTGACGCCAAAACAACCTTTGGTTTAACACCACAACAAGGGCTGCGTGGTGCGCTTCGCAATAATGTTCATCAAACTGAAGAAATCATCCATGTCTTACAGCAAGACATAGAAGCATTGATTAATTCCAAAACAACCAGTGTGAAGCAACAGCTCTATGCGTTTGGAGCGTGCGTCGCACTCCTAGTATCACTGCTGTTGATCTTAATTGGGCGAAATATTGCTAACCGCATCGGCGCAATCAATGTGCTGATGGACAAAATTGCCAGAGGTGAAGGAGATCTAACGGTACGGATGAATGCTAAAGGCAACGATGAACTGGTACAGCTCTCTAATTCGTTTGATCTCTTCATTAGTTCGCTACACGGCAATATTAAAGATCTGGCGAAGGTGATGAACGTACTCAGTGAAAACTCATGCAGTTCTGAAAAAGCAGCCATGCAAAGCATGAAGAATGCAGAACAGCAAAAAATGGAATCGGAATCTGTAGCAACAGCTGTGAACGAATTGGTCATGACCAGTAACGAGATCACCGCCAATATTGAGCATGCTGCGGAAAACGCGAAACGGGTAAAACTAGAAGCTGAACGTGGACGTACATTAACTCATGAAGCAGGGCAAAGTATTCAAACACTAACGAGCAATATTGAAAGTTCACAAGAGCTTGTCTCTGAATTAGAAACATGCAGTCGTGATATTCATTCAGTGATCACCTCCATCCAAGGCATTGCTGAACAGACCAACCTACTGGCATTGAACGCGGCGATTGAGGCAGCTCGAGCTGGCGATAATGGTCGAGGTTTTGCGGTTGTTGCTGACGAAGTACGTCAGTTGTCTTTGATGACGAATACATCAACTCATGAAATTGAAACCACTATTAACGGCCTTACGACAGGTGTTCAAAAAACGGTGTCACTGATGCAAAGTAGTCTTGAGCAGGCTCATCACTCTAACGAGCAAACAGAGAATGTGGTTGGAGCGATAGATAAGATTGTTGATCAAATATCTGAAATGTTTGATATGAATGCGCAAATAGCAACCGCGTCTGAAGAACAATCAATGGTGTCTGCAGAAATAGACAGAAATATTACTCAGATAGCGGAGTTAGCGGGCGATACGCATCAAATCGTAACTGGTTCGGTGAGGTGTAGTGAACAAGTATCTGACGTGAGCCACAAGCTTGAAGCAATTGTGGCTCAGTTTAAATATTAAAAGATCGGGCTGATTAACCTTCTATACCACGTGAACGTAGGAACTCTGAGTATGTGCCCTTGAAATCATGGATTTTACCGTCTTTGATTTCGAGGATACGTGTAGCAAGCGAATCTACAAATACACGATCGTGTGATACGAAGAACAACGTACCTTTGTATTGCTCAAGTGCCGTGTTTAAAGATTCGATCGACTCCATGTCCATGTGGTTAGTTGGTTCATCCATTAGCAGCATGTTTGGCTTGTGCATCATTAGCTTACCAAGCAGCATACGACCTTGTTCACCACCAGACAGAACTTTCACGGATTTCTTAATATCGTCTTGACCAAACAGCATACGACCTAAGAAGCTGCGAACCACTTGCTCGTCATCACCTTCTTGACGCCATTGCCCCATCCAATCTGTTAGATTCATATCTTCTTCAAATTCATGAGCGTGGTCTTGCGCGTAGTAACCGATGTTTGCGTTCTCAGACCATTTGAATTCACCGGTACGTGGTTCTAGTACACCAGCAAGTGTGTTTAGTAGGGTTGTCTTACCCACCCCGTTCTCACCGATGATGGCGACGCGCTCACCAACTTCAAAAATTGCATTGAAGTTTGCAAACAGGTCTTCTTCAAAACCTTGACTTAGGTTTTCTACAGTTAGAGCGTTACGGAATAGCTCTTTAGACTGTTCAAAACGAATGAATGGGTTTTGGCGACTAGACGCTTTAACTTCGTCGAGTTTGATTTTGTCGATTTGCTTAGCACGAGATGTTGCTTGTTTTGCTTTCGAGGCGTTTGCAGAGAAACGCGCAACGAACGTTTGAAGTTCCGCGATCTGTGCTTTCTTCTTCGCGTTGTCATTCAGTAGACGCTCACGAGCTTGAGAAGCCGCTGTCATGTATTCGTCGTAGTTACCTGGGTAAACACGCAGCTCACCGTAGTCCAAGTCAGCCATGTGGGTACATACTGAGTTCAGGAAGTGACGGTCGTGCGAAATGATGATCATTGTGCAGTTACGTGCGTTTAGCGTGTCTTCCAACCAACGAATAGTATCCATATCCAAGTTGTTGGTCGGTTCGTCAAGAAGCATAACGTCTGGGTCTGCGAATAGAACCTGCGCTAGAAGCACACGAAGTTTCCAACCCGGTGCAACCTCACTCATCAAGCCGAAGTGTTGCTCCATTGGAATACCCACAGCAAGAAGAAGCTCACCCGCTTTCGCTTCTGCCATGTAACCGTCCATTTCCGCGAACTGTACTTCTAGGTCAGCTACCTTCATGCCGTCTTCTTCGCTCATTTCAGCAAGTGAATAGATACGGTCACGCTCTTGCTTCACTTCCCATAGCTCTTTATGACCCATGATAACGGTATCGATGACAGTGAATTCTTCGTACGCAAACTGGTCCTGATTTAGCTTAGCAACACGCTCGTTTGGATCGTAGCTTACGTTACCGCTTGTTTGTTCAAGTTCACCGCTCAGGATTTTCATAAAGGTTGATTTACCACAACCGTTAGCCCCGATTAAGCCATAGCGGTTACCTTCGCCAAACTTAACTGAGATGTTTTCAAATAGCGGCTTAGCGCCAAATTGTTGAGTAATATTCGCTGTGGAAATCAAAACCTTTACCTTAGCAATTCAAGTTTATTAGGAAAAACCGCGCAACGTTACTGGCTATGCACGTTAACTGCAAGTGTTGTTTTTATTTATTCGCATCTTCCGCCTTGTTCAAGTGGAAGATTTCGCAATTTAGCAACGTGAGTTAACCATACCTTTCTTGAATATTGTTATTGATAAGCAATACAATTTAATCATGACACTTCACTGACACTTGGATCAAAACTGAGATTAAAGTGTTTCGTCCTTAAAATGGTCATGCTGAACTCGATTTCAGATTCAAACCGACTAAACTAACTCTAACCTACTAAGTTAAAAGAGAATTTTATGCGTTTTGCATTGCGCTTATTGTTATTGACTGGTGTTTTATTGTCTGGCTTTGCTCAGGCAGAATGGAAGTATGAATTCACACCAACACCACAAGTCGATGCAGTGGCAGAAGAAATTGCCTCCGAAATAAATAAGATCCCAGAGCCACTGTTTATGACAGAGCGGGATCACCGAAAAATTCGACAGCTACTGACTGCGGTGATCAATGAGCAGAAAAAGCAGACGACGGTATTTAAGGCACACTTAGAGAAATACCGTGAATCAAATGTAGAGAATGACTGGTTCGAAACAGAGAGCAGCTACCTAACGCTAAATAGTTTGGGGCAGAGCAAACAGCATTTGCTTGAACTTGCCGAGCAACCCGTTAGAGATAAACTGACTGGTTTTGGTCCTTATGGGGTTACACAGTTTAAGCAAGAATGGAATCAAACCAAACTCAATGCTCAATACCTATTGCACTTTCAACTGCGTAGCTTCCGTGCACTAATTAACGACATCTTGATCTCGCCGATTCCTGTGGTTTGGGCTGCTCTTAAAGTGTTGTTTATCTACTTTGGCTTAGCTTGGTGGCTTGCAAACAGTAAACGCCTCATCGAAGTATTTCGCCAAACACAGTTGGAAAGTAAAACAAACCCACCTTTATGGGTTCGTTTAGTTTGGTATTTCAGCCGAGCACATCGCGCCATCGCATTCTTAATTGCAATTACGTTGTCGCTACGCGTGTTATCAAACATCCCTAGCTTGCAGCATCTTATTTACTTGGAGATCTTTACTTGGTGGGTATTGGGTGGCTCGATTGCAATCAGCTTCCTTCTTGAGTTTGCGCACCGAAACAGTAGAACCTCTTCAGAGGAAGTGATTGCGCTTCGCCTTGCGACCATTCGTCGATATGTATGGAGTGCTATCGTCGCAGGTGTGATTTTGCAAATATCAATGCGCACGCTTGGTAAGACAACCATTTATTACTGGATTTACAATGCGTTGTACTTCTGGTTTGTTTTGGTCACGCTATCTGTGCTTAAGCTATGGCGTAAGAAAGTCTTTGATACCGCGATGAAGATCACCGATCGTCCAGTTTGGGTTAATTGGGCAATTGCCAAAAAAGACACTTTCCTCCTGAATCTACCAGCGACAGCACTAGCAATAGTTTGGCTCACAGTTCACAGTTTTAAGCACCAAATCGTTGCCCTACTGTCGAATTACGCGCTCTTTAGTCAAGCATTAGCGTACTTATTCCGAATTGAGGTTGCGAAACAAACCAGCATCAATAATGGACAAAATCACTTAGTGCGTGTTCGTGGTGACGACGCATTTCAGTACGTGTTACCGGGAACTAAGGAAAGCACGCTTGTTGATTATGCAAGCGATGAAATACAGCAATTGTCTAAGTATTTGATGACAGACAGCCCAGCAATTTGTGTGGTTTCAGGTGAGCGAGGTGTGGGAACAACAACCCTACTGCACACACTACTTAGTAAGGTGCGAAACGCAAAACCTCTCTACCTTAATTGTCAACATAGCGGTTATAGCGAGCTGCTGGCTGAATTGGCATCTCAACTTGGCTTGAGCGAAGAATCGAGTGAGATTCAAATTCTGGCTCACCTAAGAAAAAGTGAGACCTCTTACCTAATGGCTGTCGACAATGCTCAGCGCTTAGTTAAACCGATGGTGGGCGGTTTGTCTGATTTGATTCGTTTGACCAATTTATTGCGTCGCTCTAAGAAAAACCATCGTGTGGTGATTGCAATCGAGAAAGCGAGTTGGCGTTTTATCGACCGTGCTCGTGGTGAAAGATTGCTATTCGATCTCGTGAGCTTTTTACCTCGTTGGAATGAAAAACTTATCCGTGAACTGCTTGATAGTCGTATTAACCAAAATGAAGAGCATAGAATTTCATTTGATGGTTTAGTGGTTCCAAAGCAGTGGGATCATGAAGACATCACCGAAGAAGAGCGCGCTAAACAAGGCTTCTACCGAATTCTTTGGCATTACTCTGATGGCAACCCAACCGTTGCACTGCGCTTTTTCCGCCTCTCGTTACGTCGAGATAAAGAAGAAGAGCAAGTTTATGTTCGCTTGTTCCATGCACCAGAGTCGCAAGAGCTTGAAAAAATGCCAAAACCGATGCTTGCGGTCTTGCGTTCAATCGTTCAACTCGAAATTGCGTCGCCAGAAGAACTGTCTGAATGCACACAGTTAAGTATTGCAGAAGTAATTGGTACCCTACGCTACTTCCAAAGCCGTGGTTACATTGAGTGGAGTGAAGATAAGGCACGAGTCAGTGATCACTGGTTCCGCCACATTACAAATGTTCTAGATCGTCAGCATTTATTGGTGAAGTAAAGATGAAAAAACTGATTATATTACTCTTGTCTGTGATGGTCGCTTCGCCGGCGTTGGCTTCTGAAGATGTGGCTAATGTCGAAAACATCACGCAGATCGCCAGTCTTATCCGTTGGAGTGGCGTTTTCTTCTCCGCCATCATCATTGCGGCAACGTGGTTGTTATTGAAGTTCATTAACTCACTGGTTGAAAGCTTTGGTAGCCAATTTGCACAGTATCGTATGTTGCTGCAAAAGCTACAGTCTTTCCTGCAGTTCTTTATCTATATGACCGCCGGTATGCTGGTCTTTATGATGAGTTTTCGGGTCAACGACCAAATCCTAACCCTAATAGGTGGTACCCTTGCGGTCTCTGTTGGTTTTGCTCTGAAAGACCTTGCGGCATCGTTTATCGCAGGTATGACCGTTATGGTAGATCGTCCCTTTCAAGTAGGTGACCGCGTCACGTTTGAAGGTAATTATGGGGATATTATTGCCATTGGTTTGCGCTCTGTTCGCATGCGTACACTCACTGATGACATCATCACCATTCCAAACAACAAATTCCTTAATGAAGTTACCGTAAGCGGCAACTATGGTGCATTGGATATGCAGGTGGTGATTCCGTTTTATGTTGGGATGGATGAAGATATTACGCTTGCTCGTGATTTGATCCAAGAAGCTGCCTCTTCTAGCCGCTATATCCATTTACCGAAGCCTGTGACTGTTTTAGTAAAACAGACCATCACGGATAACTACCTTGCTATTCAATTAACCTGTAAGGCTTACGTGGTGGATACTGCGTACGAGAAGCTGTTTGAAACCGACATTACCCTTCGAGTAATGAAAGAGTTTAAAAAGCACGGTATTAACCCGCCTAAGATTGCGGTGCATGCTGGATAATCAAAAGGCCTCCAAAATGGAGGCCTTTTTTACAACGTTATGTTACTTAGCTGCTTGTTTAATTACGCAATTATTTAGTTGAAACCAACACATCTAATTCCGCTTTCTTAGGTAAATAAATACTAAAGCGACTGCCTTTTCCGAGCTCAGACTCAGCGACCAACTCGCCGCCAGTTTGGCTAAGTAAACTTTGAGAAACAGAAAGCCCTAAACCAGTTCCTTCACGCTTTGTGGTATAAAATGGAGAGAAGATACGGCTTAGGTTCTCTGGTTTGATGCCGCAACCCTCGTCTTCTACGTGGATTACCGTGCCTTTTTCTAGGCCATCTTCTACCCAGTCTTCACTGTGAATTGTTAGTCTGCCAGCCCCTTGCATTGCATGGATTCCATTCATTTGTAGGTTAACCAAAATTTGCAGAAGATGGTGGCGATTAAATTCAACGGGCGTATGGGCATTGAGCTCAGAAACAAACTCGATGTTGCGTCTCTTCGCTCCAGTTTTGACCAAGGTAATACTTTCTTCGATGATTGGGTTAACGTGTTGCCAGGTGACTTCATCTTGCACGCCACCTTGGCGGCTATATTGTAAAAGGCTTCGGGTAATATTCCGGATACGGTCAATCTGGGCCAAAATTGCGTGGATTTCATCTTTCACTCGGGAAGAGTCGTCCCCTAATTCGAATTCCATTAACTCCACGTTACCTAGGATCACCGCAGTTGGGTTATTGATTTCATGAGCGATACCTGCTGTTAACTCACCTAGCGCCGCGAGTTTTTCGTTCACAACCAACTTATCTCGAGTTTGGTTGAGTAGCTGAATATGCAGCTCCAGTTCTGCAGTTTTTTCTTCTAAACTCGCAGTACGCTGCTTCACTTTTTGTTCTAACTCTTCAGCCGCATACTTCAGCTCGTTTTTTCGCTGCCGCAATAAATCCAACATGTTATCGAACTGTTTTGCTAGTTGGGCCAACTCGTGTTTTTCGTCTAGGCCAAGTGGACCAATGCGTGTTTCTTTACCTAACTGGATCATTTTGACGACGCGGTAGATATGCTCAATTGGATTAAACAAGTCACGTGAGCCACGATAAACCATCACACCTGAAACCAATAAGAGAACCAAGGTGGTGATGCTGATCTCAACGATGTTTGTCAAATACGCTTTAAGGAATGGCCACATTAAATAACCGGTATACAACATACCAATGACATTATCGTATTGATCACGAATTGGTTGATATGCCGTGATATACCAAGCGTCATAAACATAGGCTCGGTTGACCCATTCTTTGCCCTCACCTAGAACCGCACGATTGACTTCGCTCGACACACGGGTACCGATCGCTCGGCCAAGTCGCCCTTCACTGTCTAGCGGTACGTTCGTACTGACGCGAAGATCATCAAGAAAAAGTGTCAACGTACCGATTGGACGCAAGCTATCTTGCGTTGATGGATAAATGAGGTCTCGGATCTGATCTACAAGCACAGTGCTGTTATTTAGCAATAATCCGCCATCGAGAAAGCCGATGAGCTCATGTTCATCATTTCGAACCGGAATGACAGTGCGGCTAATCAATCCACGACCTTCCACACGATTACTATTCAAAATTGGAATTTGGGCCTTTTTTGCCAGTTCAGCATCCAACCTATTGAGGTCATTTGGATCAAGTACATCAAAAAATGATTCTTTATGGGTGAGATCCATAAACCTGAATTTTTCTTCAATGGTATCGACGCGATGAAACTTAAGAAAATCAAGTTTGTAATGGTGCTTTTGCTCAGAAACCCAAGCGATAAATTCTGGATCGATCTTATCCGACTTCACTCTTACCCGAAAATCATAAGACTGAGAGAATGCCTGCACATGATTAGCTTGTTTTTGCTGTAAAAGTTCAATGCTGTTATTTGCTACGCCAAGGCGTTCAGACACATCGATCAATGCACTTTGCCAAGTGTAATGAACAGACCAATATATCGTGATACCGATTAGCGCAAGTAAAGTCAGAAAGATGGGAGCGGATGTCAAAAACAACAACCGATAACGCACCATGGTTTTAAATCGGTAACGCCATTTACGTATCAATCCCTTTTCAGTCGGCATGATCCGACTCCTCTGAATCCCACTCTTTGTATTTACGTTCTAACGTTTTTCGTGCGACACCAAGATCACGAGCTGCCGCTGACTTATTACCATCATGGTGTTCGACAAGTTGTTGAATGTGCGATTTTTCAACTTCTTTTAACGTCCAGCTGTTTGGATAACCATCACCAAAGTCTTTTCTATTTCCTTCCGGTAAATCCGGCAGTTGGGCTCCGCTTGAAACCGTCATTGAAATGTGTGCTGGTGGAATATCGCCTTGTAGTTCACGCCAATAATGAGCAGGCGGTTTGCCCAATAAAATACAGCGCTCAATTAAGTTCTTTAACTCTCGAATATTGCCCGGCCAATCGTAATCATTCATTGCCACAATATCTTCGTGTGCCCATTTTAAATCGGGCATTCCCAACTCTTTGGTGAGCATTCGGGTGAAAAATGGCACCAGTTCAATTAGGTCATTTTTTCGCTCTCGAAGTGGTGAAACATCTATCTTCAATACGTTGAGACGATAGAACAGATCCTCACGGAAGTTTCCTTTTTCCACCTCTTCTTTCAAGTTACGGTTGGTCGCTGCTACTACACGTACATCAATGCTGATCTCTTTTTCACTCCCCACAGGTCGGATCGTGCGTTGCTCAAGTACTCTTAGCAATGATGATTGCATTGCCAGAGGCATCTCGCCGATTTCATCTAAAAATAAGGTGCCACCATTTGCGACTCGAAAAAGGCCTTCGCGATTTTTCTTGGCGCCGGTAAACGCCCCTGAGGTATGACCAAATAATTCACTTTCCAATAGTTCTGGAGCAATAGCGCCACAGTTAAGCGGTACGAATGGCCCACTTCTCTGACTCGCTTCATGCACACCACGAGCCACCAGTTCCTTACCTGTTCCAGATTCACCTTCAATAAGAACAGACGCTCTTGAAGGCGCAAATTGGTTGATCATTAATTTGAGCTGTTTTGTTTTCTCTGAGCCACCGACAATTTCGGTGGTGATATGGCGCTCGAAGTCATGTTTTAATGCATATTGATGGCGCTCATTCAAACGTTTATCCATGCATCGTTGAACGGCTTGCAACATCTGCTCGAGATTGAAAGGCTTTAAGATGAAGTCTGTAGCGCCTAGCTTCAATGCTGAGATCGCGGTTTCTAAGTCTGCGTATCCGGTCATAAAAATAACGTCAGCACGCTTGTCTTCGTCATTAAACGCTTCTTCCCACTCGATACCTGAACGTCCTGGCAAATTGATATCGAGAATAATTAAATCATAGTGATTTTTGATGCGTAGGATTTCAGCGTCTTCGATACTTCCAGCGCTATCGACTTTCGAGAACCATTTGCTGAGCGCTTTTCTTAAAATAGCTTGCATGCCAGCTTCATCGTCAACAATTAGGACAGAAAAAGCCTGAAATTGATTTTGTTTCGCGGAGTCAAAGGTTGGAGACATACTGTTCAATCATTATTTGTTATATATGGGACAGAGTGTACCAAGAATCTAGGGATTACTCTGGATTAAGTTGAGACATTTTGTCCCTTGTCAAATGTTGAGTTCGTAACTTATTGATTTAACAGTTTAAAGATAACTGAAAAACTTGGCACTTTGCTTGCTATATATTCATCCGGATTTATAAAGCTCGGATTATTACGAGCTAACATGATAAAAATGGAACCATCGCATTATGAAATCAATGACTTTAACGTTGGCCACTGCGTCACTGGCTTTAATCAGTTACTCCGCAAGTTCTGCAGAAGGTAATGAACACATTCGTTTAGCCACCACAACCAGCACTTATCATTCCGGATTACTTGACTACCTACTGCCTAAGTTTGAGCAAGACACGGGATATAAAGTGGATGTCATTGCAGCTGGTACCGGTAAGTCATTAAAAATGGGTGAAAACGGTGACGTTGATCTTGTGATGACACACGCCCCTAAAGCTGAAGCAACCTTTGTTCATAATGGCTACGGCGTATTGCCTCGTAAACTGATGTACAATGACTTTGTTATTGTAGGCCCTGATTCTGATCCGGCTAAAATTGCGAACCAAAAAGATGTTGCGACAGTATTCAAGAATATCGCGAACAGTAACGTGACGTTTGTGTCGCGTGGGGATGATTCTGGAACGCACAAGAAAGAAAAAGGCATTTGGGAACAAAGCAAAATTGAACCGAATTTCGGTGGCTACCGTAGTGTCGGTCAAGGCATGGGCCCAACATTGAATATGGCGTCAGAAATGCAAGGCTACACCATGACGGACCGAGGCACTTGGTTAGCGTACAATAATAAATTAGATTTAAAGATCCTATTCCAAGGCGACAAACAGCTATTCAACCCTTATCAAGTAATTCTTGTTAACCCCGAACGCTACCCAACAATTAATTATCAAGGCGCTAAAGTCTTTAGCGACTGGCTAGTTAATCCGAAGGGGCAAAAATTGATCAATGAGTTCAAGTTGAATGGCAAACAATTGTTTGTTGCCAATGCAAATGAGAAATAACACTCTATGAGCCTTTGGCAAACAACACTTGAAGCACTCACGCTATTGGTGAGTTTTGATAATGAGCTATGGGAGATCGTTGCGGTCTCCTTTAGCGTCTCTTTGTCTGCCATTTCAGTAGTGCTGCTTCCGGCTGTTTTATTTTCCTTCACCCTTGCCTACACCGAATTTAAAGGGAAATGGTTATTGCTGTCACTGGTAAATACCCTTCAAGCAATTCCCACGGTAGTGATTGGCCTGTTGCTCTACATGTTATTGTCTCGTTCTGGCCCATTAGGTGATTGGCAAATGCTGTTTACCCAAAAAGCGATGATCTTAGGCCAAATGCTTGTTGCTTTTCCGGTTTTGGTGTCGATGATGCACGGCGCACTACAATCAAGCGATCGCCGTGCGGTGGAAACCGCAATCACATTAGGCGTTTCAATGCCACGCGTTGCGTTAACCATGATTTGGGAAACCCGGTTCCCCTTACTAGCCGCAACGATCGCAGCTTTTTCGCGCATAGTGACCGAAGTGGGTTGTTCAATGATGGTTGGCGGCAACATTATGGGAGTCACCCGAAACATTCCGACCGCAATCGCAATGGAGAGCCACAAAGGCGCTTTCGCCCAAGGTGTTGCTCTTGGCATTGTGTTGCTCACGTTGGCACTTCTATTGAATTTTTTCCTTACCAGCATGCGTGGTAAAGGGTACTTGAGAGCGTAAGGCGTGTTTTATGACAATTAAAATTTCAGCACAACAACTGTCGATGCGTTTTAAAGAACGAGTATTGTTCCATATTCCGGAGCTTTCTATTGGCCCAAATGACGCTATCTATCTAAAAGGTGACAATGGCGTTGGCAAAACTACGTTGCTCAAGATTCTTTCTGGCTTACTAAAGCCATCAACAGGCAAAGTTGTTGCACCTTCAGACACTCTGATCCAGCGCCTTTTTTCCAAAGGTGGACGTAAAGATGTCGTGTATCTACACCAGTCCCCTTACCTCTTTGATGGTAGCGTTTATCAAAATGTGGTTTACGGCATTCGTTATCAAACTGATTCTGCAAAAGACAAGCGAGCTCAAGTTATTACCGCGTTGCGAATGGTAGGGTTAGAAACATTGGCAGATGAACATATCTCAGTGCTTTCTGGTGGTGAGAAACAACGTGTAGCGATGGCTCGAGCTTGGATACTTAAACCTTCTATCTTATTGATGGATGAACCAAGCGCTTCATTGGATCAAGAATCGATTCAACGACTGGTTATCATGGCTAAAGATTTACTCGCTAGAGGCTCAAGTATCGTAATCACGAGTCATCAGAAAAATGCGCTCACCGATTTATGCCACAAACAATGGTGGATAAAAGATATGACTTTGGTAGAGTCTCCGCTGTTACAAATCATAAGCGATAAAAAAGAGAACACGTATGCTACTTCCAACGCAAACTAGTTGGGTTATTTTGGCTGGCGGGCAAGCCAGCAGAATGGGCGGTAAAGATAAAGGTTTGATTGAACTAAACAACACCCCGCTTATTGAACATGTCTTAGCAAAACTGTCTCCTCAAACAGAGAACATTCTGATTAATGCCAATCGAAATCAGGAATTGTACCAACAATATGCTCCGGTCTTTTCTGACGAATTTCGAGACTACCCGGGGCCATTAGGTGGCATCCATGCCGGATTGGTCAACGCTCCGACCGATTGGGTTGGCTTTGTTCCTTGCGATAGCCCGCAGATAAGTAACAACCTAGTCTCTCGATTTTGTGAACAGGTCAAGCCAAATAGCGATATCTTGGTTGCTCATGATGGTGAGTATCAACAGCCTGTCTTCACCTTATATCACAAACGTGTGCTCCCAAAACTCGAAGCATTTCTTAAACGTGGTGATAGAAAGATCATTTTGCTCTATAAAGAATGTGTAACGAGTTACGTTGACTTCAGTGACACCCCAGAGTGTTTTGTTAATTTAAACACGCCAGAAGAACTCGCCCAATTTGGAACATTAGAAGTATGAAACACATCATCAACCTCCCAATTCTCGGCTTCGCCGCTTATTCTGGTACCGGAAAAACCACCCTGTTGGAAGCCTTGTTACCGAAGTTAACAGCTGCTGGCCTACGCATTGGTATGTTAAAGCATGCTCACCATAATTTTGATGTTGATAAACCGGGTAAAGACAGTCACCGTCTTAGAAAAGCTGGCGCATCTCAAATGTTGATTTCTTCGCGAAATCGCTATGCTTTAATGACTGAAACACCTGAATCAGAATCTGAGTTCGAATATTTGTTGAGCCGATTTGATGCTTCTAAGCTGGACGTTATCCTTGTCGAAGGCTGTAAAAACATCGCCTTCCCTAAAATTGAATTACACCGTGATGCTGTTGGGAAACCATGGCTTTACCCGAATGATGAGAATATCATCGCGATCGCAGCCGATTCACATGTCGCGGATTCTTCATTGCCTCAACTACACATTAACGATCTGGATGAAATCTCAACTTTCGTTCAGCAATACGTGAAGAACTTTGCTCAACCAGAAGCCAGTGTTAAGTCTGAAAGCGCTTGTTGCGATACCTTGTCTCCTGCATTTTTATCTGTATCTCAAGGCCAACAGAAAATCCTTTCTCTCGTGGATTCAGTGGTTGAACTTGAATCGGTGAGCACAGAGTGCCTGTACAATCGTGTGTTGGCAACGGATATTCACTCCCCTGTTAATGTGCCTCAATATACCAATTCAGCGATGGATGGGTATGCAATACGAGGTGATGACCTAGAACGAAATGAATATCAGGTAGTTGCTGAAGTGCTCGCCGGACATGCATACGATCAACCTTTACAGAAAGGCCAAGCCGTTAAAATTATGACGGGCGCGCCAACGCCTGAATTTGCAGATACGGTGGTTATGAGAGAGCAATCCTCGCAAGATGGTGACATTGTCACCTTTGGCGAGGCATCGATTAAAGTAGGTCAAAACGTTCGCCAAGCTGGCGAAGATCTCGCTTTGGGCCAATCGGTCTTTGCTTCTGGGTGCCGCCTTTCTTCACCAGAGATGGGGATGCTGGCTTCTCTTGGTTTTGGTGACGTTGAAGTTTATCGTCAATTGAAAGTAGCGGTATTCTCGACGGGAGATGAAGTTCAAGCACCAGGTTGTGAACAAAAGCCGAATTCGATTTATGACTCCAACCGATTCACCATTATTGGATTACTTGAAAAGCTAGGATGCGAGATCCTCGATTTTGGTATCTTAGAAGATAATGAAGAATTGATGGTGAAAGCACTTGAGGATGCGTCTACTCAAGCTGATGTCGTGATCACTTCCGGTGGCGTTTCTGTGGGTGACGCTGACTACATTAAGCTTGCGTTGGATCGCTTAGGACAAATTGATTTCTGGCGTATCAATATGCGCCCAGGAAGACCCCTAGCCTTTGGTCAGCTCAATGGTAAACCTTTCTTTGGGCTACCGGGCAATCCGGTTGCAGTTATGGTTTCCTTTATTAACTTTGTCGAACCAGCACTTCGAAAAATGCAAGGTGAAACAAACTGGAAACCGTTAAAGGTCAATGCCGTTGCTGAAGAAAATCTACGCTCAAGACAGGGGCGTACCGAATTTAGCCGGGGTATCTATCAGCTCGATAATATGGGGCGATTAACAGTAAAAACGACGGGTAAACAAGGTTCAGGCATCTTGCGTTCGATGAGTGAAGCGAACTGCTTGATTGAAATATCTCCTGAAGTTGACACAGTAAAAGTGGGCGAAAGCGTGACAATTATCCCACTTCAAGGCAGAATCTAACACGATTGAGGATTACCATGGCCAGCACCTCAATGTTGGCCTTTTTTATTACAGTGAGAATTATGGCTCGTACGATTATTTATACCTACAAAGGTGTTGAGAAGACCCTAACTTTTTCTTACCAACAGTTTCGTAATATCCACGAAGCCGTTGCGGATGCAGAAGGCATCGATATTAGTGATTTTCTAAAGATGGAACAGCAGATCGAAGCCATTTCGGATACAAAAGCGGTTCGAAATTATCGTGACAACCATTTCAACAAACTGGGTTTCGGTAAGATTACGCTACAGCAAAAAGAAAACCGTGGCGTTGGCAAAAAATAGATGCTAAGAAACGCAAAAAGGGCTTGCTGAATGCAAGCCCTTTTTATTGTCGGTACGATGCAATCTTAGTCTTTAATATTTAAGAATGCAGCGCCACGAACACCACCGGAGTCACCGTGTTTTGCTTTAACGATCTTCGGTGCTTTCGCGACAGAAAGTAGATGTTTTGGAATGCGTTTTGGCATTTCTTCGTAGATAAGTTCGAAGTTAGATAAACCACCACCAAGCACAACAACGTGTGGATCATTCGCAGTGAAGATGTTCGCAAAGCAAATGGCTAACAACTCCATGAAGCGTTCGACATGCTCAACCGCTTTAGCTTCCCCTTCTGCATTAGCTTTGATGATATCAATCGCTTTCTTCTTTTCGCCGTAGTAATGCTCGTACAGCAACTCAAAACCACGACCTGAGAGGTAATTATCAATACAGCCTTTGTTGCTACAACCACAATCCAGTAATGGCGCGTTTTCGCCCAAATGGAACCACGCATCGATAGGTAGGCGCATGTGACCAAGCTCACCAGCAACGTTGTTACGACCTGAGAAAACTTTACCTTCATAAACCAAGCCGCCACCAAAGCCAGTACCCAAAATCAGGCCCATGACAGATTGTTCGTCTTTTAGCTCATCATCCCACGCTTCAGAAAGTGCAAAGCAGTTGGCGTCATTTTCAATTTTAACGCGACGGCCAATTTTTGCTTCTAGGTCTGCACGTAGTGGCTTTCCTTTTGCTGCAGGTACGTTTACGGTCAGTACTGTCGCATCATCCGCATCTTCCATACCTGGTAGACCAAGGCCAATTGTGCCTTCACACCCAAACTCTTGATCGTACTTAGCAACCAGTCCTGCGATTGTTTCTAACAGCTGTGGATAGTCTTCTGTTGGTGTTGGTACACGTTCTGTCGCTACACGCTCCAGTTTTTCGTTAAACGCACCAAATTCAATTTTGGTACCACCAACATCAAAGCCGTAATACATGCCTACTCTCCCGGAAAATTATTCAATAAATTTCAAATCCTAATCTAGTAGGCATTATCCATATTGAACTGTCTACAATCCGTGACATAACACAGATTTATCTCGTATTTAGTGCTAAGTGGTTAAGTCGCCAGCAATCTTTGCTTGATTGTTAGAAGGAGTTCGCGTTTTCTCTTGCTGCGAGATAGCGATTTAGGGCTGGTTTGGTCAAGTCAGGTTTTATGCGAGTTTTACTCAGTAAGTAGCTTTCCCGAAAAGTTTCAAACCACAGTTCTAATGTTGAAGCTGCATGAGCCTCTCCTACTTGTTTAAGTACCAAAGAAGCCACTTCTGCGGTAGATAAGTGATTTTCGTTTTCTGACTTACGCATCATGTATTGTGATATTGATTGTGGCGTGATCGAAATCACCGGTAGAGATGCCAAATAGGCTGACTTTCTGTAAATACGTCTTGCTTCTCGCCAACTGCCATCCAATAAAATCAATAGAGGTTTTCGCCCTTGCTCAACCGTGATGGGGTTGTGAGTCAGCAATCTTTGCTTGTCATCTATGTAGTCTTCAGGAAAAACCAGCATCGGTGCGTAATTCTCATTCGTCAATAAGCTCAGCATATCCGCATTTGGTTCAGTACGGCTCCACTGATAAACGTAACTCTCTTTCACCACATCGGCAATTAGTCTACCGGTATTACTCGGTTTGAAGACCTCGTTCTCGGAAACAATCAACATAACAGCCACACTGGTTTCAATATCTGGCTGGATGGAGCATAAACAGTGTTCTAATGAAACCTGACAGTAACCACACCTTTCCACTTTGCAGCCTCGTGCATTAAATGGTTTGGTTGAAAGTGATAAACGGTGTTGGTAAAGATGATGGAAAGCGTGGATTCTCATAACATTACTTAATGGCTGGAAAACGAACGCGATTGTACTTACAGTGGCTAGAGTTGCAACACCGAACGGTATTAAACGATGCAAAACCCTGAACTCATAAGGTTAAGCTTTTTTCTCGCGCTATTTTTTCTTTGTGCTATTTGGGAATGGTGCTGCCCAAGAAAGCAACTTACACAAAGTAAGATAAATCGCTGGCTAAACAACATGGGGCTTGTCGGCTTAAATTCTCTATGTTTAGCGTTGTTGATGCCACTGTTAGCGTTTGAGGCGGCAAGTAATGCCAGCCAAAATCAACTCGGGTTGTTTAACTATGTGGCACTTCCACTGTGGGTTGAAGTTGCGTTGGCGGTTGTCTTACTGGACTTTGCTATTTATCTACAACACCTTGTTTTTCATCGGGTTCCAATATTATGGCGTCTCCACCGCATGCACCATGCAGACCAAGACATCGATGTGACAACGGGAACTCGTTTTCATCCGATAGAAATCCTTATCTCGATGTGGATCAAAATTGGTTTGGTAGTTGCGCTGGGGATTTCCCCTCTTGCTGTGGTGATATTTGAAATTGTGCTTAACGGTAGTGCGATGTTTAATCACAGTAATGCGAAGCTTTCAGTTAAAGTAGATAGAGTATTGAGAACGGTAGTCGTAACACCTGATATGCATCGAGTCCACCACTCTATCATTACACGTGAGACACATTCGAACTTTGGCTTCTTCTTATCAGTTTGGGATCGATGGCTTGGTACTTATATTGCTCAACCAAAAGAAGGCCATGAGAAAGTGAAAATCGGCATTCCTCTTTTTCAAACGGCACGCGAGCAATGGCTTGATAAAATGCTGACTCAACCGTTTCGCAATCAATAATCATGAAGATCATTAATAGATTTAAAATTTTATGTATTTGATCTTTATGGTCTTTGTCGCATCTATCAGAAACTATGTATCAAAACGGAAACGAAGTTAAAAGCGTGAGCTCGGCACATGACACTATACGAATATCACATTATGGTTAACGACTACTTGAGTAATTATTATTTGTCATAAAAGCTTGGGTTCGAAAATAAAAATTAAATAGCTTGATAAGCACAGACTGCCAGTTAGATGAAGAAAAATAGATTGAGAATTACCTGCCTTTTTTTATTAGGCACGCTTGCCGGTTGTAGCAGTATTAGCTCAGATGAGCAGGCAAATACGAAAAGTCCTGAGGAAATGCTCGCTCATTTCCAGCAGGCAAGATCGCCTTTACCCCAAGATCAAAGCATAACCAGTAGCTTTCTTCACTTTTTTAAAGGTTGGGAAGGTGTTCCTTACCGCTTCGGGGGAGAAAACAAACGCGGCATTGACTGCTCTGCGTTCGTTCAGCAAGCCTATCGTGAAACGATGAACATGTCTTTACCAAGGACGACCTACTCTCAAGTGAAAGTCGGTAAACAACTAAATTACGATAATGTGAGAAGTGGCGATTTGGTTTTTTTCAGAACATCACGCACAGATCGCCATGTCGGAGTTTATCTCGGCGATAAGCAGTTTATGCACGTGTCTACATCGAAAGGAGTGATAATTTCTAGGTTGGACAACCCATACTGGGCTTCAAAATTCTGGCAGTTTAGGCGGGTAATGATGCACCCGCCTCTCGCTGATTAATCGTATTTCGCGACTGCAGTATCAAATAGATTTTTAACTAAAGCGATATATTCATCTAAGAAAACGATTTGTTCATTCGTAGCGGGCTTACCCCATACGCCCGCTAGCACTTCCCCCAAATCCTCAACAACAGAATCCGCTTCTTTCAATAATTGAAAACGCACGCTGGAGTGCAGTTCCGGATTTTGTTCAAAAATTGCCATGATGTTACTGGCTACCATATCCGTAACTACGTCTTCGACACTTTCTTTACCTGTGTCGCTATCGTCCGCTGCAAACACATCAAGATTGAAAGCTAAATGCTCAATAAGTGCAAGATAGCCATCTGTTTCTACAACCACAGTACCTCTCCATCGAAATTCTGGTTCTTTATTATTACGTCTTCATTAATACTAAGACATATAAAGAAGTTTTCACAAGCAAAGCGAAACGAGTTGTTGTGAATTTCGCCTGTTCGCCACAAATTTGAGTATTTAATGTCCAATATATCAGTTAAACAAATCGTTTGAGGTAAGAAAGATCAACCTTCATGCTTTTTTCTTAGAAAATTGGCGCCGGACCTATTCAATCACGAGCAACTTTTCGTCAATTACTTGAAATCTTTGCACTATACTCCAGAAATCTCTAAATACTTGTCCTACACTAAACACTGTGTCGATTACGGTGACAGGGTGAACTATGTGGCAAGCTATCTCTAAGCAGCTTTCAGAAACACTAATGTTTTCATTCGATATTACTGAGAAGGTCAAGGTACATGGCGGTGATATAAGCAACTGCTATATGATCAGTGATGGCGAGCAACGTTATTTTATCAAGATTAATGAGCGCGACTTTATTTCACGATTTGAAGCTGAAGCCGAGTGCATTAAAGCGTTAAGAAAAAGCTCAACCGTATCCCTTCCCGAACTTGTTCATGTGGGCAAGTCTAAAGAACATTCATTTCTTATTCTCAATTACCTTCCAACAAAGCCAATGGATGATCCAAAACAAAGCTATTTATTTGGTCAACAGTTGGCAAACCTGCATGCTTGGGGTGAGCAGAAAGAGTATGGTTTTGACTTTGATAACTATCTCGGTTCCACACTTCAACCTAATAAGTGGGACAAGAAATGGTCACGCTTTTTTGCAGAGCAGCGTATTGGTTGGCAACTGCAACTGATGCGAGAGAAAGGTATTGAGCTGGTTGATATCAGCGACTTCACGCGCTTAGTTCAAGATCGCTTACAATCGCACACTCCCCGCCCTTCACTGCTTCATGGCGATCTATGGAATGGCAATGTTGCTTGTTCTGCTTTTGGCCCCATTTGTTATGATCCAGCCAGTTATTGGGGAGATAGAGAGTGTGATATTGCGATGACTGAGCTATTTCAAGGTTTTCTTCCTGAATTCTACCAAGGCTACCAAAGTATCTTGCCACTAGATTCGAGCTATGAAGAAAGAAAGGACATTTATAATCTTTACCATGTCTTAAATCACTACAATTTGTTTGGTGGGCATTATCTTGATATGGCAGAACGTGCAGTGAATAAGATTTTGACGATTTGAAACGTCTTAAAAGTTAGAGTGTGTTTGTTTTTTATTCATCTTGTTTATACTTTGTTTCATATTAAAAACGGGCTTAATAAGAAGCCCGTTTTTTTATGTTTACAGTCAAACTTTATACTTAATTCACAACCATTAGTAACTTCGCAATTTATGATTGAAGTATCTCATCAAGGACGTAAGGAGAGAGATATGCGAAATTACACAGAGAAAATGGTGACTTGCCCACATTGTGGACATTCTATTGGGATCACTCTCGACGCCTCAAACGGTAGCCAAGAGTTTTATGATGATTGCCCTGCTTGCTGTAACGCTATTCATCTTAATATGACGGTCAATGAGCAGATGGATTCCATTGAACTTTATATCGATGCAGATGATGAACAAATCTTCTAACGTCCATGTTTGCAGTTATTAAAGCGCGTCCTAGTGACGCGCTTTTTTCATTCTGGTTGCCTTGCGGCCAATACACGCTCAACTGTATCTACAATCGCTTGAGTTTGCGGATCAAATTCAACGTTAATCAAATCACCAACCGCACGTTTACCAAATAAGGTTCGTTGCAATGTTTCTGGAATCAAGTGAACGTTGAAGCGGTTACCTTTTACTTCTCCGATGGTTAGTGAGCAACCATCTAAGCCGATATACCCTTTGGCAAGCACGTACTTGATGGCTTCCTGAGGAACTTCAAACCAAATCGTACGGTTATTCGGAGAATCAATCACATCGACAATAGTCGAGACTAAACTAATATGGCCAGACATGCTGTGCCCGCCAATTTCGTCACCAAACTTAGCCGCACGTTCGATGTTAATATGCTCTCCAACCTGTAAAGCACCAAGGTTAGTCAGCTTGAGCGTTTCTTGCATTAAGTCAAAATCTACCAAGTCTCCGTCAATGTGCGTTACGGTTAAACAGCAACCATTGTGAGCGACTGAAGCCCCAATTTCTAATCCACTTCGCATGGTGTTGTTGAGCCTGATAGTATGCGTTTGAAAGCGCTCTTTCTTATTGATTGCGACCAATTCTGCTGTGCCTTGTACTATTCCCGTAAACATTCTGTTTTTTCCATCATTAAGTCATGGCACTTAGTGTGACATTTCTTTATCATGCGCGACAACATCAGTTAGTTAAAACTTCGTTTTCACCCTGTGTTTTCTATCCTTTTACGCTTCACTTTCTGGAGTACAACGTGCATCGTTATAAAAAAGAAGCTTCTCAGCTGATAAAACTCGCCACCCCGGTACTTATCGCATCGGTGGCGCAAACTGGTATGGGGTTTGTAGATACTGTCATGGCCGGTGGTGTTAGTGCGACTGACATGGCTGCGGTTTCTATTGCCGCGAGCATTTGGCTACCTTCCATCTTATTTGGTGTTGGACTATTAATGGCATTAGTTCCTGTTGTTGCGCAGCTGAATGGCGCTGGTCGAAAACATAAAATTCCATTTCAAATTCAACAAGGTGCCGCACTAGCATTGGTGATTTCTTTACCAACCATTGCCGTATTATTCCAAACGAAAACAATCCTTGGCTTAATGGATGTAGAAGTTCTGATGGCCGAAAAAACCATTGGTTATATGCACGCAGTGATGTTTGCGGTACCTGCATTTTTGTTGTTTCAAACCTTACGTAGTTTCACCGACGGTATGTCACTAACCCAACCAGCAATGGTGATTGGGTTCATCGGTTTAATGATCAATATTCCACTTAACTGGATCTTTGTTTACGGCAAGTTTGGAGCACCTGCTTTGGGTGGTGTGGGTTGTGGCGTTGCTACGGCAATTGTTTACTGGCTAATGTTTTTTATGCTGCTCTTTTATGTGCTCACCTCAAAGCGCTTGGCACATATCAAAGTCTTTGGACAATTCCATCGCCCCGAATTAAAAGCACAAATCAAACTGTTTAAGCTTGGCTTCCCAGTAGCTGCTGCTCTGTTTTTCGAAGTCACCTTATTTGCAGTCGTCGCTCTTCTCGTTGCACCACTTGGTTCATTGGTCGTTGCAGCACACCAAGTTGCTATCAATTTCTCATCTTTGGTGTTTATGTTACCGATGAGTGTGGGTGCGGCTGCAAGTATTCGCGTTGGCCATCGTCTTGGAGAAAACAATGTTGATGGTGCAAGAGTGGCTTCTCGCGTTGCTCTTATGGTCGCATTAGCAATGTCACTATGTACCGCCCTGCTTACTGTTCTCTTCCGTGAACAAGTTTCTTATTTGTATACAGACAACCGAGCCGTGATTGAATTAGCGATGCAATTATTATTGCTAGCGGCAGTCTATCAATGTACAGATGCAATTCAGGTGGTTGCCGCTGGTGCGCTTCGTGGCTACAAGGATATGTCCGCGATTTTTAATCGTACTTTCATTGCGTATTGGATTTTAGGTTTACCTTGCGGCTACATTCTCGGTATGACGGATTGGATTGTAGAACCGATGGGTGCTCATGGTTTCTGGTATGGCTTTATCATTGGTTTATCATCTGCCGCGATCATGCTTGGCTTACGTTTAAGATGGATGCATCGTCAACCCGATGAAGCTCAACTTGCTCTAGCGAGTTTAAAGTAACCAAGATGAAAGGCCAGCAAACTGCTGGCCTTTCATCTTCTTTCATTATGTAAGATAAATTTTTCACTTCAGTTAGAAATATCTCTTCGTTGGTGTTATTCCGGCCGTTCTCGTAGATAACGAGCAAATTTTGGTATGCCATTTTGAGTGTATCCATTGTATCGAAAGGTGATGGTACTACCCAATGGTGGTGGGTTTTGCCGTTGGATGTCAGTAAAACCACTGCCAATGTAAAACTCAAGGCCTGAGTCCAACCTTACTAACAATGCTCCCATCATTCCTTTGTATTTACCCATACCGACTTTATGCCCAATCACCGTCGCTTCCGCATCCTGATGTTTCTTTAGTTTTAATAGATCACTACTTCTCCCCGCTTGATATCGGCTCGTGATCTTTCTTAACATCAACCCTTCTCCTTTTGCACCATCAACACTATCTAAATGGGAAAAGAGTTCTTTTTCTGAAACGATCGGCGTGTGTTCAATGTACTTGATATGATCAGAAGCCGCTTTACTCACAAAGTGGATCAAGTTGTAGTAGCGTTTTTGATAGTCTCCCGCAGCGCCGGGCATATCAAACAGCATGAAATCAATTTTCTTCCAAGAAGCATCCACCGGTTTTTGATCTAGCACGGTTTGTTGCACTAAGTGAAAGTTACCGCGACCAGCCCATAGCTCCCCTTCTAGCGGATGCTGTGGTAATGGTTCGACAAACCATTTTGGTGCCATGATGGGTTTACCGCCGCGCGTGACGAGTTGAGAACCCGTCCATATTGCACGAATACCGTCTAGTTTTTCACTTTTCCAATATTCGGTGACGGCCACTCCCTCTTGATACGTTTTTGCTTTAGCAATAAACGGAGGGAGTAAATCATCGTGAGGTGAATGTGCTTGAGTAACACTTGCAGCCATCATACTGGCTGCGATAAGAGAAAGACGTAACTGCATATAAAATCCATTTCATAGGCTTGCAATTACATTACGTTCACAAATAAGACAGATTCAATAGTTAGACATAACCAATTCGACCTAAATCTTAAAGTACACAGATTTCTTTAACATGGTATTAGTGCTGAAATATCACGCTGTCATTAGCAACTCGATGACGCTCACTGTAAATACCGTCTTGAGCGCGAACACCGCAGCTAATGATCATGCAAATCTGATCACTGCGCTTTAACCCGAGTAACTTCTTAGCTCGTTTCGAATCAAACCCTTCCATCGGGCATGTGTCGTAGCCTTTTTCGCGCATTGCGTACATAAATGTCATCGCTGCTAGGGAGACACTCTTGTGCAAGCATACACGTAGATCTTGTTTACGCACTTCACGAAACATGGGTTTCTTGCGCCCAGCCCATGCGGAAAACAGCTGTCGCATACGACCAAATATGCCCAATGCATCATTTCTATATACGAAAGGAATTAACTTTTCGTAGTATTTCAGCGCACGTTTCGCAGTTGCATCCTCTCGTCCCGTAAAAGCATTACGGATAATAGATGCATTGTAGTTTGCGCGCTGCTTCCAGTTATGTGGTGTCGCGACAAATACAACGAGCTCATTTGCCGTTTTCGCTGCATTTTGTCCCATGCATATGTCGGCCAACGCTGTTCTTTTCTCTTCACTGATCACTCGATGGAACTCCCACATCTGCATATTGCTGCTATTCGGGCTCAGCGTTGCTAGCTCAAGTGCTTGTGCGACGTGCTCATGGTTAAACTCTGCATTGGAATCGTATTTACGTACAGAACGTCTTTCGTGAACCAGCTGTTCAAAAGAAAAAAATGATGTCATTGAGTTTCCGTTATTTGACTAACTTAAGTGGATTGTTATCGGGGAAATACCGAAGGGAGAACAGTATACTACTGTGACAGCTTTGCTGGGTAACAAGTTTCAGAAACGCCTGCTTATTCATCTTCTTGGCTACAAACTGACTTGATTGCTGCTCTTGCACAAAAACTTCCCTAACTAACCCAGTTTCGCATGACAGTGAATTTAAGTAATCGCGTCGCTGCTCATCACTCAAGCTTTGTGTACCGGCACCATCTTGAATGTATAGAGTAATTCCTGCTTGCCTTATTTCTTTAGTCCACTTGCTAATGACATCAGAGTCGTTATTGGCGGCAAGATAAAGCGTGACCATCAAAGGCATCGGGTATTTTTTTACCTGCTGCGCTAATACATTGGTAATTAAGTCACGTTGCTGCTGCGTGACAAAGTCATAGTCGCTCAGTTCAAGTGGTAGGTATAAGCCGTTAATTTTTGGCTGATGTTGATCTATCCACGGCTTCCAACGTTGGTAACTCTTTTCTAACTCTTCAAAATAACGTGTTAAGTATTGCTGTTGCTGCTCAACACTAGCGTGGATCCGCTTAAAATAATTTGGGTCGGAATATAGTCCAAGCCATAACTGGATATCATTGTCGATCAATGTTTCTAGATTTTGAGCTAACCAACCGGATGGACCACCGAAAGTTTCATCACCATATTGAGTCCATTGGACCACAACCTGATTCAGCTCATAGCGCTCCATTGTTTTTGCAATAGAGAGCCAGTCTTGTTGTTTCAGTGTTTTATCTTGATTTAAAGGCTGGTAGAAAGCCCCTGAAGGGCTTTCTGAGTGCTGATTACATCCGCTTAAAATGAAGATGAGAAACGAAGAAGATAGGAGTCGCCATGCCCTTCTAGCGTATTGCTTTCGTTGATATGTTGCCACTCTAACCCCACTTCCGATACGACTGAGTACCCATCGTACGCACTATTAAACCATTCCCAAGTCCAAGAGACCCCTAATCCCAACCGTTTGTCTTTATCCGGTGAGTCGGAATTCTTAATCGAGCTCCATTGACCAAAGCCATATGGGGTGACACGTTGGCGGTGATTGTCAGATATTTTAAAAGTCTCACCGATATTGTAACGGGCAAAGAGAAAGTAGTCTTTCTCTTCATCGATATATTGGGTCGCATCAACATATAAAGAATTGTACAGCCACATGTCTCGATCTGGTTGCCATGCTTTGCTCCAGTCATCTTTAGAAAAAACGTCGGCGCTAAAGCGAACATAACCGCTTGTATCGAAATCACCGTCGTCATTCCATACGTCTTGAACAACACCTGCTTTAAGATAGTAACTCCAATTCTTGAGTGGTTGAAGCTGCATACCAATATCCACTTGGCTGTTAAACCATGACTGGTCTTGCTCCAACAAACCACTATGCAGCGCCGTCGCGGAAAAAGCTAATCCTGGAACCCATGGCTGATCGAAATAATATTTTGCTTCTTCCATGACAAAGTAGTTACCTGTTTGACCAGTGTAGCCAGGAGCGATTCTGCCTGAGCTGTCACCAGCCCAACCTGAAATAGCAAACCGCCATCCCTGCTCAACATCTCGATGAGCACGTTGTAGGTAGTCTTTTTGCGCGATTTCTTTTTCGGTTTCAGGTCTTACGTTAAGTTCATCAATGCCAGCTTCATATAATGTTAACGCTTTAACTCGCTGACCATTATCTGCTGATAAACGCGCGTATTCACTCATAAGATTCACGTCATCACGATAAGCTGGAAACTCATGGGCTTTTTCTAAAAGTTGTACCGCCAGCGTTGGATGAGAATGTGATAATAGATAACCCAACTGAGCACTGATATGGCCGCTGTTATCACTCTTAATAACATCATTGACGTAAGTTGGCAGCTGAGTTGGTTCAGTTTCTAGGTAATAGTTTGCAACTTCTGCCGCGATCTCACCGGATTGTGATTGCGCCAAAGCACGTTGATACCGGTGACTTAGAAGTTCCGAATTATCTAACTGTTCAGCAATTTTAACGCCCAACAACCACCATTGTGCGTTATCAGAATTAATTGCTGCGTCTTGCCATACTTGATTGGCTTCTTGATACTGACCCGATTGATAAAGAGAATCAGCATATAAGTAGTAATCGTAACTGCTTAAATTATCAGCCATTTGCCAATGAGATTGTGCTTTAGTGTGTTGCTGTCCTTGCGCATACCATGTTGCCAGTTGCAAGTGCTCAGCATTTGATATGGTTTCCTGAGCTGCTACAGCCTGTTCGTACATTGACGCCGCAACTAATGGACTACTCTCTCCATAGCAATGTGCTTCAGCTTTTCGGCTGAATGCGTCAGTCGCAAAGTGTGGTTCCAGTACGTTACATGCATCCGCTTGTTGCCAAATGGCAGCGTTGATTTGTGCTTTCTTAGCCAAATGCATATTGAGTCGAGCAATGTCGTTCGGTTGAAATAGCTCTGGCTTTTGCAACACAGCCTCTGCTACGCGGTTGAGTAACTGTTTATTTGCAAAAAAACGTTGTGGCGTCTTGTGCATACCGACATTCGATTGCTCTGCCAATTCTGATGCTTGCTTCTCTTCATCAACTACTGCTTGTTGCAGCAGATACGTAGAACGATCTAAGTATTTGATTTTCTTTGTATGACGATAAACATCAAAATAAGCCTTAGATGCATTAAAATCATCCCCTAGATGACGATAAGCATTCGCAAGCTCAAGCCTTTGAGCAGTATTGGTAGGCTCGGCGAACAGTTCACTCACACCTTGCCAATTACCCTTTGCTTTATAGTGATTGGCTAGAATTTGTTTACGCTGACTCTCAAGGCGCGGTGTTTTAAATCGAGCCGCCTGCAAATTTCGATATGCGCCTAACGATTCAGCCATGATTAACCATGACGATGAGTTTAAATTAGGATTGCATGAGGAAAATTGTTTGAGTGCCAGCGTGCGCTTACCTGAATCAGCCAACGTGATGACCTCTTTCAAGCAGTCGTTCATGACCACTCGCTCTTTTTCTAATCTGCTTAACTGAAGCTCATTAAAACTATTGAGGTAATCGAATGTATGTTGTTGCTCTGAATTAAGTTCTGAACGCTTGGCCAGTTCTTCAAGGGCTGACTTCGCAGCAACTAACTTATTTTCATAGATTAAGTGACTAATGTAAGCCGTTTGAACGTCTTCATAGAGTGCTTCACCTTGCTTGTCTTTAGTTAGAGCAAGTGCCTTGCCGTATTGGCCAAGGTCCAAGTACATATAAGATAAGAAGCGCAAATCTTGCTTTGTCTCTAACTGCTTCGCTCTAAAACCTTCCAGTATGGAAATCGCTTGTGGGAGCTGCTTACTCTCGTATGACGCGTAAGCTTCGAAGCGTAAAGCGTCGATTGATTTATAACGTATCGGCTGAGAGATACTCCATTGCAATGCAGCCCCTTTCCCTTTGACACGTTCAATCATATAAACGTGATTCATAAACCAACGTTTAATTTGTTTTTCAGTCATTCCTTTGGTCAGGATGCTCACTTCATGAGGAGTATACAGTTCCCCAGCTTGAGATTCTTTTTGACGAAGTTCGAGTAAAAGATCACCACGTTCAGACGCGGGGATCTGTTTTAACAGTGCTTCAAGTTCACTATTGGGCTTGTTCGCAAGCAAACTCAGCGTGTAAGCGTATTTAATGAAAGGAACATGATCAGGCACAATGGCCATCGCCTGCTCAATTTCATCTAATGCTTGGAGATATTGTTTATTTTGCTCACGCTCAAACGCTTTATCGACATAGGGGTAGACACGAAAGTGTTGGAAGTCGGATAAATCAGCATAAATATCATTCGGTGTCGCTGCATGAACGTCCATCACCGGATGGATCATAAGCAGAGCAAGCAAATATTTGGCTCGTGTGTTCATGTTAATTCAATTCCGGTTGTTTGATGCATGTTTCTACAAGTTGTTCCAATGGCATTTGTTGCTGTTTTTGTAACATCAATGCTTGTTCTAAGGCGTCACTAGTTACATACCCTCTTTCAACAAGAAATTGCCCTAAACTTACGTCATCCTCTGTTTCAAATGCCAAAATAGCCTGATTCAACACAGCGGGTTCAATTAAGCGTGCTGACAATAAACAAGAACCAAGTTGTGATTGGCTAGCAAAATAGTGGTCGTATAATCTGGCCCATTGCTCAGGAGAAAAAACATTACGCTCAAACTCCGCTTTCAATGCTATTTTGGGATTGAGCAGCTTTCTATCCAAATACCAATAGCGTAGACCTAATGTCACCGAACCGTTGGTTGTGATCACCCACTTTACAGGGCATTTGATGCGTCTTTTGATTGCTGCATGAGCCACCGGGCTAAGGGCGGATTCTTTGCCTAACACAAGTGTTTCACTTTCCATTGCAATAGGAAGCACTGAATATTTCAAAGCCAGTTTCTTTGGCAAAAGACTAACGGTATGACCATCCAATGAAAACGGATCACTTGCTAAAAATTCCGCATCACATTGGTTGGCTATCGCACGGCTTAATTGCTCGTTAGTAATAAGTCCAGATGTGACTAAATGCATGCCAAGGAGCCGATATTTAGGACAGTTAATCACAGCATCATTCAATGTTTTTTCATCTATCCATCCCTTCTCCACTAAAATTTGCCCTAATGGTTTCTTTCGTACCTCTGTGGATACTGAAGGAAAGTCGTGAGTAGTTTTATCCCATGCAACACGACGAGGATCGCCTTGTTGAATGACTTGACGAAGAGCACGCAGGTTAGCGGAAAAGTTAATAATGTTGCCCCAGAAGAGACGAAGAATCGATAACGCTCCTTCTAAGTAACCATAATATTGGCTGACAAAATAAAACCGTTGCGTCAGTCGATTCATTAGCAAGAAAAAATTAAGCGTTAACAGAGCCTTTGTGGTTGGGTCTTCTGAGATTATTGACATAAAACGATAGCTGTCTTCCACAAACAAGCTATATAAAGACAATGCAACCAGTTGGATCAGCAACAGCATTGCAATAAAACCAACCGTGTTATTAATAAGTCCACGACGGTCTCGCCACAAGAAATAGTTCACTTTCCAGTCTTTGGTCCACTTGTGGTTCTTCATTCCCTGAAACACAATACCAATGATCCAGCGGCTTTTCTGTCTTACTGCTGTTGAGTATGTTGTAGGGAAATATTCTCTTACACAAACCACGCTACCTTCACGCAAAGAGACACCTAGCGCTTCCTCTTTCAGCGTTATTTGTTCTTTATCGATAACAGGAAAACGAACGAAAATTTCGTTCATTCCCCATTGTTTCAAGCGAAAACCAATATCGTAATCTTCTGTCAAGGATTGCACATCAAATGGAAGGCCATCACCTTCAACCAGAAGGCGCAAAACGGCACGGCGGCTGAAACAGGTACCCACGCCGGCGCTGGGAACTTGACCTGCTATCGCTTCACGTACAACAACATCTTTACCATGCAACTCGGCAAACTCGTCAGCATAGTGTGCTGGCGTCATTTGATACCATTTTCGGGTATATGGATAAACTGGAAGTTGGATCAGATCTTTGGCAGGAAGTAAGTAGTTGAATAAACGTAGCTCCATTGACGAAAGAACATCTTCGGAGTCATGGAGAATAAAGCCGGAAAATTCGACCTTCGCTTTTTTTTCAAACTCGATAATAGAAGCAATGATGTTATTTAAACAATCTGCTTTGCTCGTTGGCCCTGGACGTGCGCAAACCACTTTATGGACGTTGGGATACCTTGCACAAACTTTTTCTACATCGGCTTGGGTTTCAGGATCATTTGGATAGGTACCGACGAAGACTTGATAGTTTTCGTAATCAAGACGAGAAGCAGCCAGCTCAGCCATTTTGCCGATAACACCATGCTCTTGCCAAGCAGGAACCATGATCGCTAACGGTTGCTCTGTTTTACCATATAGGTCTGCCGCTTGTTTACGGTCGTATTTTTTATAAACCGTATTTCTTCGCCAAAACCGTCTACACCAATAGTAAATATCGATAATGAGGTCATCAAGGCCGCAAATAGCTAATGCAACCATGATGACAAACAGCACATACTTTAAGCCAAATAAGTAAACAACAAATATATCGAAAACGCTCATTGATTGCCCGCTAGTCTAGTTTAATCACCCAACAACAGCACTAAAACCAAGCATCCATTGCTTATAAGCATGAGTGATTACACATTGACAACGCTTTCAACACATCTTGTTGAATCTTTTTGACCCAACGGTATGTCAACTTACTTCACTCAATCATATTTCCATGTAAACTTAGGTTGAATCACCTTATCGTTGATCTAATTACATGAAACGTAAGTTTAGCCACTTCTAAAGAAGCGTCACATTCTGTGATATACACCCAAAGATTACAAGTAATTTTGTGTTTATGTCACAAATTAGAATTAAATTATAATTTAAACCCATATATCAGCATTATTCATAACCACCAACACTGCATCATCAAGCATGATAAAAACCAATTTCATTAGAACATTAGTTTAGCAGTAGCTTTATTTGCTCTACGATTCTGCTTGAAGATTGACCATCGCCATATGGGTTTATGGCTTGAGGATCATTCCCTTCATCCATGAGCGCTAATGCTGAATTTAAAATTCGATTTACATCCGTCGCACCCGCAAGTTGAGATAGCCCCATATTCACAGCTTCTGGCCGTTCAGTCGTTTCACGTAAAACAACCACTTTAGTTCCAAAGGTTGGAGCTTCCTCCTGAATACCGCCAGAGTCGGTCAATACTAACCTTGCTTGAGCCAGTGTTTGTTGAAGCTCCATATAATCCAATGGCTCTACTACTTTGATCGCTTGGCAATCTTTTGCATTTGATAGTACGGCCTCTTTAACCACTGGATTCGGGTGTGTGGCTAGTACAAATTCCAATTCCGGTTTCTGTGCACTTAACGCTTTAATTGCTGAGCAAATCGTAGGGATCGACGCCCAGTTCTCGCGACGATGAGCGGTCACAAGTACTGTGTTAGTCTCTTGTTTGATGATCTTTCCGCTATCAAGTAAATACTGCTGCGCATCAACCGCGGTATTTCCAGTAACCAAAATATGTTCGTGTGGTATCCCTTCACGCAACAGTGCATCTCGTGCCGCTTTTGTAGGCGCGAAGTGCAAGTTCGCTATTTGAGCGACCAAGGTACGATTAGATTCTTCAGGGAAAGGATGTTGCATATTGCCCGAACGCAGTCCTGCTTCTACATGCCCAATAAAAGGCACTTGATTGTAAAAAGCGGTCAGCGCACCTGCTAATGTAGAACTTGTATCTCCATGGACCAACACACAATCAAACTTCTTGGCTTGTATGACAGATTCAATATTTTTCATCAAACCAGCCAGCAAATTCGTTAAACCATTCCCTTCAGGTCGAGAAAAAACGTAGTCAGGAGCGATTCCAAATACATCAAATGTTTGTTCTGCCAACGTGTCATGTTGACCTGTGTGACACCATTCAATGGAATACCCTTGAGCTTTGAACTCTTTATAAACTGGCGCCATCTTAATAATTTCTGGACGAGTGCCAGTAACAATCAGTACATCTTTAGCCATTAGCTTTCCTTTTAAAGAATATTATTCTATAAAGACAATTCTTGTGTGCGGGTCTAGGACATAAATACTGTGACAGTGAAAGTTATAATACAAGACCCTGTTTATAAGTTTATTGATTAAACACTCACCATCTCATTAACAATAGCAATAAAATTCAATCAATTAAGATTAAGACTCGCCTTCATTTTTGCGTCTAATTTATGAGTCAATCTTATTAACGTTCACAGATTCATTCTCAATTTGAGAATAACCATCTTTCAAATTGAGAAATCTGCCAACTGAGCATATAAGCACCTGTTATTTGTTCACTTTTCATTTGGCATAGCTCCTGCACTACTTGAGAAAACAAAAAGGAGAAGCGCTATGGAACTTAAACAGATCGAAGCAAGCACCACCATCCTGACTTTAATGATTAATGGAAATTTGGATGCTGATGGTAGCCGTGATGCCCAACCTCATATCGACGATGTCATTGCCAATGATTGCCATCAAGAAATTGAAATCGACTTTAGTAACGTTGAGTTTTTAGATTCTTCAGGTGTGGGCGCACTTGTTTATCTCTACAAGCGCTTGATCGAACGCGAAAGAAATATGCGACTAGAAAATGTGACTGGTCAGCCTTTAGAAATCATCAACTTATTGCGGATCGGACAAGCGATTCCAGTGAACTCCAGAACACACTAATAATAACGATCACTAACAAGGACAGTTGGCATGCGAACTCTATACTACATAGCCCTAATTGCGGCTTCATTTTACCTAGCAGGTTGTGCGAGCCACGCACCGCAAGGGCGTGGTGGCTTAGCAGAACACTATGCAGACGCTAGTTTCTCTCCTGTGATGCCTGATGAGCCATTAGGTCCGGAACACGGTCTGCGGTTTGACTGGAAGTTAGCAAAATTACATCTGGATTCATTAATTCGTGAAGGGGCAAAATGGTGTTTCCCCGCTGCAGTTGTACAAGCAATAGAAAAACAAAATCGCATTGCACGCGAACTTGAAGGTGGATTGTTGCTAGATGCGGCGAACGATCTGGTTATTCAAAGAAAACGCCTCAATCAACTTGAGTTACAGTTGGACTATGTAACATCTCAAGCAAATTGCACTCCGCCAACAAACCAATTTCAGTTAACGCAGCAGTTAGCTGTTATCGACCAGTTGTTTAATCTGCTTAATGTCGATAATCAATTTGCATTTAATTCCACTGAAATTAATCCTAAATATATGGGACACCTTGCCCAATCAGCCCACATTCTTCGTGAGCATCCTACATTGAATTTGAGTGTTACTGGACATGCCGATGCGATTGGTGGTGAAGAGTATAACCAGCAATTAGCGATGGAAAGAGCTAAGCAAGTTAAACGCTACCTTACGATCTTTGGCTTATCACCTAGCCGAATCACGACTCAATCACTTGGTGCTTCACTACCGCTATTCGAAGGGGATTCTGATGCTACCCGCTTAACCAATCGTCGAGTCAGCATTGAAATCATATCTACTCAAGACAATTCAGCGAGCCATTCGCAAGGAGGCTTTTATGAAATGGATTAACCTCATTCTGGTCATCCTTTTTGTTGGCTATGTTAATACAGTAAAAGCCCAAGAAACCAAAGTACAAGTCGGTGATTTGGTGCAAGTCAATTTGCCCGGAGAAGAAGCACTAAATAAAGGGTTTCAAGTGGACAAGCGTGGCCGTATTACTCTGCCGGAAGTTGGGCAAATATACGTTGCAGGTTATGACGAGAACCAGCTCGAAACCAGTGTAAAAGAAGCATTAAGTAAAGTGTTTCGTGACATCACCAATGCCGATGTGTTTATCGCGCAACAACAAATTTTGATTTCCGTACAGGGTTATGTCAATGCACCGGGTGAATACACATTACCAATATCGACTGATATCCAAACCGCGTTGCACGCAGCTGGCGGACTGCGCTCAGGTGCGCAGTTAGACAATATGTTCTTAAAACGTGGCGGACAAAAACAGCGGTTCAATTACAAAGCATTTTTAGATTCCGGTGACGACTCTATGCTGCCAACGCTGCAATCACTCGATACTCTGTTTGTTCCTGCCTCCCCTTTGGTTGGCAATATTGAGCAGCAATTTGATGCTGCGAAGCTTGCCAATTCGGGCGACAGCGCCGACAACCGTCGAGCGATTAAAGTGTTTGGTGAAGTGAATGCACCTGGCTCATTTAGTTATAAGGACAATACTGACCTCGTTGATATTTTGATGCGCTCGGGAGGTGTCACCCGCTATGCCAGTGTTGAACAAATCCGTGTGATAAGTGATAACACACCACAGCTATTTAACTTAAAACAGTACCTCGATAGTGGTGATGAGTCTTTACTGCCCACACTCACTCCGGGCACCACAGTATTTGTACCCAAACAAGAAGAAGAGATTAAATCTGGGGCGAATACCGTCTATATTATGGGGGAAGTTGCACATCCAGGAGCTTACGAAGGTAACAAAGGTGCAACGTTTATGGACATACTTGCGAATGCCGGCGGACCGACACGATTTGCGGAATCACGTCAAATCCGTGTGCTAAAAGCCAATGGCAAAGTGATTCGATTTGATCTCACTGCTTACACTGAAGGGTTGAACGGCACCAAGCCTCCTCAAATAAAGTCGGGTGACGCGATTTTTGTTCCTGAAAAAACAGACATGAATGAAAAGTCGTGGTTAAAAATATCGCCTGATCGCGCCGTCAGCGTGATGGGTGAAGTGGTTCGTCCTGGGCGAATTGAATGGTCGGATGAAATGGATCTGATCGATCTTCTCGCACACGTTGGTGGGCCAACACTCAGGGCTGACACCTCAAAAATTGAAGTTGTAACTCACACTGGAAAAATGGTCGTATTTAATTTGGACGACTTTATTATCAAAGGCGCCCCTTCATCAGAACTTCCTCAAATCAGTGCTGGTTCTATCGTTCGCATTCATGATTTACCACAAGATCCCAGTGACAATAAATCTCAGTGGGTACGCCAAAGCTCAGATGCATCAATTTATGTCTTTGGTCAGGTCAATGCCCCAGGGCGTTATCGGTTTACCAAAGATATGCACTTCCTTGATATTTTATCCGCAGCAGATGGGCCGACAAAAGATGCAGATATACACAATATTCGCATTACTCACCGTGATAAAACGTACTCACAAGTAAGTAAGCTCAACCTGTCGCTGTATTTTGAAACCGGAGATGAAAACTTACTTCCGAATGTCACTATGGGCGACACCATTTACATTCCTGAAAAAAATAAAAATTGGCTTGATCGCTCTAAAGAATCCACGGTTCGTGTTTTAGGTGCCGTCAATAACCCTGGCCGCTACGTTTTTAACGACAACATGACCATTCTCGATATTTTGGCAGAAGCCGGAGGACCAAACGATAGAGCCTATCTTGAAAAGATCTCGATCGTAAATATGTCTTGTTGCCAAGGACAGGCACGCACTTTTGACCTGATAGAATTTAGTAAGACCGCCAATATTTACCATCTGCCTGTGCTTCGTGCTGGCGACACAATCTACATCCCTGATCAAAATGACAGCTTTATGGAAAAAGCACGTGTCGGATTACAGGACATCCTTCGCCTAGCGACAACCATCGTGCTTATAGGAGCGTTATGATGCCGATTCCTGCAACTCACACCGAGATAGAACAAATTTATTTGGCCGCTGAAATGAACCATTGTCGTTCAGTATGCATCACTGGATGTTCAGCCAGTGACGGCGTCACGTCAATCGCAACCGCATTGACTGAACGTTACTTGCTAGCTGGTCATCAAACTTTGCTTGTTGACCTTAATATGCTGCACCCAGCTTTTGAAGAATTAGACATGGTGATTGGGGATACAGAAGAACATTGGGTCGAACACAAAGAAACACATCAGCTTTTTACCGGCTTAACCATACCGACGGATCGTTCGACACAACTTGCGTACAAAGACCCTAACAATCTGCAAAAAGCGGTTCAATTATGGTTAACACGATTTGATCGCGTCATTATCGATACCTCCCCCATACTCAAGATCAACCGCGGCAATATTCCAGCGCAGAGCGTCGCAAGTGCATGTGACAAAACCATTTTGGTCGTTCGTGGTGGCACAACCACCTCCTCGCAATTAACTAAAGCGGTCGAACTTCTCCAATCTGAACGAATTTCATTACTTGGCACCATATTAAATGTCAAAGACCAACCAACACTTGCGCAAGAAATCATTCGCGAATTACGTCGTTTACGGTTAATTCCTCAGAAACTTAGACTTTCGATAGAAAGGCGCTTAACGGCTATCGAAATGCTCTCCCAATCCGCTTAGGAGAATACACAATGAAATGGCTTCTCTTATTACTTATTGCTTTTACTACCCATGTTATGGGGAAAACATTTACCTTTGGTGTTGTTCCACAGCAATCCGCTACCCGCCTTGCACAGCAATGGACGCCAATCACAGATTATCTTTCAAACGCAACGGGACATCAGTTTGTCTTTTCGACAGCAAAAGACATCCCCACGTTCGAAGAGCAGCTTCGCTTAGGCAGTTACGACATTGCCTATATGAACCCCTATCACTACACCACATTCAGTAGTAGCCCGGGCTACAAAGCAATTGCGAAAGCAAAAGATAAACAGATTCATGGCATCATCGTGGTACGAAAAGACAGCGGAATAACATCGTTAGAACAGCTGAAAGATTCTACCCTTGCTTTTCCGTCTCCTGCCGCCTTTGCCGCATCCATCTTAACGCGTGACCACCTCATCAAAGCCGGAGTCGACTTTACACCCAATTATGTTAGTTCGCATGATTCTGTTTATTTATCGGTTGCGCGCGGTTTTTTCCCGGCCGGAGGTGGTGTGATCCGCACATTCAAATCTCTAGATAAAGAAACACGTTCGCAGCTTAAGCCTATTTTTCAGACTGAAGGTTATACACCGCATGCCATTGCGGTTCATCCACGCATGGACGTCGATGTTTTGATGCTCGTTCAGCAGGCACTGACTGAGCTGGCTGATACCAAACAGAACCAAGCAATCCTTGATACGTTAAAAATCAAAGGGTTTGAGTCTGCAACGGATAGCGATTGGCAAGACGTGCGGTCATTGAATATCAACTTACTCAATTAATACGTAGGCACTTGTTTGTCTAGGAGGTCGTTATGTCATTCAGAGCAAAAACCATCATAGGTATTGCGTCAATTGAGATTGTGTTGTTGATGTTATTGGTCTTCAGTGCCATGTCTTTTCTATCTGACGCAAGTGAAAAGCACTTGATTCAACGTGCAAATACCACAGCAAACATGTTCGCTCATGCCACCAAAGATGCGGTGCTCTCTACTGACCTCGCAACGCTGGATGACATGGTCAATGAAATTATGAGTTTGGAAGACTTATTGTATGTTCGGATCACTCGCCAAGGGAAAGACATGGCGTGCGCTGGAGATAAAGACCTACTCGCTAGACAAATGGAAGAAGACCATAACCTTAACGCCGTTTCCGATGGGATATTTGATAAGCGCGTCGACATTGTCAGTGATGGAACCGTCTATGGTCATATCGACATGGGCTTTGGTACGTCGGCCATCAATCAAATGCTCAGTCAGGCAAAGCAATCTATTGTTAGTATCGCGTTCGTTGAAGTTTTTTTGGTCGCCATCTTTTCGCTTTTCCTCGGTTCATACTTAACTAAAAGCTTGATTCGTTTAACTAAAGCGGCGAAAACTGTCAGTGAACGCGGCCCCGGATATCAGTTAAAAGACGACTCAAAAGATGAGCTCGGCGACGTTGCGCGTGCGTTTGACGAAATGTCCGGCAAATTATCAAAAAGTTATCAAGAACTAAAGCAAGCTCGGCAAGAGGCTGAAGATGCCTGTTTAGCTAAAAGTCGTTTCTTAGCATCGATGTCTCATGAAATACGAACACCTATGAATGGCGTTCTAGGCATTATGAATTTACTCGAAGAAACACCATTAAACCGAGAACAAAAACAGCTCATCAAAACAGGAACCGAGTCTGGAAACTTTTTATTGTCGGTGATTAACGACATCCTCGACTTTACTCGCATGGAATCCAGCACCCTACTTTTAGAGTCTAAACCCTTCGATTTTCGCCATTGTGTCGAAAGCGTGGTAGACAGCTTTGGCCCAATAGCAAAACAGCGAGATCTTATCCTCCATTGTTATGTTGATGGTAGTACGCCAAGTGGTGTTATTGGTGACGAAAACCGAGTGAAACAAGTACTGAACAATTTGATTGGAAACGCATTCAAGTTCACCCAACAAGGCGGTATTACGGTCAAAGTCTCAGCTGAAACCCACGGAAATAACTGTCTTATCTCTTGCAGTATTTCTGACACCGGTATTGGCATTAACAGAAATGCGATGGATTATCTTTTTGATGAATTCACCATGGTGGATCAAAGCTACTCACGAACACAAGAAGGTTCTGGGCTTGGGCTCGCGATTTGTAAACGGTTGTGTGAGCTGATGGATGGTGGTGTAGAAGTAACCAGTGAACCTGATATGGGGAGTACATTCACGTTCACAGTTTGCCTTGAAATTGCTGATCAAAGTCTAACGTTATCTGTCCCTAAAATAGCGCATGGTGACTTTATTGGGGCTCGCATTCTAGTAGCAGAAGATAATAAAGCTAATCAATTGGTGATCAAAAACATGTTCAAAAATGCTGGCGTTGATATTGATCTCGTTGGCAATGGTGTTGAAGCTGTGGAGCAAGTTCAGAAATACCAATATGATCTAATTTTCATGGATATCTCTATGCCTTTGATGGATGGCATGGAAGCGTGCCAAACCATCCGCAAGCTTGACGACCCTTCAATTGCAAATACTCCTATCATTGCACTAACAGCACATGCCCTGACAGGTGATAAAGAACAATTCCTCGCATCTGGTATGAACGATTATTTATCAAAACCGGTTCGATTATCACAACTTCTTGAAAAAATGGATCTATTCTTAAATAAACAAGAAGAACTCATCAACATGCATATAGAAACAGAGTCACCAAAGATTGAGTTCTTGGATAATACTAATGATGTAGCTAGTGAGAATAATTCGAATATGGATAAAAATGACCTCGTTGATGAGACTATTTTAGTTCAAATGATTGAAGACACCTGTGCTGCAGTCATTCCTGAATTGATTGAACACTACATTGTAGAGTCTGAAAGCCGGCTAGCTGCGATTAATGTCGCCGTCGACCAACACGATAAAGACAAATTGGAATTTGAAGTACATACATTAGGAAGCTCAGCTCTCGCACTTGGAAACAGAAAGCTGTCGGAGGTCGCAAGAGAAATGGAAGCATTGTGTCTTCAGGGGAAAGAAGAACTCGCTTACCAATTAAAAGATAAACTGCTAACCGTTGCAAACGCGTCGCTCAAAGCCATTGATACAAGAAAACAACAAGGTTTTGTCGAGGCACCAGACTCAAACCGTTAGTCAACGTCAAGATGACAAGGAAACACGTATGAGAGCCAAAGTATTATTAGTAGAAGACTCCACTTCATTAGCCATCTTGTACAAACAATATGTAAAAGATGAACCTTTTGACCTGTTTCATGTTGAGACGGGTCAAGAGGCCATTGCCTTTATAAAACGCAACCTGCCTCAATTGGTTATTTTGGACTTGAAACTACCCGATATGACCGGTGAAGAGATCCTCGAATGGATTGTTGAAAATAACGTACCAACCGCTGTCATAATTGCGACAGCACACGGCTCAGTCGATGTTGCAGTTAATTTATTACAAAATGGTGCGAAGGATTTCCTTGAAAAACCTATCCAAGCCGATCGTTTAAAAACATCCATTAATGTTCACCTTAAACAAGCGCAGCTAGAACACTTGGTTGAAGACATTGAAAACAAGTTTGACCGTAGCCGCTTCCACGGATTTATTGGTGCAAGCCTTCCGATGCAAGGGGTGTATAAAATCATTGATTCTGTCGCCCCAACCAATGCGAGTGTCTTTATCGTTGGTGAAAGTGGCACAGGTAAAGAGGTTTGTGCAGAAGCTATTCATCAAGAAAGCCCTAGAAAAGATAAACCATTCATCGCCATCAACTGTGGCGCTATCCCGAAAGATCTCATGGAAAGCGAGATTTTTGGTCATGTTAAAGGGGCATTTACTGGAGCAACAACTGACCGAAAAGGCGCAGCTTCGCTTGCAAATGGAGGAACATTGTTTCTTGATGAGCTTTGTGAAATGGAACTGGAAATGCAGAAAAAACTGCTCCGTTTTTTGCAAACTGGAACCTTTATGCCACTAGGCGGAACGAAAGAGCTTAAAGTCGATGTTCGCATTATTTGCGCCACCAACCGAGATCCACTTGTTGAAGTCGAAGAAGGACGCTTTAGAGAAGATCTCTATTACCGCGTACATGTTGTGCCCATCAATATGCCGCCACTTCGCGAGCGCGGTAATGATATCACTACTCTAGCAACGCATTTCTTAAAGCTATACGCCAAAGAAGATAACAAGAAATTCAGCAGCATCAGCAAAGATGCTGACATGATTTTAAAACGCTACCATTGGCCCGGTAACGTTCGTCAATTACAAAATATTATACGCAGTATTGTGGTTTTAAATAATGAAGCCAAGCTCTCAGTAACCCATCTACCTGAGGAAATGCTTAACCGCCAAGGGCGCAGTACAACGAAAACACAATCGAGCAATACTGCCGCAACATTTGTTGTTCAAGCCCCTATTCAACCAACGGAGCAACCAACCGTCAGTTCTGCAGAAAAGAGCAATGCACCGATTCGCCCAATGTGGCAAATTGAACGAGAGACGATTCAACGCGCAATCGATTATTGTGATGGCAATGTGTTGAATGCCGCCGTTTTACTCGAACTCAGCCCTTCAACGGTTTATCGTAAAAAACAGGCTTGGGAAGCAGAAGATGAAAGCAATCCAGCCTAATGAAATTTGGTTATTGATAGATAGCCTCACCATGGGAGGCATTGAATCCCATGTGTATGAAATATCTCTGGGGCTTAAACAGTTTAACCACCCAGTCAGAGTCATTTTTATTGCGCGTTATGAAAAGCCTGCACCATTAGAAGAAAAGCTAGACCGAGGTGGAATCCCATACTTGTATCTTAATCAGGAGTTTACAGGGCTTCCACCTTTGCTGAGTTTATTAAAGGCAGTAGAAAAGTATCAACCTAGCCTTATCCACTCCCACGGTTATAAAGCGAGTTTATTAAGTAAGCTGATCCACCTAAAAACACATACCCCGCAAATCTCAACTTTTCACGCCGGTGAAACTCCTAAAGGCAGAGTATGGCTTTATGACCTAATTGACCGTAGCACCGCTTTTATTTCCAACGAAGTTATCGCTGTCAGCTCGCAAATACAAAGCAAGCTTCCTTGCCATTCACTTCGACTCAATAACTTTGTTTCCAACCCAAACCCAACGCTGACCCATGGACTGCAAATCGCATTTGTTGGTCGCTTGAGCCACGAAAAAGCGCCAGATCGATTTATTGATATCGCAAAAGCCTCACCCACTCACAAATTTCATTGTTACGGTGAAGGCCCCATGGAAGCTTCACTACACGTAAGAAAACCCAGCAATTTAGAGTTTCATGGCCATCAATCTGATATGGCACAAGTATGGCCAAATATCAGTGTTCTTATTATCTGTTCCCGTTTCGAAGGTCTCCCTATGGCTGCACTTGAAGCCATGTCTCGCGGCATTATCGTCATGGCAACCTCAGTGGGTGATTTACCCGCCCTTCTTGAAAACCGCATTAATGGCTACCTAGTCGAGCATTGGCGTGAATTAGGAAATGCCATTGAACATTGGTTTATGTTATCGGATTCGAGCAAGAAGATGATGAGAATTCGAGCACTGCATACCTGGCAAAAAAACTACACTGTCGACGCCGTTATTCCACAACTTACTCATATCTATCGTAAACATGCATCAGCAGGTTTCCTCGCTAACACGCTTTCTGATTCTCAAAATGAGAATTAACCTACCTGAGTTCTATTCATAAAAACAAAGCAAATAAAAACAACAAGTTAAATCAATCGATTTATGGCATTCACTTTGCAATCTCTTAGATCAGGCGAACAACAAGGGATGCTCTAATGAACGTAAAACACATCTTATTTGTACATTATGGTGACGACTGGATTCGCGGTAGTGAGCGTTGCCTCATCGATCTCGTATCCACTTTGGATAAACGTCAGTATCAACCTTACGTTTGGACTAACAGTCCTGCATTACATGCTGAAATCAAAAAACTAGGTGTTCACAGTGAGTTATCGCAGTTCCCCATTCTCTTTGGTTGGAAAGCGCCTCGTTACGATTTTTCGGGATGGCGTTCATTAATCCGTAACGCGAAAGATTACATTGAACGCGCTGACATCGATCTTGTTCATGTTAACAGTGCAGCGCCTTGTCAATGGATGTGTAGAGCAGCAAAAAGTATGTCCATACCCCTTGTGACCCAGTTACATTCCGATTATCCAACCAGAGATCGAATCACACTAGGAATACACTCATCTCCTCATATTATTGCAGTAAGTGACGCCGTCACTGACCATTTAATTGAAGATGGTTATCCATTAGAACGATTATCTGTGATTCGAAATGGCTTGGATATCCAGCGTTTAGCACATCAAGATTCCGTCCCGGCCAAACGGACATTGGATATCTGCAATAACAGCTACTTATTTGCTACTGTCGGTTCACTAATCCATAGAAAAGGGATTGATCGCCTACTCTCCGCACTTCGTCACGTCACGTTAGAATACCCTCATGCACATCTATTAATTATCGGTGATGGCCCGCTGAGGAAAAAGCTGGAGCAGCAAGCCGAAGCGTTACACCTTGGTCAACACGTTCATTTTGTTGGTGAACAAGAGCATGTGTTGGGTTGGCTTAAAAACTGCGACTGTTTCATTAGTGGTGCGCGGGAAGAAGCATTTGGATTGGTAGTAACGGAAGCCGCTCTAGCTGGCTTACCTATTATCGCCCCCAACCAAGGTGGAATCCCAGAGATTATCGAACACATGCGCACGGGTATTCTATACAAAAATACTGGCATCAAACCTATGGTTGAAGCCATGCGTGCCGTGGTAAAAAACCGCAGTGCTGCTCGAGCTATGGGGGTAAGAGCAAAAGCGCATATTCAGAACCATTACACCATTGAGATGAACGCTCGCAACATTGAAAGCGTTTACTGCAAGTTACTCGCAGGACATGGTGCGCGTAGTTTATCTGTGTGGCGAAGCCTAAGACCTCTCAAAACCTATTTGGCACGACAAATTCACTCCTCGCTACCGAATTCAGCGTTGTCAAAAGAGTCAATCTAAATGGGAGGTGATGTATGATTAATTCGAAGACTATACACGGCTTAATCTATGACCCCATCAGTTTTACTGGCGGGTCGAAAATTGCCACTTCAGATGCACTGGCACTTTGCGATAGCAAACGCTGTCAGTTCACTGTCATTACCAGTGATCCAACCTTTTGGCAAAACAGTTCTCTTGCGGTAACACACTCTCTTAAGGTAGTACGTTTACCCGAAATAAAGTCCCTTAAAAAGAAACAGCATGGACTTGGTTATTGGTTAAAGCAGGGTTTTCAAGCCTTAACTCTGCTGATTCAACTGGGCTTAATTCAAAAAACTGATTTTGCCATTGGCGCTTCTGGTCCAGGTGTCGACATGCCACTTTACTTGCTAAAGCGAGTGTTCAATTTAAAGGTTATTCAGTTCATTCATGGTCCTGTTGGAGCGTCACGATCTATCGGGCATAGCCTTTTGGTTGCTGATCAGGTTTTCTATCTTAAATCAGCGCGTGCAACCATGGAAAATGCACTGCAACGGTATTATCGCCATCATGAGACTTCTACCAACGCAGTACAAAGTCAGATCCAGCAATTTTTTGACCGTACAACCACAAGCTCTTTTGACAACGGCATCTCTGATCAACGCTGGCCTTCACCTTCGGTCACTGAAGAGCCAGTCTTATTTTGGTGCGCTTCACTACTCAAATGGAAAGGTCTTGATACCTTCCTTGATGCGGTAAAACAAACGCGCAAGTTAAAATATCTGGAAGCGAATGTTTGCTTTATTCGTCCAAAAGACATTTCCTTACCCGTTAGTACTGCCCCGATTAATCTTAAAGGCGTCAATTGGTACGAGCAGCCTAACGATCTCGACAAGATCCGAGCCCAAAGCAGTATTTTTGTCTCCACCAGCACCAATGAACCTTTTGGGTTATCTATCCTTGAAGCGCTTGCCGCTGGCCATGCTGTAATAATCCCTGATGACGGTGCTTATTGGGACCAAGTTCTGACACATAACAAGAATTGTATTAAATACAAAGCTGGCGATATGCACGCACTGTGTGACGCAATTTTACTTGCCGCATGTGATGCAAACTTACGATTAACGTTACGCAAAAATGCTATTGAGTTTTCTCAAAAATATCGCTCAGCGCAGTGCTACTCACAAATCGCACACACTATCGATTCTCTCGTCACTAAAGAGACCGTCACATTGATGGCAAGTTCTCACAATAAAGGTGATGCATGAAACTGCCCAAACGCTTTCAGCCGTTAACGAATATGTCGGTGTATGCCGTAAGCTTGTTCATTACAAAAGGCATTTCACTGCTTATGCTGCCATTAATGGCGAATTATCTGACACCCGCTCAACTAGGTGAGTTAGAACTGTTGGCCAGCACCAGTGTTTTTGCATGCTTACTGGTTGGAATGGCAATGCATGAAAACCTGTATCGTTTTGCAGGGGCAGAAAAAGAACACAACAAGCAGTTTTCCATCGTCAGTGAGATTTACAGTGTCAGCCTCATTGTTTCGCTGATATTCGTGACAATACTGACGTTGATGGCCGTCAGCACATATCAATACATTCCTTTTTTATCACCTACCCAGCTTATTCTTTTACTGACGGTCGTTGCCATTGAAAGTGCATTAGCAATCAGCCTTGGTTGGCTCAGATTAAAAGACAAAGCGACACTGTTTTTTCAGATCAGTGTATCAACTGTGGTATTGCAAATTGCATTGGTTATACCTGTGTTGTTCTGGTTTGCTGATGTCACTCTTATCTTTGCCACTGGCGTATTCAGTGCTCTGGTTCGTTTTGTGATCCTACATAAGATCAATGGCTTTACGTTGATCTGGCCGAGCAACATCCAATGGAAAAAATATCTCGCTTATTCGACGCCCATTATGCTGTCTGGCATCGTTGCCTTTAGTCTTAATGGTGCCGAACGTTGGTTTATTGCACTTTCATCAGACATCGAAACCTTGGGGCTCTATGCCATTGCAGCCAAATTCTCATTAGCGATGTGCATTCTAATGCAACCATTTGGAATGTGGTGGATGCCAAAGCGTTTCCACTACCTAGACAATGTTGGATTAGCCGAAACCACACGCATCAATCAATATGGTTTCGTTTACCTCTGCATTTTGGCAGTCAGCGTGGCTTGGATCAGTAAGCTGTTCATCCTAATGGTGTTACCTGAGATTTACGTGGGCGCAGCTGAGTTAGTGGCAGCCACCATCACAATCGCATTATGTAAAGAGCTGGCAGAACTGACCAATATTGGCATCTTATACTCACGCAAAACGCGATTATTATTGGTCATCAATATCATCAGCATGGCGATAGGATTGGTTCTAATCTATCTGCTTCACTCATTCCATATCTGGGGAGTATTGTTCGGTGTAGGCATAGCACAACTGGTTAGATTGTATTTGAGCTGGCATGTGTCTCAGCAACTTATCACGCTACCTTATGATTACATTCACACGTTAAGTTTACTTATCACTACATTCGCTGCGGTTTGGGCAATACACTTGATTGTAAGCCCCATACATTCATTGATTGGCGTTGTAATCGCACCCACTATCATCGGATTAACCGCCTATTGGTTAAGGCTGACGCCAACCATTTCATTAAACCAATACGCTTTTAGCGCGGTTAAGCGTCTATTTGGCTAACACTATGAATAGCCAAGATAGAGCCCCTGCAATCTACTTCGCTATCGCAACTTGCTTGCTCATTTCTGCTGTGTGGTACTTTGTTCCTCATCCAGCCGTTTCTGTTGTGCTGTGTATGGCACCACTTGGCATATTATTCGTACTGAGCCAAACCTTCTGGCTTGTTACGCTGTTTGTCCTTTTCTCATTTTTCCGAATTCACGAAGCTATTCCTGTACTCTTTCCTCTAAAAATACCTTTGCTACTCTCTTTAGGCGCTCTCTCTGCATTAATGTGGCACGCTCTTATTAGCCGGAAACTCCAAATCTATTGGCACCACTCTCTCAGTTGGCTTGCCGCTTTCTGGTTATTGGTGATGATTGGTGTGGTTTTGTCATCCAACCCCGCCCTTGCAATTCAGTCTTTTAAAAACACATATTGGAAGATCATGTTGATGACGCTTGCCATTGTTTGGCTGGTTAATAGTGAAAAAAACTTAAGTAAAGCGTCAGTATCGATTGTATTGACAGGAGTCTTAATTGCAGGCGTTGCCTTGTTTAATTCTGCGAATGGCATTGGGTTGGTAGAAGGTTCACGCGTCACCATCGGCAGGCAGCTCGGTTCCATTCTTGGTGATCCCAATGACTTGTCGCTGGTGCTAATGTTTCCACTGGCGTTTTCGCTCAGCCTTGCTTTTTCAAAAGATTTGGGCTTTTTCATTCGATTACTTGGTGTTATTGCTTCATTGATGTTGGTTGCTGCGGTGATCGCAACACAAAGTCGAGGTGGGTTGCTCGGTTGCCTCTCTGTCTTCGGCATTTTCACCATGACACGGATTAAATCAAAAGCCCTCTTAATCTCATTAGGTGTGATCGCAGGCTTAGCATTATTTGCCATGGCTGGCGTATCTGATCGAGCTTCCGGTGGGGCTGCTGAAGACGGTATCGATCAATCCGCGATGGGACGTCTTTATGCGTGGGGAGCCGCCTATCGAATGGCATTAGACAACCCATTAACTGGGGTTGGGTTAAATAACTTCTATTCCAACTATTTCTATTACAGTACCCATTGGGATGGGTTAAACCATGCGGTACACAGCACTTGGTTCGGTGTATTGGCTGAAACCGGATTCTTGGGGCTATTTGTATTCGTTGCGATGATCATTTCATTAATCAAAACCTCTCGCAATACGATTTCAACATTGCAAAATTCATCACTTGAGCTTTCTCCTTTTGTTGCAGCAACCGCTTACGCCGTTTATGCCGGATTAATTGGCACCATTGTTTCAGGCACTTTCTTAACCCAAGGCTTTACTTGGCCAATTTATATCCTCGCTGCACTGACTGTCGCCGTCGCACGCATCGTTCAAATTGAATCTCAGAATGAGAATCATCGAAATCAAAAAGAAAACAAACCAGTAACTAGTTGATTTTAAATCATTTATCTCTTGGCATAATATGTGAAACCCATTGTTCACCAATAAGAAATTTTCAGGTGATCGTATGTTGGCAACAAAACTAAATCACGTAAAAATCTGGCTCAAAGATAATCCAAACCCAAGCTATCGCAGGCTCTTTTTGATGTTAAAACGCATCAGAGCGTGCGATATCCCAACGCCAAAGTTCTATAACCAGTTTGCGTATGCCGTAGTTAAGACGATTAACAATTTAATCGGTGGATTGACTAGAGTTCTTATCTACACACCCGCGTTTAAAGGCAGACTCAACACCTGTGGACATTCTCTCTATTTGTATGGCGGCCTACCTTTTATTTCCGGCCCTCTTTCGATTCATATGGGGAGCCAGTGTCGTATTTCAGGCCATACCACTTTTAGTGGCCGTACTGCCGCCACGCAACCTGAACTGATTATTGGTGACAATGTCGGGATCGGTTGGCAAACCACAATTGCAGTGGCAGGCAAAGTCATCTTATGCGACAACGTTCGTATCGGAGGTCGTGCTTTCTTATTTGGCTATTCAGGCCATTCTCTAGACCCCAAACTTCGTGCTGAAGGTATTGGAGATGACGATGGACATATCGGAGACATCATTTTAGAGCGTGATGTCTGGCTGGGTACCAATGTGACCGTTCGTCAAGGTGTCACCATCGGTCATGGCACAGTGGTAGCAGCAGGCAGCGTTGTCACTAAAAGCTTACCTCCTATGGTGATCGCGGCTGGTAATCCCGCCCGTGTATTAAAAGAACTCAATAGCAACACTTACGACATACGTCATATGGAGGGCTAAGCCATGCGTGATTTAATTGTTTTTGGAGAAGATTTTGGCGGACTGCCATCGAGTACTCAACATATCGTTAAGTACTTAGCAAAAGAGCGAAAAGTATTGTGGGTAAACTCAATAGGATTAAGACAGCCTCGTCTATGTTGGAAAGATGCTGCCCGCGCCATGAGTAAACTATGCGGCCTTGGAAAAGGTGGCTATCAACTCAGTACTGTAGCTGAAAAGAGCGATATCCATGTGGTTAATTTAAAAACCATCCCTGCGCCCGCTTCAACGTTTTCACGCCAGTTAGCGAAAAACTTAATGCTTAGTCAGTTAAAACCTTTGGTGGAGCGATATCAATTAGACGCTCCGTTATTATGGATATCACTCCCCACAGCAGCTGACTTGTGTGGGCATCTCGATGAATCTGCAGTTGTTTATTATTGTGGTGATGATTTCTCCTCTCTCGCTGGTGTGGATCACCATGTAGTAGCACAACACGAGCACCTATTAACGTCGCAAGCAGATTTGATCCTTGGTGCCAGTGAAAAAATCTGTCGTAAGTTTCCAGCTTGCAAGACCCATCATTTACCTCATGGTGTCGACTTAGACCTCTTTAGTCGCCCTGCATCACGTGCCAGTGATCTTCCCAACCGAGGAAAACCAGTCGCAGGCTTTTATGGCAGTTTATCGGAATGGCTGGATTACGACATGTTGGAGCAAGTATGCACTCGACGCCCTGATTGGGATTTTGTCTTTATCGGTCCATGCGAACTCAACCAAAACAAGCTTCCTAAGCGTGAAAATGTTTTCTACCTTGGTCCTAAACCTCACCACGAGCTGCCTTGTTATAGCCAACATTGGGATGTTAGCCTTTTGCCGTTTAAAGATAACCCACAGATTCGTGCTTGCAGTCCATTAAAGTTGATGGAATATCTCGCAGCGAGAACCCCTATCATCACAACGGATTTTCCTGCTCTACAGCCCTACAAACAGTATGTAAATCTAATCTCTGACAGTAATGACCTATGTGCCACGCTCACTACGGCCCAGCTTCAACCCAAATTACCGGAAAATATCGTTTCTAATGCAAGCTGGGAGTCTCGAAGTCATTTTGTGAATTGGTTGTTGGAGCTTTTATGAACGAACTTAAATTCAGAATTGTAATTTTGTTGTGTGGCGCGTGGCGACGTCGCTATCTCATTGTGTTACCGGTGTTGATTCTCCCGGTTATGGGTTTTGTGATCAGTAAATTGGTACCGACAACCTACCACGCACACACCAGTATGTTGATTCAAGAAACGGCCAAAATGAACCCGTTTCTGGAAGACTTAGCTGTATCGACCATGCTCAAAGAACGGTTAAATGCCTTAAGTACACTACTTAAAAGTCGCCATGTGTTGAAATCTGTGGCTAAAGAGCGCGGACTGATCAACGACACCATGACCCCAGCTGAAATTGAACGTGTTATCAGTCACATTTCGTCAAATCTAACCATCAGCCAATTGGGCAAAGACTTTCTCAAAATTCAACTTTCAGCACGCCACCCTGAGGGAATGAAAGAACTGTTGGAATCTGTTAGCAATCATTTTATTGAGCAGCTACTAGCACCTGAGCGTTCATCAATTCAAGATTCGCGGGATTTCCTCTCCTTTCATATCGATAAAAGAAGAAACGAATTGGATTTGGCCGAATCAGCATTGGCGGAATACCAAAACCAATACGCTTCAGTTACTCCTGAAATGCAAGGACAAACACTAACTCGACTCGCTGTATTAAAGCAAAGTCTTGCCGAGAAAGAAGCAGAGCTAGCTGGGGTTAAAAAAAGTTTAGGTTCATTAGACCAACAGTTATCCAGAACAAACCCTGTGATCGGTCGTATTGAAGATCAAATCATTGAAATACGTAGCCAACTGACGTTACTACAGGCTAAGTACACAGACCAACATAGTTCTGTTCAAGCCAAAAAGAGAGAATTAACTCGGCTTGAAGATGAAAGAGCCCTTTTAGTGAGCCAAACCCAGCCCAATATGAATACAGACCAATTATGGGATATTGCCAGCAGCAACCTTGGCAACATCAGCGAGATCCAACCACTACTGGTAACTCAGCTGCATAGTTTGCAAACCGTTCGTGGCCAATATGAATCCTTAAGTGAAGAAACCAAGAGCTTGCGTGGCATGATCGAGCAATTAGAAACGCAAACTAAAAGCTTCGGTGATAATGCAAAGCAACTCTTTCGGTTAGAGCGCGAAGTTCAGATCAAACGCCAACTCTTTGATGAATTAATTGAACGTTATGAAATGGCTCAATTGACTGGCTCACTTGGTATTTTTGAGCAGAACAAACGGGTTAAAATCATTGATCTCCCCTACACTCCCAGTGTTCCATCTAATCTGCCTGCCATCATTTTTGTGTTAGCTGGATTTGTTGGCGGCATTGCACTCGGAATTGGTTTAGCCACTTTAGCTGAATTGTTCGATACCTCTGTCCGTCGTCGAGATCAGCTTGAAGAAATAACGGGCGTTCCTGTAATTACAGTGATACCCAAGGTTTAAACATTCAATAAAACAAGGTTGCCTTTGCTAACCGAGTCACTACTCATCTTTTACGACGGTTTGTTATTACAGATTCCGACAATTCAACATAGAGCAGGTTACGCAACTAGAACACTATTGACACAAACATAAGATTGATATGTTATGTTATAACATATCAATTGCAATTCAACATAAAATGGATACTTCATTGCCCCCAATCTTATCGGCTCACCAACTATGCGCTGATAGCCCCTTAAAATGGAGAGCGATTAATAATACAACGTTTACTGTGGCTCATGGTGAATGCATTGCCGTCATTGGCCCTAACGGCAGTGGTAAATCAAGCTTACTCAAAACCATTCTTGGCGAATATCACGCAGTACAAGGTCAGCTCCAACTTAATGGCATTCCAACCGATGATCTGACGCAAAGCCAAAAGGCCAAAATGATCGCTCTGGTTGCGCAGCAGGAACATGTTGATCCTCGTTTGACGGTATTTGAATACGTTTCATTAGGCCGTGTCCCTCATACTTTTTGCTGTGGCCCTAAAGAACATGACCGAGCAGTAAAACAAGCGATTGACGATGTCGGTTTATCACATAAAAGTCACCAATGCGTAGGTGTGTTATCTGGTGGAGAACTGCAACGCGCAAACATTGCGAGAGCGTTTGCACAGGAACCTAAATTACTGCTTCTTGACGAGCCAACCAACCATCTGGATCCGTTAGCGCGGTTTGAATTGCTTGCACTCATCAAGCGTAAAGGTGTTTCTTCGATCGTTGTTTTGCATGACTTGCCTTTAGTGACCTCATTTGCAGACAAAGTACTATTGATGGCCAATCAATCAATGGTCACCTTTGCTCCACCACATCAAGTGATGAATGACCAATTCATCACGCCGACGTTTGGGCTGCGAGTCATCACACTTAATCATCCGCAAATACCCAGAGCGGTACATCATTTTGAAGCCGCCCCCTCTCACCTGAATCTTTCACCTATAGGAGTCTCATAATGAAAAACACTGTATTGCTCTCCCTTATCATCCCCTTTTCAGCTGCAAATGCTGCCAGTACGACTTATCCCATTACTATCGACAATTGCGGTACACCGTTGGTCATTGAAAAACGTCCTTCACGGGCTGTCTTTCAAGACATCAATATGACGGAGATGGCATTTGCACTAGAGCTTCAACAAGACATGATTGGAGTTAGTGGGATCTCTGGATGGTATAAGATGTCCCCTTCATTTAAGAAAACGTTGGGTGACATTCCGGAACTCTCGCCCAAATACCCATCTCTCGAAACCCTTATCGCTGCGAAACCCGATTTCTTCTTTGCTGGTTGGAATTACGGAATGAAAGTCGGTGGCGAAGTCACACCACAAAGCTTAAAGCCTTATGGCATTGATACTTTGATACTTTCCGAAAGCTGCATTCATACTAATAAGTTAAAAAATGGGGCGAGCATGGCTTTGCTTTACGATGACATTCAGAAGCTGGGGATGATCTTTGATAAGCAAGACAGAGCTGATGCGCTAGTACAGGAATGGCAAGCGCGTATTCAGGCGATTAAAGCGCAACACAACCAATCGAATAGCCCGGCCCCAAAGGTATTCTTATTTGATTCCGGCGAAGATAAACCCTTCACCGCCGGCAAGTATGCCATGCCTAATGCCATGATCCGTCAAGCAGGTGGCATCAATGTGACTGGTGATATGGAAACAAGCTGGGGTCGAACATCATGGGAACATGTGGCAAAGCAGAACCCAGATGTGATTATTTTATTGGATTATCAAACGGCACATGGCGCTGATTCACTTAAGACCTTTTTGGAACAACACCCGTTGATGAAGCACACCACGGCAGTTAAATCAGAGCGTTACGTAAAACTACGTTATGAACAGCTTACGCCCGGGCCTGCCAATATCGATGCAATAGAAACGCTTTCTAAAGCGTTTTTCCCTACAAGTGCAAAGGCAGAATAACGCTTGAGTAAGCTATCGAAATACCAATTTGCATGGTTGCTTGGGATAAGCGCCCTACTTTTTGCATTTGCATTCAGTTTAAAATGTGGCGCAGTTTCAATCTCAATAAATGAGGTCTTTGCTGGTTTACGCTCCTTTAACCAAGAAGATGCCAGCATGACCAGTCGCATACTGCTTGAACTACGCCTCCCTAGAGCACTGCTCGCCATCATTGCCGGAGCCGGGCTTGCAACCGTAGGTGCATTACTGCAAACCACGACACGTAATGATCTCGCCGATCCATTTCTATTTGGTTTATCGTCAGGCGCTTCTGTTGGTGCCGTTTTAGTTATTACTTATTTGGGAGATGCTCTGGGTGTTTGGTCGCTACCAGTAGCGGCGTTTTGTGGCGGTATTTTATCGGCATGTTCTGTACTCACCTTGTTTACGCTTCAAAAAAGACGCGGGAACAACAACCTCGTCCTGTGTGGACTAGCAATATCCTTTCTATTCGGTGCGATCACTAGTTTCTTAATCTATTCTGGCGATCAACGGGCAGCGAGTTCTATTTTGTTTTGGACTATGGGAGGCTTAGGCTTGGCCCGTTGGGAGAACCTGATCTTTGCTGCGATAGGACTGCTAAGCATCATCATACTTAGCCTAAGACGCTACAGAGAGTTGGATACCCTCTTAGTTAGTGAACAAACTACCCAATCACTCGGTATTAATGTTCATCGTTTAAGAAGTGAGGTTTTTGTATGCTGCGCATTTTGCACAGCTTGCATTGTGGCACTGACTGGTGTGATTGGGTTCATTGGCTTAATGGTTCCCCATTTGGTGAGACCTTTTTCGGGTATGACACATAAACGTGCACTACCACTGGTTGCATTATGGGGAGGTGTCATACTGTTAGTTGGCGACATTACAAGCCGCACTATTCTCGCACCACAAGAATTGCCTGTTGGGATTGTGACCGCTGCATTGGGCGGTGTATTCGTCTTGTATCTTGTTTGGAAAAAACCAATGCACTAAAAATTTCACTCATTGAAACGCCTTTGAACGGGCGTTCCTTCTCTTGCTAGCTTACCCATTTCTCAGTTTGTCTTTCAAATCCGTTCTCAAATTACGATTCACCCAAAACTTATTTTTATCCATTTGTTTTTATTGATATTTTAAATTGGCACATCCCATGCAGTAAGTCCAAAGCATCACTCAGCTATCGTCAACTGATTAAAGGGATGAAATTATGCGTATTGAGACATCTTCTGCTCCACATCCTACTACGATCCACGTTGTTCAACGTATGGCGCCAGGAGGGCTTGAAAGCCTTGCACTGGACTTACTCAATTTTTCTTCACACCCGGAACATACACTGATCATCAGTTTGGAAGGAACAAAAAATGAAGCAATTAGGCACTGGCCGAAATTAGAACAATATCGGGACCAGCTCATTTTCTTAAATAAGAAACCGGGTGTTCAGCTTTCAACGCTTTTCCAATTAAAAAATATGTTCAAAGAATTGCGTCCTCAAGTGGTGCACACTCACCATATTGGCCCACTGGTCTATGGCGGTATCGCGGCTAAATTTGCCAGCATAAAAACCAGAATACACACAGAGCACGATGGCTGGCACTTAAATAACCCCAAACATGTTCGGCTGCAAAAATGGGTATTGGCGCTAGCGAAACCGACATTAGTCGCCGATGCGTATCAAGTCTTTAATCTTCTCAATGAACAATTTCAATACCCTAAACTCACCACGATTAAAAATGGCATTGACTGCAAAAAATTTATTCCAGGTCTACGCGAAGAAGCACGCACACGATACAACCTTCCGCTTTCTCGGCCAATTATTGGCTGCGCCGGGCGGTTAGAAAAAGTTAAAGGACATGATCTCATGATCAGAGCCCTTGTTAGCATGCCACAACCTATCATGCTTGTTATCGCAGGAGTAGGCGATGAACACCATAACCTGATGCATTTAGCCGAACGACTTGGTATTAGCAACCGAGTTCGGTTTTTGGGGCTTGTTTCTGATATGCCCAGTTTCTACCACTCTCTTGATCTCTTTTGCCTCCCTTCACGTTCCGAAGGCTTTCCACTTGCGCCTTTAGAAGCACAAGCATGTGGGATTCCTACAGCAGTCACCGATGTCGGTGCCAGTTCAGAAACCTTGTGCCCCCATACTGGTGTTTTGATCCCACCTAGAAGCCCTTCTCTAATGGCCGCGATCTTGGAAGAGGCAATTGGAAGAATTCACACCGTGTCACCGCGCGATTTTGTACTAAACAACAATGAAATACGTCAAATGGTCAAAGCTTACGAAGCCATTGCTGCGGAGGATGCCGCATGATGGAAATTCTATTGATTATTATCTGCTTAGTGAGTGGTTCTCTTATCATTTACCACCATGTGGGTTATCCCATTTTGCTACGCTGGTATTCGTCCAGACATCCGAATAAAACATTCAATGATGTCTGCCGTGGTTATCGCAGTGGAAAGGTTGACCGCACGCGCCCTTCCATCACGATTCTAGTACCAGCATACAATGAAGAGCGCTGGATTGCAGATAAAATCCGTAACCTTGCATCCCTTGATTATCCCCGTAATAAACTGGATATCATTATCGCGTGTGATGGATGCAGTGATAAGACGGCTGAAATCGCGAGAAACACGATTCAGGAAGCCATTTGCTGCGATACTCATTTCGAAGTTCGTGAGTTTGAGCATAACCGAGGGAAAGTGGCGGTCATTAATGCGCAAATGCTAACAATTTCTAGTGATATAACCGCGCTGAGTGATGTTTCTGCGCTGGTCTCAATTGATGCCCTTTTGATCGCTGAACAACATTTCCATGATGAAAAAGTGGGTGTGGTAAACGGCCATTATTGCTTTATTGGCGACCAAACAACAACTGAAGCAAAATACTGGCACTATCAAAGCCAAGTCAAACAAAATGAGGCTGCTCTCGGCTCAACATTAGGCGCACATGGCGCATTCTATTTACTTCGTTCTCATCTTTTCACGCCATTGGCAGAAAATACTATTAACGATGACTTTGTCTTACCGATGGAAATCGTAAAACAAGGTTACCGCGCTGAATATGACGCACGAATGGCAGCAGTAGAACTGGAAACCACGAGTCAAGATAATGATTTTAAACGTCGTTTACGCATCTCTGCTGGCAACATGCAACAAGCAATACACCTAGCTAAGTTATTTTTGCCTAGATACCGAGGGGTTGCATTCGCGTTTTTCTCAGGTAAAGGGTTAAGGCTTATGACCCCTTATTTAATGCTGGCTTGCTTGTTCTGTTCGGTAGCCTTAATGGAGCAACCACTCTTTATGGCTGCATTAATGCTGCAAATCATTATCTATGCTACCGCGTTAGTCAGTTTTTTATTCCCCCATGTTTTCAATTATAAAGCATGCCAATTAGTTGCCTATCTAATCGCAGGTCATTACGCCAATCTTATTGGTGGATTGAGATATCTGATGGGATTTGAATCCGGTAAATGGTCACGAGTCAATCGTTAAGGAGCTTACGATGAGTGCAAACAAATCAACCCAAATATCAATCTGGCTTGCCAAAAGGTTATTTGACTTATTCGGTGCAATTTGTGGTTTATTGGTCCTATCTCCATTGCTGCCGTTCATCGCCTTTGCGATTAAAGCGAGTTCAACAGGCCCTGTATTTTATAAACAGCTTCGTGTTGGGAAATCCACTCCAGAAAAAATGATGTTTTTTGAAATCATCAAGTTCCGAACCATGTATCAGGATGCTGAGTCTCGGTCTGGTGCCGTTTGGGCAACAGAGAATGATCCTCGCATCACCCCAGTTGGCCGTTTCTTGCGTAAAACACGTTTGGATGAGATTCCCCAGCTGATTAACGTCGTAAAAGGAGAAATGTCGTTAATTGGTCCACGTCCAGAGCGCCCTGGTTTTTACCATAAATTAGAGACGGCCATCCCCTATTTTGCAGACAGAACCTATGGCGTAATGCCCGGAATCACAGGGCTTGCTCAAGTAAATCAAGGTTATGATACGTGCATAGATGATGTGCGAAGAAAGGTGGGATTTGACCACAGCTACGCATTGTCACTAAGTTCATTGAAAAGCTGGATCATGATGGATCTGGCGATAATCACTAAAACACTGATTGTTATGGTAGATGGTCGAGGTCGTTAACTTAAAACAACGGCGACCATAATGGTCGCCGTTATTATCACAGATAATTCGCTGCAAGCCATTGACCAAATGGCGTAAATAGCAAGGCATAAATTGTGACATTGAGAATGATGCCAATCCACAGTAAGGCTTTAAATGGTTGTTTCTGGGTTTTGTGCCGCGTGATATGCTGCGCAAACAAAGCACCCGGCCAACCACATAAAAATGATGACACTAACAAACGCTTTTCTGTCGTGCGCCATTCGCCTTTCTTAGCGGCCTTCTTATCCAACGCAAACAAAATGTAAGTCACAATACTCATCAACCAGTATGCACCAGCTAACCACATGTTGTTCTTGTCGAGCAAAACAGTTGCCGTAACACACAGTAAAAATATCGCAGCAAAAATCAGCTTAGATGGCATGCCCGCCAAGCCCACCATTGATGCATTAACCGCGTTTACTCTGCCTTCTTCATCTTGCTCTATATCAAACCTAACTTTATCGTTTCGTTGTGGTCTGCAGTGTGTGTTCTTGAACGCTGATGCGTGTACGAATGCTTTGAGGTTACTGTCTGACGCAGTAATAAAGCCAAAGCCTCGTTCGTCATTCCACTCTGTGATCTTACCTTTGTACATCATTTATCCCGGCAAATTTTTAGCTTAAGCCAACGTGCGCACATGATAACAACTTGTCATCAACAAATACTGCACGAATTTGAGAATTTACCGTCTGCTGACTTGGATATCGATGTGACTTATCTTTTAGTTAAATAGCTATCAAACTGAATGAGGAATCGTTCTATGTCATCTCTATCTTCATTGCTTAGCGCAAAATCTGGATGACGACAGTGATCACTCAAAATTATCCCTCTTCGCCTCAATATCATTTTTTCAACAGCGATAATGTACTCACAATGGCTCATCCATTTTGAAATATAAGGCATAAGTTGGTCGTGTAACTCTTTAGCACGAACAAAATCTCCCACAACCCAATGCTCATAAATTGCCAAATACACTTCCACAAATGAGCACCCAGGCATTACCCCCTTGCCGCCATTGTTAAGCATCTCCAACATGTACAAACCTGCATACCCGTTCATCACAACGGCATCTGGTTTAAATGAGAGTAAAGCGCGCGTGTAATCCACTGGTGGGTTACACTCAATTTTGAATACGGCGTTATCATTTCCTTCCGTAATCAAAGTCATTTGTTCAGCAGTAATTGGCACTCCGGTTTCGTTGGGTGCATATTGAACCAACACGGGAATATCGACAGCTTGCAATACTGACTGGATATGGTGGATCACTTGCTCATTGCTAGGATTGAGGAAAAATGGAGGCAATAGCATCAAAGAATCAGCGCCCATTTCTTGGTATTGCCGAGCTTGCTGTACTGCTAACGTGGTCGAATGTTGGGTCACAGAAATACAACTGTATACCGAGGTATCTGCTGTCAGGTTACAAAACACTTGAGCTAATTGATGTTTTTCCGCATCGCTTAATTTATAGAATTCACTAGCGATACCAAATAAGGTCATGCCGTGACAGCCCGTCGTAAGCAAATGTGTAACTAATTGCTTGAAGCTTGTGAGATCAACCCTACCTTCATTATCGAATGGCATTGCTACTATGGGGTTGATACCGAATATCTCATTTGCTTGGATCATTTCAACATTGCTCCTTTTGCAGCGGAAGACACGCGTTGACGATAAAGTTGTAAGAAGCCGGACGGCACCGTTTTATGGAGCGGCGTCCATTGCGATCGCCTTAATTCGATCACATCGTCATCAACCAATAGGTTGATCTCTCTCTTGTCTAGATCCAATGAAATCAAATCCCCATTTTCAACCAGTGCAATTAAGCCGCCTTCATAAGCTTCTGGAGAAATATGCCCAACAAACAAGCCACGATTCGACCCAGAAAAACGCCCGTCAGTGATCAGCGCACAACTCTCCGATAACCCCATTCCCTCAAGAAGCTTCATCGGTTTATACATTTCTGGCAGTCCAGGACCACCCGTAGTTCCTTCATATCGGATCACCACTACCGAGCCAGCTTTAATCTCATTGGCAATGATGGCGTCGATTGCTGTTTGCTCTGAATCAAATACTACTGCCTTACCAGTAAATTGATGCATGCTTTCAGGGACCGCGGCTGGTTTAGCAACAGAACCTAATAAAGACAAGTTACCACGTAACACCCCAACACCTGCTTGATGCATAAAAGGCTCTTTAAGCGACTTAATCAAATTTCGGTTCGTGGAATGCGGCACTTGCTCCAAACAGTCTGCTTTTAATCCTGAAACGGTCAGCGCATCACCATGTAATAAGGGCAGCAACTCTTTTTCTACCGCCGTAATGCCTCCTGCTTCATAAAAATCCACCATATCATACTCAGAAGCGGGATAGATCGCTGCAACAAGTGGTACTTTTCGACTCATCTCATCAAAAACCGTTAAGTCGAGTTCACCTAATCCTGCTTCATAATGAATCGCTTGCAGATGAATAATGGCATTCGTAGACCCACCAGTTGCAAGCAACGTACAAATAGCATTATGAATCGATTTTTGATTGATGATCTGACGCGCATTCAGCCCTTCATGAACCATTTCAACAATGCGTTGGCCGCTTCGATACCCAACCTCTAAGCGTTCGGGGTGAATCGCCGGAATTGTCGATGTTTGTGGCAGGGTCATTCCTAAAGATTCTGATAAGCAACACATGGTGTTTGCAGTACCGTACATTGTGCATGAGCCAATTGTCGGTTCGGCTAAATCTTCTATCTTGCGAAATTCATCTTCATCAATCTGCCCTTGTTTTTTCCAACCAATAGCTTCAGTGACAATATTGCCATCCCAATGTTTGCCTTTGTATTCTGCTGGATACATTGGTCCACCATTAGCTAAAATTGCAGGGATATCTAACCTTGCTGCCGCCATTAACATACCCGGTACAATTTTGTCGCAAGACCCAAGCAATACCATGGCATCAAAGTTATGCGCTCGAACCATAATCTCTATAGAGGCTGCGATAATTTCTCTACCAGCCAAGATATAACGCATACCAAGATGCCCTTCAGCAATACCATCGCATGGTGCGATGGTGCCAAACGTCATCGCGGTGCCACCCGCCTCTTCGATACCTCGAATAACTTCAGCACCAACCACATCAAGATTGGCATGACCTGCCGTTGCATTGGTGTAGCTATTCACCACCGCGATAATAGGCTTTCTCAACGCCTCATCACTGTGCCCCATCGACTTATATAACGCACGCTTAAGCGCTCCGTCGTCTGTTTTCAGGATTTTATTATGGTGTGTCGCACATCCCCCGCACGAACCACACGAGCCGCAATCTGCCATAATTACCACTCCGCAAATGAGCCGTCAGGATGCGTCCAATGTGGGTTTCTCCACTTTGGCTGCTCTAACGCTTTGATATGTTGTTCTCGCATAAATTCTTCATCGATATCGATACCGAGTCCCGGCCCTTCAATATTCAGGCAATACCCTTCTTCAAATGCAAAAACTTCCTTATTTTCTACATAATCAAGCACATCATTGCCCTTGTTATAGTGCATGCCGATGCTCTGCTCCTGAATAATGGCGTTTTGACAGTTCGTATCGATATGAACAGACGATGCAAGGGCAATTGCGCCAAGCGGACAATGTGGCGCTAATGCAACATCATACGCTTCAGCCATGGCAGCAATTTTCTTTAGCTCTGTGATCCCACCACAATGGCAAATATCCGGTTGAATGATATCGACACCACCTTTGTTCAACAGCTCTTTAAAATCCCAACGAGAATGCAAACGTTCCCCTGTTGCAATCGGGATCGCTCCGTATTGGGCTATTTCATGTATGCAATCGAAATGCTCTGAAAGTACGGGTTCTTCAACAAACATTGGTCGCATCGGCTCAAGTTCTTTAAGCATGATTTTCGCCATGGCTTTATGTACCCGACCATGAAAGTCGATACCAATCCCAAAGTCTTTACCCATTGCGTCTCTAAGACTCTGTACCCGCTCCAGCAAAGCATCTACTTTGCTATGATTGTCGATATAGTTGAGCTCTTCAGTACCATTCATTTTGATGGCATTAAAGCCAAGTGCTTTTCGCTCTTTTGCCATTCGAACAACATCATCTGGCCTATCTCCACCAATCCACGAGTAAGTTTGTATTTTGTCGCGACATTTACCACCAAGAAGCTGATAAACAGGAACGCCTAACTCTTTGCCTTTAATGTCCCACAGCGCCTGATCAATTCCAGACAATGCACTCATCATTACTGCGCCACCTCGGTAAAAGGTAGACCGGTGTAAATAGTTCCAGTGCAGTTCGATATCCCTTGGATCTTTGCCAATCAGATACTCCATAAGCTCATCAACACAGGTATGAACGGTGTGGGTACGCCCTTCGAGACAAGGTTCACCCCACCCAACAATACCTTCATCAGTCATTATTTTTAGAAATCCCCAGCGAGGTGCCACAATGAACTTTTCGTAACCAATAATTTTCATAAATCGAAACCTTACACAATTCTATTTAAATAACTCAGGCAAGAAGGTGATGACACCAGGCATAAAGACGAGCGCAATTTGCACCAACAACATGCTGATCAAGAAAGGAACGACAGCGCGTGTTAATTGGACCATGGAAGAGCCGGTAATCCCTTTTGCAACAAACAAATTTACCCCGACAGGTGGTGTAATTAGCGCTAACTCAGTTCCGACAATTAAGATAATGCCGAAATGGAAAGGACTGATCCCAAGCTGGACCAAAATTGGCAAAAACAGTGGTGTATAAATTAAGATTTGAGCTGCTGTTTCGATAAACAAACCGGTAAACATGATCAGCGCAACAAAGATCAACAAGATGATGGTTGGGTTGTCAGTCAATTGAAGAATCGCCTCTCCAATCATTTGCGGTATCATACTTATTGTTAAATACCGAGCAAATGCCGTCGCAAACCCCAAGATAATGATAACGCACCCCGTCGTTAGAGCCGCTCTAGATACCGTAGGTATTAAGTCAGCAATAGTCATCTCTTTATGAATAAAGAAGCTTACAATCAAAGTGTAGATAACGGTGATACAAGCGGCTTCCGTGGCCGTAAACACTCCGGAGTAAATCCCTCCTAAGATGATGACTGGCGTTAGTAGCGCCCACTTGGCTTCTAAAAAGGTCTCTTTAACTTTTGCGAGTGAAAATGCTTCATCTTGCCCTCGATACCCTCGGCGTTTAGCGATAACGTAAACCGCGACAATCAATCCTAAACCAATCATGCCCCCGGGAATAAAGCCTGCTAAGAACATATCACCAATTGAAATTTCTGCTGTGACCGCGTAAATGATCATTGGAATTGATGGCGGGATCAAAATACCTAATGACCCAGCAGAGGCCGTTAACGCCCCAGCAAAATGGCGGTTGTAGCCTTTTTCTATCATTGACGGCACCATCATGGAGCCAATGGCAGCAACGGTCGCAGGTGACGAACCTGATATTGCGGCAAAAAACATACAAGCAACAACAGTCACAATACCCAAGCCGCCAGAAGTTCGGCCGATAAGGCTGGCTGCAAAGTTAACAATGCGACCGGAAAGTCCGCCCCGCTCCATCACAAACCCTGCCATGATGAACATTGGAATCGCCAAGTAAGTAAATGAGTCGAGCGATGTGAAGGCTGTTTGCGCAATAAACGACATTGGAATGTCAGCCAAAAGCAGTGCAAACGCCGTACACATACCGATACTGATGGCAATTGGCATGCCGATAAACAGCAGCAAGCAAAATACCAACATAGAGATCAGGAAAATATCCATTAGCGGTTCTCCTTATCTTGCTTCATTTTATTTAACGCTTCTTCCGCTTCATTTAACGCATATTCATGTTCTAATTTGCCAGTTGCTCGACGATAGACGCGCTGGAGTAACCGCAAGGCCATGAGGTAAAAGGTAACGGGCACGATGGCGTAAACCCAGCCAGCTTGCCATTCAAGTGCTGGCGTTGTTTGCTCAATAGCTAGCGCATCAACGGAGATCTCTAAGCCGTAATAACCAATCCACACCATAAAAGCAGCGAACGATAAGTCGATACACGAATCGAGAATTTTTTTTCGTGTTCCCTTCACGAAACCATCAATCACTTCCACACGTACATGGGCACCTCTTATGATGGCGAGGCTCGCCGCAAAATACACCAGCGCAATAAAGACATAACGCGAGAGCTCTTCGGTCCATGACAGCGAAAAATTAAAAACGAATCGAAATAAAATCTGTAAAAAGCATAGAACAATCAAGGCAATAAAAAGGACGGTACTAATGTACTCCTCAAAATTGTCCCAGAATGATTTGTTGTTCTCATCCATATAGACACCACATTTATAAAACAGGGCCGCATTGCACGGCCCAACAATCCCGTATTTAGTTGAGTTTAGCGACTTCTTCTGTCAGCTTTTTATAGAGTTCAGGATCAATTTTGTCGGCATACTTTTGAACGACAGGCGCGACTTTTTGTAGCATTTCTGCTTTCACTTCTGGAGCCAGTGGTGTGTAAGTTAAGCCCGCCTCAATCATACTTTGCAGCGATTTCTCATCTTGTGCTTTGACCGACACACGCATGTGTTCTATCGCCATTCGCGCAGCTTCTTGCATTGTCTTTTGTTCTTTTGCAGTTAGCCCGTCATAAAACTTTTTACCAACAACAAAGACAACCCATGAGTAAACGTGTCCAGTGTCTGAAACGTATTTCTGTACCTCGTACAAGCGTTGTGAATAAATGTTGGTATAAGGGTTTTCCTGTCCGTCCACCACGCCTTGTTGCAATGATGAAAACAGCTCTGAGAATGCCATTGGTGTCGGGTTTGCACCTAACGCACGGAACGCATCAAGGTGCGCCTTGTTCTGCATAGTGCGAAGTTTTAAACCATCAAAATCTGCTAACTTTTCAATGGGGCGAGAGTTATTGGTTACATGACGAAAACCAAAGTTGCCATAACCTAAACCCACATACCCAGCTTTCGCCAATTTAGAAGACAACTCTTGACCCCAAGCACCATCGACAACTTGATTTGCAATATCTTCAGTAGGGAAAATGAACGGTAAGGTTAAAATGTTGAATTCCTTTACGATATTGCCAAGTACAGCAGGAGAAGGGAGATTCATCTGCACCGCATTGAACTTGATCTGCTCAAGCGCTTCTTGGTCATTTCCCAGCTGGTTACTTGGGTAAATAGTCACGTCAATATCAGTGTTATCTTCCAGATGTTTTTCAAATTTCTGCATCGCAGCGTATTCAAAATGGGACTCTGGAACACCGATACCAATGCGCATATTTTTGGCTTGAACTTGCATAGACATAGCCATTAAAGGAACGCTCATTAGTGCAGCAATCTTATGTAATTTCATAGGTTTACCTTTTTTGTTTCACATTATATAGACATCCAACTGTCACGGTACGCGTGTGCGCGCTTTCTAATTTGTGAGAGGTTTAACCCCTTCTTATATAAACCAGAGCCTAAGCCAAAACCATTTGCGCCCGCTTGAACATAAGCACGCATTTGCTCTGGATTTGCATCAATACCACCTGTAGGACAACAAATTACCTCAGGAGGTAATACAGACCGAATGGCCTTTAAGCCGTTCGGCTGAATCAGTTCTGCCGGGAAAAGTTTGAGCGCTGAGGCGCCACACTCTAGCGCTGTAAATGCTTCTGTAGGTGTTTGAATTCCTGAAAAGATCACGCAGTCGTGTTCTCTCGCTTTTCTGATCACATCAGGATTCATATTCGGCGTAACAATTAATTTCGCCCCTGTTTCAATGACAGGAAGCAGTTTTTCAATGCTGGTAACCGTCCCCGCACCAACCACAGCTTGGTCGCCAAACTTGTCAACGACGAGACTTATGCTTTTAAGTGCTTGCGGTGAGTTCAGTGGAATTTCGATATAACGAAAGCCAACATCCAATAACTCTTCCGTTACTGCGATCACTTCTTCAGGTTCAATCCCCCTCAAGATGGCGATAAGAGGAAGCTCATTAAACCAACTACATTGTTCCAGTTTGTTGTTATTCATTAACGCCACCGTGTAGAAAAATATGTGTCATTCCTGCTAAAAAGCATTCGTCACCATCGATAATTTCGTGCTCGAGATCCAAATGCGTCAGTGCAAGAGAATAGTGAGTTGCGAGTCGCTTTGACCCGATGAGATAAGCTTTCTCACCTGATTCTGTTTGAGAAAACTCGTGGCCAATCAATAAACCGGATAGATAGCTCTCCACATGGGTTTCATCAATTGTGCGAAACAGCCGCGAGGTTCGCGCACTAAATAGAATATGATTAAGCGGATGCTGATACCCAGTAGTGACACCAGTTACAAATGCTTCTTTGTCGAAAAGCTGTTTCGGTAACGCTCTACCCAAAATGCTGTGTTCAACTAACAATGAGTACAACTCTCCGGTCATTACGGTTGAAAAGCGGCTTAGCCTTCCATTAACACAATGAGCATGCTTACTATGGGTTCCATAAAGTACAGCAAAAAAATCACTTTTCAGTTTGTCTTGCAGGCCAACAAGTTGTACTTCTTCACCTCGCATCACATCAGCGATGCCAAATTTATTCACACATGTCACCCCGCATACAATCCCTGCGGTCCCGCCGTTTTTTAGGTCCACCAGTTCGATATCTTTCGCTAAGCTTTTCGCATCAACAGGCACAGACACATAAGGCACCTCACGCCAACCTTGTTGCGAGCCGACCATGCCAGCCATCAGTACAGGTAGCGGGCCATATTCTTCAGTCCAATGGCGAGTTAACTGCTCAAACACATCGGGATATTCTTCTGGAGTGATCGAAAGCAACCCTTTTTCAGCGCTAATTCTGTCAAGACAGTCCCCTTCCGACGTCATTAGAAATGCCCTGAAGTTTGTTGTGCCCCAATCCACGGCGATCCAGTTCATTGTTAACCTCTTTCAGATGTATTACATAAATAAGAGACTTGTAATACAAGTAATTCGTGTAAATAGCAGGTGACCTCAACATCATGGGTATACCTGCATGTGATTATTTAATGAATTCTGTACCCGATTGGCTTTTAACCGTTTTCTCTATTGCTCCTAGAACAATATCGCGCATTGTTTCTCTTGCTAGCTCAGGGTTACGCATCCTAACTGCATCCATAACACGATAATGCTGCTGCAAGGCGGGTTTGCTTAACGTGACGTTTTGTTCCAACGTTTCAGCAAACGACACTTTCATAGCTGTTGTGAGCGCATCCCCTAACGATATGAGAAATGGGTTTTGAGTGGCAAACAACAGCTGCTTATGAAAATCAATATCCCCTGAATTAATTCTTTCTCGGTCGTTATCATCTAACCCTGTCGCCATTCGGTTGTAACTTCTTTCGAGTGCAGCCAGATTTTCGCCCGTTGCCTTTAGCGCAGCTAATGCCGCAGCATTTGGTTCAACCATCAAACGAACTTCAAGCAAATATGGGATATATGTCGCTGCAGCGCGATATTCAGACACCCACCTTAGTACATCATGATCAAGCCAATTCCACTTATCTGGAGTATTAGCCACGCTACCCACTTTTGGCATTATTGTAATAAGGCCTTTACTGGCGATGGTTTGTAATGCACTTCGTATCGAAGTTCTTGATACACCAAGACTTTGCGCCAGTTCATTCTCTCCTTTAAGGTTCATCCCTGCGGGCGTATTCTCTTTTAATATGTCGTAAACAATTTTATTAACAGCCAACGTTGATTTTGAGCTTGTCATTTGTTGTATTCATCTCCTTACATCTTGTATTACATGTTAGAGCAAAAAATAACCACTTTTTGTGATCAAATTTACAAATTCCACTACTGACTGATAAATCAGTACTAAACAAAAATACCTATAAACCATCTCATTTGATTTTTCATGCTAGTAACCTCTTGTAAACATAGATAAAACTTTCATGAAAACGGTTAGTATTATTCTTCGATCAAGCTCAAATTTAGTAAAACATCTCTATTGCCGTTACCGTCTGCCATGCTAATTTCCGAATGCATTTAATTACATATAAGGAAATTTAAATGAACCGTAATGTATTAGCACTTTGTGTTGGAGCCGTGCTTTCTTGTTCAACAGCTGTCCACGCAGCGACGCTGGATTTTTCTCAACCGACTCTAAACAAAGGTTTGCCTTCTGCTTCTGGTGTTGTTGTCACTGACAATCAGATTTTTGCAGTTGGTGATGATTCTCCTTGGCTATACCAACTTGATAATGACTTCAAGATTGAGCAAAAGCAGATGATCAAGCACTACCCTGTCCGTGACAATGGTCGTATTGTGAAAAAGGTGAAACCAGATTTCGAAGCGTTAGATAACATTGAAGTTAACGGCCGCGATTCATTCGTTATGTTGGGTTCAGGCAGCAAAGAGGATGTACGTGAATGGGCTTTTGTGATCAGCCACGATGGTCTGGTTAGAACCGAACGCTCTTTAAAAGCACTTTATAAAAACTTACGTACGGCGGCTGGATATAACGCCGATCAAGAGATCAACATCGAAGGTTTAGCAACCTCTGAAGATTCTGCCTTTGTCATTAACCGCGGCAACGGTGGCTCAAATGTAATTTTCGACATTCCATTGGAAGGTTTTCAAGCTTATCTAGCAGGCCAAACAGACCAGCTGAAAGGCATCAAGGCTTACCATGTTACGCTCCCTGTCGTAAAAGGCTTTGAAGCAGGTTTATCCGGTGCTGAATATTGGGATGAAGCAGACAGTCTGCTGCTAACCGCTTCTATCGAAGCAACAGGTGATGCTTATAACGATGGTGAAATTCTTGGCAGCTTTGTGGGTAAAGTAAAACTCAGTGATCTAGATGCAAGTAAAACACTTGATTTGACTGATAATTTAATCCCGCTTCTGAAAGATAACAAACGTGTTATCACCAAAGTTGAGTCCATCGCTATTCAGAAACAAGACTCACATTCAGTAAAAGGTGTATTAGCAAGCGATAATGATGACGGAACGAGTGAGTTCTTCTCATTTAGCTTTAAAAAATAATCTACACACCAATAAGTCCACAATTATTGTGGGCTTATTTTTTAAATTTCAGAAATGAAATTAATCACACATAAACCTAATTACATATCGTTATAAGTTATTCAGCGTTCTTCTATTAATCGACCTGACATAACTAAATCACCCCCTATATACAGCGAAATTTAAGCCGCCTACACGCAAGAGAGTTTTATCAATAAAAACAACAAGTTAAGGATGCTTGGTTATTCTTTCATTCCTCACATAATATTTAAATAGAGTAAATATTCTTTAGAAATCATTTTATTCCTAATCAAATAAATAATTCATACAAATGCATTTAACTGTGTTTCATATTAAATCTAAATAAAAATGTGCGGTAGATCGACTTAATTAAAGTTTTTAATCGTGTCAATTTTCAATACTGATTCATATCAATAATGTTCATTATTCACTTCAGTAATAATAAATATATCATCAGTACATATTATAATTACGGAGTAACAATGAACCAAGTTGACGAAATGGACTACCAGGCTCGCCGCCGCAAGGCGAACGAGTTTTCAACACGATCGGAATACTTAGAGCATGAATTATCAATCTTAAAGTTAAAGCGTTGGAGTATCCATTTACCTAAACGTGACTACGGCATTGAAATAGAAGACTGGGTACCTGCGATTGCCGCAACCATTGGTAAAGTGGTTATGGTCACGGCCATGGTCGCAGCCTTTGCAGCACAATTTGGACTTTCCCCTGAGTTTGTTGCGGAAAACGTACGTTTTGAATTGCTCATTGCTGGCCTGCTTTTTGTTATCTTTTTCTCAGCAATCTTAAACCCACTCACCAACCTCGCCGGTACCCACGGCCCTATGATCCCATTGATCCCTCTTGTTGCCGCCGCTGGTGGCCATCCACTTGCCTTGGGAATCATGGTCGGTGTTTTTGGTCTCATTCTCAGCGCAACGAAAGGCGGTTCAAAACTGGTAAAGCTAACAGGTGAAGGTGTCCGTGGCGGCCTTTTAATTTACTTGGGTGCCGTGGGCCTGATTAGCCAGTTGAGCAAGTTTGAATCGTGGTCTGTTGCCTCCGGGATGGAGTCAGTCTCCTTTGTTGTTATCTCTGCGACCATTGTTATCTATGCGTACCTTGCAAAGATCGAGAAACGCTGGCTAGCGATACCGCTCTGCTCACTTGTCGCAGGTATCGTTTCTTACATGATGGGCGTGCCGTTTGAATTCACGACAGAACCAGGCTTACCCAATATGAGCCCATTCTACTGGTGGGGCGAAGACACTGGCTGGCAACTTGGATGGCCGGACTTAGAACACTACATTGCCGTTATTCCGTTCGCAATCTTAGCTGTTGCAATGTGGTCACCTGATTTCTTAGGTCACCGTGTATTCCAAGAACTGAACTACCCGAAAAGTGCAAAAGGTGCATTGATGGATGTTGATGACACCATGACTGTTTGTTCAGTTCGTCAGATCATTGGTGCAGGACTTGGTGGGGGTAACCTTGCTTCTTCGTGGGGTACTTACATGATCCCTGCTGCCATCGCAAAACGCCCTATTCCGGGCGGCGCACTATTAACCGGTGTGTTGTGTATCTTCGCTGCAGTACTTGGCTATCCTATGGACTTAGCAATGTGGGAACCAGTTTTACGTGTTGCGTTGCTCGTCGGTGTTTTCCTACCATTGCTTGAAGCTGGTATGCAAATGGTCCGTAATGCACGTAACTCGCAAAGTGCCGGTATCTGTATGTTTGCGTGTGCATTGGTAAACCCAGTATTTGGGTGGGCCATCACCATGCTACTCGATAATACGGGCCTTATTGGCAACAACGAACGCAGTGCGGCTCTATCACGTACTGACAAATTGGGCATCCCACTTGCCGCCGTTATTGTATGTGTCGGTGCACTGGCTGTGGTTGGTCAGTTGCCGGGTATCCCAGCGCTACTTTAATAAACATCAGAGCCCGCATTTTACTGCGGGCTTTCTTTTTCAATCGACTACCATAAAGCTGGATTTTGGAAAGCTTTTACGCAAGAAGGAGTGCCTTTAATCAATTCCAATCCATTATCGGTAAGTAAATTGGCTTGCCATCCATGAGGATAAGCTAACTTATAAGGTGCTGGATATGCCTCTTCGCTGACAGGTAGAAAGCCAGATTTAGAATAGAAACTAGGATCACCATAAGTAAATATCAGCTTAACTCCCATTTCTTTCATCTGAGTTAAACCAAATTGGATTAATCCTTGTCCTACTCCTTTACCTTGATATTCCGTTAGAACGGCAACGGGAGCCATCAAGAAAGGTTTCTCTCCATTTTCATATTCAAGCTGCGTAAATAAAATAGACGCTACAATTTTATCTTCTTCTTTCGCAATGCACGCTAGCAATTCGCTTTTGGCTGTTGTTGTTATCAAATCTAACGCTAATTGACCAATAAGTTTACCTTCACCTTCGCCTTCAGAATCTGAAAACGTTGAAGTAAATAACGTTTTAATTTCTTCTGCATCATGCAGATCGCCTATTAAAAAACGCATTATTCCTTTCCTATTCACTTTTATATTCTTGGTAAGCATACCCGATAATTCTTACCATCATCCTGTGCAGCTCCCGTAAGAATTGATGGTAAGACAATAGTTAGGCAAAAGGAAAGCTTGTTAATTTTATGAGGAGATAATTCCTAATGATTTACAAATGTCCAATTATAGACTAAATTAACAATTAACTCCCAAATAGGATTCAAATATGAGCCTTGCACAAGATACCGGTTACAACCCTAAAGCTGTCGCAATGGTCGGCTTTAAAACAGCGGACAATATTCTTGCATCTTGGGGGTGTAGCGCACAACAAAGCCAAAATATTCTTAAGTTATCTAAATCGTCTTACCATAAATTTAAGGCGAACCCAGAAACAACAAAACTTAGCGATGATCAGCTTGAGCGAGTGAGTTATATTTTGAACATTCATCAAGCCTTACGAATTGTGTTCAGCAATCCTGCCAACGTCGATGGTTTTATGACGATGAAGAACCACAACGACTTTTTCGCAGGCAGAACGCCGCTCGAAATTATTACCAGTGGCAAGTTTGCTGATCTCTATGAAGTAGCACGTCGTATCGATGCTTTGCGAGGTGGTTTGTGGGGTTAAAAAATAAAAAAAGTACGCTGACAAGTCATCGATTGGTGAATACCAAATACCCACCAATCGATTTATTTGAATCCGTGGCTAACCCAGAAGACTTTGAAATACTCTACGCAATTCAAGCCTTAACGAACCCAAGATTACGAGACGAAGTTGGCGATATTGCGTTGATTGATCCTAACGACATTCCTTACCAGTGCGAACGTGGCAGAAGCTATGCGGTGGGTCCATTTACCCATATCAATCCAAACGGTGGACGATTTAATGATGGCTTTTTTGGTGCGTTATATGTCGCCGATACAGAACAAACCGCGGTTCAGGAAGTAAAACACCATCAACAAAAATACTGGGCAAATGTTGAAGGGCTTGCCTATGACCGTTTTTTGTTCAGGAGCTTAGTTGTCACTCATTGCCCTAACCCAGTGCATCTGGTTCAACCTAATGACAAAAGTATTTTAGACCCCAACCATTACAGCGCCTCACAACAGTTAGCAAAAGATCTAAAGAAAGATGGCTTTCAAGCGGTGCAATACCCGTCTGTTCGTCATCAAGGTGGTATGTGCTGGGCTTTATTTACACCAAAACCCGTACAAGATGTCATTCAAGGTCATCTCGTCGAAATGATATGGAATGGCGAACAAATTGCTGAAATCAACGAAGTAAAAAACATCGAAAGCTGATCTTTTACCCGTTGGCTTCAGCTAAGGGGACAACGTCTAATGGAACCGTAATAATAAAGCGAGCGCCAACTGTATTCTCATCACAACACTCGATTTTTCCATGCAATAGTTGGGATACCGTGTTGTAGATGATGTTTGCGCCTAGTCCTGTCCCCCCAATCCCCCGCTTTGTCGTGACAAACGGCTCAAACACCCTTCCCTTAACATCTTCAGGGATCCCTTTACCCGTGTCTCGATAGTCAATGATTAAGTCTGCATCGTGTTTATAGATATTGATCAATATACGTCGTTCTTTGTCCCAATTTTCAAAGCCGTGGTTCAAGCTGTTGCTCACCATGTTAGTGAAAATCTGAATATAGGCACTTGGGTAACTTTCAATCGCAAGCTTGTCATCACACTTAACTTCAACTTCAGCATAATGTTTACTTAGCTCATGTGACAGCGAAAGCATGAGCTTATCAAGGTGCTCTTTTATGAAAAACTTGCTGATGGAGCGATCGCTTTGGTCTACCGCCACTTGTTTAAAACTTGAAACCAGTAGTGCTGACTTTTGTAAATTAGAAACAAGCAACTCAACCGATTTAGAAATGTTGCTCATCGATTCAGTAAATGTCGATTCCTGTAATTCCCCGGCTTCATAGTTTCTTAAGATCTGTTCTACTTCTGAAGAGACAAATGAGCTCGATGTTATGCAGATACCAAGCGGCGTATTTATCTCATGAGCAACGCCTGTCACCAAAGCCCCAAGCGAAGCCATTTTTTCACTTTCGATCATACTGGCTTGTGTCGCTTTCAATTCAAGTAAGGTGTCTTCAAGCTTTTGGGTTCGTTCTTTGACCATCACCTCAAGGTCTTCTTTAAACCGTGTTTCTTGCTCTAGCAATACCTGTTTGTCATCTAGGGCTCGCGCCAATTGCTTTTGTGACTCCACAACAATCGCATAAGATGAAGACAGCTCTAAACACATTCTGTTGACTGTTGCGATCATGAAGTCTATTTCATCATCATTTGTAGCCGTTCTTTTGATGATCATCGGCGGGTTATTTTGTTGAAACTGGAATTCTTTTAGGTACTTACGCATTTCGTTTAATGGCTGTGTCACCAACGAATTAACCAAGTAGATGATGAAGCCCGCTACAATGAAGGTTTTCAGCCCATTGGACAATAAAATCAACAACGCTTTATCAATCAAGTTGTTGTAAATCAACCATAAATCGGACTGAACAATAAGCTTACCTATGGTGATGTATTTTTGGTCAATGTATGCATGCTTTAATGATAATGATTGTTGAAGGATATGCTCTTCTTGCTTAACACCCAGTTCCCAATTCTCACCACTAGAACTTTCAATACGCACATAACTGATGTCAGGGATGCTAATAATGCCATTGATTTGAGATTCAATTAGGTCACTATTTAGCACCCATAAACTTGTTTCTAATGCGTCTTTATAAGAAGTAAAGATATATTTCTGGCTGACCTGAATGCTTTCTTTGGCCACCACATAATCTGAGTACAGCTGAAACGCCGTGATGAATATGGTGACAAACGAACTGAACATGACAATTCTGATCGTTAACCGGCTATTGATCGACTGAGAACTCATCATCTCTTTGACTTCCCAAAATCACGGCAGATTTAGCGGTATTTATCCAGCAACATAGTTAATGTGCCGTCTTGCCACATTTCATCGAGATTTTGCTTGATCAATTGGATGTATTTTTGATCACGACCGACAACATAAATGGTGTTTTTAAGTGGGAAAATTTCATGGAATACAAGCCCTTCCATGTTTTTTACCCCAGCACGGCGCGCGTAGTAATACGCCATACTTCTATCTAACAAAATTACCTGAGTTCTATCTTTCATCAACATATCGAACTGTGCTTGCTGATTTTCGATCTCTTTATACCCTTCCCAGTCCGATAACTCTTGATTATAAAACGTCGTGAAAGGCTCCTTGAGATGTTGCTTTGCGTTGTTGAAACCAACAATATATTTTCCTTTTAAATCAGAAACATTTTCGATCTTTAATTGACTCGAGACTTTAGAGACAGCGACATTATCAAACTCAAAAACCTTACCGTAGGAATAGTCAACTCGGAAAGTTAACGGTGTTCCAATAAAAATGTCCAATTCACTAAAGGTATTTAACGGATCTTGATCAAATTGCTTGCTTGGGAATTTATAGTTAGATATTTCATACCCTGATCGCCCCAAAGCTTCACCAACGATATCGACAAGGATGCCGGAATCACCAATCACAAACGGTGGGATACCCACCACAAATCCAACATTGACCACCTTTTCATTGGCGTGTGTAGTGCTTGTAAAAAGCAGCGCAAAAAACACCATGGCACTGAGTAAGATTCTCCGGAACATAGAACTCCCCTTAAATTAGATACATAGCGCGCAATTATTTTTTTGTACTAGCCAACATGCGAAATGTTAATTTTGTAAATAGTATAGGAGAGAATAACGATATTCCCCAGTGAGCATAGCCATCGAAAGTACTAGACCAAAGTTTTATATGAGAAACTAGTTGAGTATGATGTAATCCTGACTTGTGTAACCAAAAATTCTATGAGGACACCATGCTCCACCGAATATTCATCACCCTACTCACCCTGCTCACATTCAACGCATATTCAGCTCCAACACCAGATGCACTGTTTTCCACCATAAACGAACGTTTAAGTTTTATGGAGGATGTCGCTTTGTATAAAGCAAATCATGGTAAAGCGATTGAGGATATCAAACGTGAAGAAGTGGTGATTGAAAATGCAAGTATCGCTGCAGAAAAAGTTGGCTTGGATAAACAAAGTGTTGTCGGCTTCTTTCAAGCACAAATCTCGGCAGCTAAAGCAATTCAGTATCGTTACCGCGCAGATTTACTGACATCACCAGAAACTCGTACTCCACGTGACTTACAAACGGTAGTGAGGCCCGAGCTCATCAAACTAGGTAAGCAAATTAACCATGAATTGGCTGACTTTCTAAAACAAGGCGGCAAGCTTACTGCGCAGGATAACGCCAAGTTTTCTGCCACAATTCGCTCTCCCTATTTAACACAAGCCGATAAACAAGCCCTGTTTAACGCACTCACCCAGATTCAACTTCAATAACCTACCATTTGAGGTGCAAACTCAATCGTAGACAGAACAAATCTTTGAAGGCTGTGCCACACATTTGTCATAGTTAACTCGTTAAAATCAGTCAGAAATTGAACCTAAAGTGACAAGTTTACGCTTTAATTTTCTTATATATTTGGGGAGTCAATTATGACAAATAACTTGAAAGTTCGAGCCCTAGAACGCTCGGATCTACATTTCATTCATGATTTAAATAACAACCGAAATGTGATGACTTATTGGTTTGAAGAACCTTATGAATCTTATGGAGAGCTACAAGAGTTATACCAAAAGCACATTCATGATGATGCTGAGCGTCGCTTTGTTGTTGAAGCGCAAGATGGTGAACTGATCGGACTGGTCGAGTTAATCGAAATTAATTACATACACCGCAGTGCAGAATTTCAAATTATTATTGCACCTGAATTTCAAGGTCGGGGTTATGCAGAACAAGTCATCAACCACGCCCTTGACTATTCATTTAACATCTTAAATCTACACAAAATATATTTGTTGGTTGCCTTACAGAATGAGAAAGCACTGCACTTATATCAAAAATGCGGTTTTATAGAAGAAGCGAACTTGGTCGAAGAATATTTTATTAACGGCAAATACCATGATGTAAAACGTATGTATATTTTGCAGAATCAATATCAAAATAACGCTGCTGAATAGTCCGAAAACCTTAATAATACCATCGCATTGGGTGGCATTAAGCTGATGGACATATGGAAAGATATCCGCATTAATTTGTCAATTAGTCACAATACTGCTCTTCTGGCGGCAATACATTAGTGAAAACACCATCAAGTAAACTCTCATATGCGAGGTAAGCCATCGCACGGTCAAACGTGTTATAAGTTAGGTCAGCTAAGTGCTTAGATGTTGCAACCCGATCGTCAATCGACATACCTACATACACTTTGCATGCAATAACTTCGTTGTACATATTGGCGATGGCTGCTGCCTTATCAACATTGGCATAAGTAAAATTACTAAAGTCATGATAGAGATTTTCTTGCTGATATCGTGCGTCTTGCTTGAGTGCTTTACGAACTGGTTCAGAAACGTTCAAAGCATTCAAAACAGCCTCAATGTCATCTCGAATACCATTTACGTTTTCATCGACTCCCGTCAGCAAATCACTCCGATCAAAATGGAGCTCAAAATACTCGAGTAATAAAGAAAACTGATCACGAACATTCTCTTGCTGTTCCAGTTTTAATGCTAAATCCGGCGTTATTCTTGGCGGGAGAGGAGCAATCCCTTCGGAGGAAGATTGGGATTCACCACAACCGACAATGGATAAAAGAGCAATAGTACTGTGTAACCATTTTTTCATGATCAATTAACATCGCATATTTAATGTAAATTAAATCATATCGTTTGATTCACATGTTGAATAATTAGAAATATGCATATGCCGATAAATGGTAGGCATATCATAGCTAGTCCAAATGTTGCTTCTTGCTTAATTTTCGCCCTATTTGTAATAGCCCGCTTACATTCCCGCGCAACACTTACAAACCTGATTGAATTTGTAACCTTCAACTTAATAAAGGCTCTTAAACTCTCAGCTAACTCTTTGCTCCCCCATGGAAGAGCCCCCTTTTACCCTAACAATTTATGAGAGTAACTTATGAGTTTCCTACAAAATACCATGACCAAAGCACAGGTGCTGGGTAAGGCCTTGATGCTCCCCATCGCCATGCTGCCCGCAGCGGGTTTGCTGCTCGCATTTGGTTTTCAGTTGCAATGGCCGTTAATGCAAATGGCTGGGCAAGTCCTATTTGACAACTTACATCTACTTTTCTGTATTGGTGTTGCTGTCGGATTAACCAAAGATTCTGGTACCGCTGCACTTGCTGCGGTTGCCGGTTTCTTAGTGATGCATATGACCATAGGCTTAAGCTACGGGATCACGGATGAAATGGTCGCCAATTCACAGGCTTATGTAAAAGTGCTTGGGATTAACTCCATGCAAATGGGACCACTAGGCGGTATGATCATGGGCTTACTTGGCGCATACATGTATAACCGTTTTTATAGCATTCAATTGCCTGAGTTTCTGGGTTTCTTTGCTGGTAAACGCTTCGTTCCGATTGTGACGGCATTCTCTGCTTTCTTCCTTGGTTTGCTAGTTCCATACTTCTGGGGTTATGTTCAAGAAGGTATTGCAGCGGCTTCAACGACACTCAGCCAAGGTAACATGTACATTTCTACCTTCTTCTATGGGTTTATGGAGCGTGCGTTAATTCCTGTTGGCTTACACCACATCTTCTACAATCCATACTGGTATACCTTCTTTGAATACACAGCAACCAACGGCGATGTGGTTAATGGTGCACATACAATATGGTTCCGCATGTTTGCTGATGGTGTTCATTCATTTGAAGGTGGCGGCTACAGCAATGCCGGTGCGTATCTATCGGGTAACTTTGCTATCTATATGTTTGCCTTCCCTGCGGCTTGTTTGGCGATGTATCAAGAAGCGCACACAAAGAACAAGAAAATTGCGGCGGGTTTACTCGGTTCTGCGGCACTAACGTCGTTTGTCACAGGGATCACAGAGCCTGTAGAATTCGCTTTCGTCTTTACTGCACCGCTACTCTACATTTTTAACGCTATTATGGCTGGTGTCTCTTACACCGTAACGTTTGCTCTTGATATGCAAATGGGTAAAACCTTCTCTGCTGGTATCATTGATTACGTTGTATTTGGTGTTCTTCCTGGTTTGCAAGGTTACGAGACCAACTGGGTGAACCTATTCCTATGGGGCCCTATTAACGCGGCTATTTACTACACCGTTTTCCGAGTTGTTATTCGTAAGTTTGATTACCAGACCGTTGGACGTGAACACGAAGCAACAGCTGAAATCACATTGAGTGATGAAGAACTTGCAACAGAAATTCTTCACCACATTGGGGGTCGTGGCAACCTAACTTCGATTGGTTCTTGCATTACTAGATTGCGTTTAGAAGTACGAGATACCAGCTTGGTTAACGACGTTGAAATCAAGAAACTGGGTGCCCGCGGTGTGGTAAAAGTGGGTAGCAATGGTGTTCAAATCATTTTGGGTGCTAAAGCTCAGTTCATTGCCAATATCCTAGAGCAATCTTGTGGTGAGCTCGCCACGGCATAAATACGAGAAAGCCCCTTATGAGGGGCTTTCATTCAACGTCATTTACAAAAGGAAGCATCATGGAACATGTCCTACAACGCCCTCCTCTCTTGGTGAGATGGCTCAAAGGTGAATTACCATTGTGGAAAGCCGTTTTTGTTCTACAACTCTTCGGCAGTTACACCTTATTGTTTATGCTGGAGCAGAGCAAATGGCTACTCCCAGATCATATTAGCGTCACGCTCAAAATAATCACACTTCCCCTTTTCGCACTTTTCAGTTCTATATGTGTATTTCAATCCGCTCCAGATTTTAAAACCACCATTCGCGGTACATTAGCAAAATGCTGGGCTATTACATATGTTCTGTGGGCTTTGTGGGTCACACATGGGCTCTATTTGTTTCTTACAAGCTAAGCTTCAAAAGCTAATACGACAGTATGCCATACAAAAAATTTTAAAATATTGGAACTATCCGTCCAGTAGTCAGTCTCACTGGCTGACAATTATATTAGCCGTCATCAGACTAAAAGACAGATGAATACAAGCCGACAAAGACATAGGTTTACCAAATGGTCCCTCGCATTAGTGTGGTGGGTTATTTGCGTCTGTCTAGCGAATAACATCGGCTTGTTGAACGCCTGTCCGGTGAAATACCAAGACGACAATCAAGTTATCCAACAAGTCTTGCAAAATGATGACCAAGTAACCAACAACACCGATATTGCAGACAAATGCAGTTTGTCAGAGCATTTAATTAACTTTGACCAACATCAGGTGGCGGACCATGCGCTGATCATGCAAATTCTTGCATTGGTGCTGATCTTATGGCTGCTTTCTACTTCAGAATATCGACCCTCACCCACAACCCCAACCCTCTATAAAGGTAGGCGGCTTCATCTTCAATTGTGTGTCTTTAGAGAATAAATCGACGTTTGTTTACACCAACATTCGAAATATTTATCTTTAAGGAACACATACATGTACATAACGAAAACGTATTCACGTTTAGTCAGTCTATGGCTATTCGCGATACTTTGTGCCTTGAGTGTATTCAGCGTTCAAGCAGAAACACTCACTACTGGTTGGTTACAAAACCCGAACCATCCACCGATAGAGACTCGCTTTGTCGTAACAGGACAAGTGAACAAAGCAAACAAAACCTTAGCCGGCTACTTGGAAGTTCGTCTCACTGGCGATTGGAAAACCTATTGGCGTAGCCCAGGTGAAGGCGGCATTGCGCCGAGTATGGTTTGGGAAAACTCAAAAAACATTGAGAATATTGACTGGCATTGGCCCTATCCTCAACGATTTGAGATGCTGGGGTTAGAAACTCTGGGTTATAAGAAAGACGTTATTTTCCCGCTCACGCTTCACGTGGAAGATCTCGATCAACCCGTTGAGTTAAATTCAAAATTAACGCTTTCCTCATGCACAACCATTTGTGTATTGACCGATTATCCGATTCAGTTGTCGTTCATTCCTAACGATCTCATGGTCTCAGATGAAGCAATGCGCACATACGCGCAAGGTATGAGCTTAGTTCCTAAAGCTTCAGCTTTGATTAATAAAGTGACAACGGGTTGGGATAAGACAAAAAACCAACTACAAGTTACCGCAACCAAAAGTATGGGTTGGACAAACCCTGATGTTCTGGTTGATGGTCCGTCAGAGCAGATGCAAGATGCAAACTTCTCTCGCCCACAAATTGAGATAAACGGAGACACTCTCACAGCAACTTATGACGTGAGTAGTTGGATGGGAACTCCCGATCTAACCGATGAAACGATCTTAGTAACGTTAAAGGATAATGATTTCACTGCAGAACAAACAACAACCGCTATAGCTAAAACCATTGCCAGCCAATCAGGACAAACATCCCTAGTACATATGGTTTTGTTTGCACTCTTTGGCGGTTTAATCCTTAACGTGATGCCATGTGTCTTCCCTGTTTTAGGCATGAAGCTCAGTGGTATTGTTGCTGCTCAAGGGCTTGAGAAAAAACAAGTTCGATTGCAGTTTCTCGCTTCCGCTGGTGGGATCATTAGCTCTTTCTGGTTAATTGCTACATTTCTTGCTGTATTAAAAATTTCGGGTAGTGCCATCGGTTGGGGAATTCAATTCCAAAGTGGCTGGTTTATTGGCCTCATGTTTTTGATCACCGCATTATTTGGCGCAAACATGCTTGGTCTTTTCGAAATCCGGTTGTCGTCTGATACCAATACTTGGATGGCAACAAAAGGTGATAATTCTTACTACGGTCACTTCACCCAAGGTATGTTCGCAACACTGCTTGCAACACCGTGCTCTGCACCTTTCCTTGGTACGGCTGTTGCCTTTGCTCTAGCTACAAACATACCTACCATGTTTGGCATTTTCACCGCTCTCGCTATTGGTATGGCTTTGCCATGGATCGTGGTTTCCCTATTCCCCTCCATCGCACTTGCGTTACCTAAACCAGGGGCATGGATGAACCGTGTCAAATACCTATTTGGCGGCATGATGCTCATCACCAGCATATGGCTGTTCTATTTGCTATCGAATCATTTATCAATGCAATGGTTATATATACTAGCGATTGTTTCAGTCGGTGCTTTTTTAGTTCGTATGGTGCGAGTTCATGGATTGAAATCTGCGAGTATTGCAAGCTTGGTGCTCGTTGTGATCATTGGTTTCGCAACATACTCTTCCAACGCAACGTCAACAAAGGTACTGCCATCTGAGCCACAATGGCAACCCCTGTCTGTCGACGTGATTAATCAATATGTCAGTGAAGGAAAAGTCGTATTCGTTGATGTGACCGCCGATTGGTGCGTCACCTGCAAAGCCAATAAATTGGGTGTCTTATTGCAAGAACCGGTATATAGCACACTTACAAACGGTGACATTGTTGTCATGCAGGGAGATTGGACCGTTCCTAGCCAGACCATTACCTCATATCTACAAAGCCACGGTCGTTTTGGTGTGCCGTTTAATGTGGTTTATGGCCCTGGCGCACCAGATGGGATTAAGTTACCAGTAATCTTGACCAGCGACGCCGTTTTAGAAGCCATCAAAAAAGCAGGCGACGTATCTAATGGCTAAGTCAAAACGCCGTAAATCATGGACACGTGATGTCATCATTTATGCGCTACTGTCCATTGTGCTTGCGATCGCAGTTGATGTATGGCGAACAAAAGATATGCCTACGGAAAATGCGCCACCACTTAGTGGTATCACTCTGTCGGGGGAGTTTATTGACGCGATTGAAATGAGCAAAAATACACCTGTGATTGTCTATTTTTGGGCAACGTGGTGCGCTGCGTGCAAGTTCGTCACACCTACCATTGATTGGTTCAATCAATCATATCAAGTGATTGGAGTCAGCCTTAATTCCGGTGAGAACAGGCGTGTGTCGCGTTACATGGACGCCCACGATTATCAGTTCTCCAATATCAACGACGTAACTGGCGATATTTCAAAACAATGGGGAATTTTAGTCACCCCAACAATCATAATCATTGACAAGGGCGAAGTTAAAACCGTCACCACGGGTGTAACGACACCATGGGGCTTATTAGCTCGCCTTTGGTTAACAAAAATTTAAGATGGAAATCCAATGAAATTTAATTCAAAACTATTCGTTACTTTAATGGTAACAATGATGCTCTCTCCTGTTGTTTCTGCCATGACTGAACAGGAAAAACTAGATGATATTAATAAGATGCTAAAGGGAAACAGCGCAATTATTGATAGCCTTCACGAAAGTCTAGCCATGTATATAGTCCAGCAAAAAAAATTCGACCAAACATTGGTAGACAACCATGATTATATTTATAACAACCCAAACCTACCTTGGTTTGGTGCAAGCGAGCCAAAACTAACTATTGTTGTTCTCACTGATTTAAGTTGCCCATGGTGTAAAAAATTAGATCCAGTTCTTCAAAAAATCACTAAGGAGCACCCTGAAGAAGTCAAAGTTATTAATATATACGTTCCATTAAAAGAGCTTTCTAGCCCTTCAAACTCTTCAACATTTGCATTAAAAGTATGGAAGGAAAGACGTGACAAGTTTGAAGAAGTCAGCGAGATGTTGATGAGCAAACCGGGTATTCACAACTTACGTTCTATAATGAAAGTTGCAACAGCAAACAATGTTGCACAATACGTATCAACTGACGATGAAATGATAGAAATGGTAAAGAAAAACTACCAACTATTTATTGACTTAGGCATCCAAGGGACACCAGCAATGCTGATTGATGGTCAATTGATTCCCGGATATTTACCTTACGAAAAATTAGCACCTATGGTTGAAGAGAAACTTGCGAGTGAAGGATAAATAACATCGAATAATTGATAGCGTCTTATTTACTAAACAAACACAGATTACAGGCCAATACATCGGATTTCGCCCCGTTGAATATTAAATAAACAAAGCGGTGAAACGACTTATCACCGCTTTGTTTAAGACTAATCAGTTTCAAAATAAGATTTAATCTTATTTCTTAACCAAACATTTGATGGGCTTTTACGCTCTCGATTATGAGCCATTAAGCGGTAGCGAATAGGAATGGTGGTAAATGGCACATCCATAACTTGGATATCCAATTTATCAGCAAACAACTTGGCGATGCTCGCGGTCATTGTCGCAACACAATCACTGGTTGAAACCATCGACATTTGTGACAGTAACGACGTACATTCAGCAGCCACATCACGCTCTTCAATACGCTCTTTTGTAAAGTAATCAACGAGGTAAGCATCTTCTCTGCGTAACTTTAACGTAATATGCTTTTCTTTGTAATACTGCTCTTGAGATAGCCTCTTAGTCACTCTAGGGTGGCCATTTCGGGCAATCACACAAATCTCATCTTCAAACAGTGATTCAGTAAAAAACGAAGGGTTTGAATAACTGGCAAATTCGATCGCTAGATCAGCTTGATGTTGGTTAAGACCTTGGATCAGCATCTCTTCATTAGCGAGGGTCGGCTGTAACTCGATGCTGACATTACCTAAGCTCGTATCTGCCTCTATTTTCGGCAAAAGCATCAACATTACGGGCTCTGAGGTATACACTACAAACTTTCTTGGGTACTCAGTTGAAAAACCTTGAAGACTTTCCAATGCATTGCTGATCTGAACTAAAGCGGGTTCCACGTGGCGAACGAGCTCCTGTGCATGTTGAGTTGGTGCAATTCCCCGCCCTGCCCGCACAAACAATTGGCTACCTACTTGTTGTTGCAGGCGCTTAAGTAAACCACTGACGCCTGGCTGAGTTAGTCCCAACTCTTCTGCTGCAAGTGTGATTGATTGATGTCGATACACAGCGACAAAGACTTTAAGTAAATTTAAATCTAAATTGTTGAGCACGCTTTCCTCATACATAACAAATTGCGATGTGTTAAATACAGTTTCATGCATGTATTGATATGTGTCAACGGATTACATTAAGCACATACCCAATACCTAAGCCAAAGAGGTTCCGTATGAAAACTCGTTTTGTTCCTTCTGTTCTGTCGCTTGCGATCATTGTGTCCTTTAATGCCGTTGCGAACGATTACGCATCCATTGACACTTATGAAGGAAAACCCGCCTCTACACATACAAAACAAGCGAATGCCGCAGTGGCACGCATACTGCCATGGGAGGACACTTCTGCATTCCAACGTACTGCGCGTGGCCTCATTGCCGAGTTTGGTACCCACGAAGCCGGAGAGCTTAAAAACCGATTTGAATACATGACGGACATGTCTGTCGAAGACTTACCGGCTACAGTGAACCCATCTATCTGGCGTCAAGGCATGTTGAATTATGCCGCCGGTGGTTTATATGAAGTGACCGATGGTGTTTACCAAATTCGTGGCGCGGATCTCTCAAACATGACAATCTATCGCACAGACAATGGCTACGTGATTCATGATCCATTGTTGTCTCGTCAAGCTGCAGCCGCATCTTGGGAGTTTGCCAAACAACATTTAGCCGCGATCAACGGTGAACACAAAATTACAGGCATGATCTATTCCCACATGCATGCAGACCACTTTGGAGGCTCACGTGGGATATATGAATCTGGCGATTTTGCTAAAGATGCCCCCATTCTCGCACCAAAAGACTTCATTAAAGAGCTTGCTGATGAAAACGTGATCGCTGGTACCGCAATGGGCCGCCGCGCCAATTATCAATATGGAACAACACTGGATAACAACACCAAAGGTATCGTAGATAGCGCCCTTGGACTTGGGACATCTCGTGGTGAAGTAACATTAGTGGCACCAACAGAAGAGATTCAAAGCCGCGAGAAAGTGTTTGAAATCGACGGTCTCAAATTCCACGCGATTAACATGCCGGGGGCAGAAGCACCCGCAGAGATCGTACTCTACGTACCCAAATACCGTTCACTCAATACTGCTGAGCTGACCTACGATGGCATGCACAACATCTATACCTTCCGTGGCGCAAAAGTACGTGATGCTCTCGTGTGGACGAAATATCTTACCGAATTGAAAATGCGCTTTGTCGATAGCGGACTCGTTGACAATATTCACGCGGCCCATTCAGCCCCGGTTTGGAACGATGCTGGCACTGAGATCAACGAGATTTCCCAATACATGACGTTACAACGAGACAACTATGGCTTTATTCATAACCAAGCGATGCGCTTAGCCAATCATGGCGTAACCATCCACGATGTTGGGCGCGAGATTGAGAAAATTGTCCCACAATCTCAAATCGATACGTGGCATACCAATGGCTACCACGGTTCATACAGTCACAATGCCCGCGCAGTCGTAAATCTGTACCTTGGTTACCATGATATGAATCCGGTTAACACTAACCCGCTTCAAACCACAGAAAAATCGTGCATTTATGTCAACGCCGCAGGAGCAGATACATTGTACAACGCAGGTATGAAGCATTTTAATAAAGGCGAATATCAAGAGGCATCACAACTGTTTAATGACTTAGTGCAATGTGCACCTAGCAATATCAAATACCGTTTTGCTTTGGCTGACAGTTTTGAGCAACAAGGTTATCAATCCGAAACAATGGCGTGGCGCAATAGCTACTTACAAGGGGCTGTCGAGCTACGTACCGGTGACATTCAGCCATCCATCAAACTGGCTTCATCCGATGTGATCGCGAATACACCAACAGGCATGTTTTTGGATTTTATCGCTGTTAGCTTAAATGCGCCAAAAGCAGAAGCTGCACAACTTGATTTTAACTTTGGCGTCTACCACCCAGATTTGAACGAGCATTACTATGGTGAAGTATCGAACGCGAACATGGCGAATATCCAAGTGGATACGCTGCCAAAGGTTGATTTTGAGTTAGTCATTAACAAAACGGACTTCACTAAAGTTGTGCTTGGTGAAACAACCTTGGAAGCGTTGTTTGAGTCCGGTCGCGCCAGTGTAAAAGGCAACGCATCACTGCTGGATAAACTGGCTGGCACATTGGATGAGTTTGACGGATTGTTCGACATTCTCCCGATGCCAAATAAATAACGAACAGCAAATAAAGCCTCACATCATTGTGAGGCTTTTTAGTTGAAAATCTTTAATGACTTCAAATCTCAAAATAGCTAGAAGCCAAACGAACGATGACATTAGTACTTTGAGATCAAGCCAACTCGCCTGCCCCTTGGATTGAGCGCTCACTGTTTTCAACAAGGAATACAGTCGCAGTTTGCTTCAAAGCATTCCACTCAGAATCTTCAACGAAAATACCTTCTTGCCACGACGTTCTTTGCGCTTGGCTCAGTTCGTCTCCTTCAATGTGAATTGCGTAACCCTGAGAACTCGCTTCAATATCGTAATCATTGACTGACAGTTCAATCGTCATTTTGTGGAAATCTGTGTCGTGGCTTTTTAGTTGATCAGAAAAGAACACCTCTGGTGCAATACGGCCACGGTTTAGCACATACAAAGTACGTTTAGGACTGGTTCCATTTACCCATTGTGCACGACACGCTATTCCTTTGGCCGAGAGTCTGACTAATTCACTAAACGCTAACCAACGGTTGTGGCATTGCTTCAGCGTGATGGTGACAGATTTACTATTGACCATTTTCTCCAATGCAAAATCCAATACCGCAGGCAAATGACATGCGATACTGCCATTATGCAGTTCTACTTCAATAGCCGAATCCGTGTTGCCAGTGATGGTTACTGCGCAGTCAGAGTCCAAATTGAGAAACAGACTAGCATTGTTGAAATGACGTACACCGTGCAAACCCACCATTTGCAGATCCGCAACCATATTGGCGATCACATCGGCTTCACCACAGTGACGACGCATACCCAAAAACGCTTTGTTTACCGCTGCAACCAGTTCATTGTGAGAGACGATCATTGTGCATAACCTCCATCGATTTTTTGATTATCGCTTTGCGCGATTTCCTCGCGCTCCGGCATGGTTGGGAAAATCCAAGTGTCGGTGTAATTGGGGTCGTTAATCTCATCCAGCAACGGAGCGCCTTGGAAGAAAGTCACACGAACCCAACGGTCTGATCGCGGATCAAACTTAGTGGCACCAAAGATGGCCAACTTACAACGAAGTAGATGCATTGGCAGTGCATCTTCTCGTAGCACATTCATTTGAATATCGCCCATTTCGCGATTGCCAAGCGTCCATACGCGACGAGTGATCGCACGATATTGCGGATGTTGCAGTAAGAACTCAGCCAACGAGGTGCCCGGTTGACACTTATTGAGTGCATGGTAAAGACGATTTACCTGCCGCCCAATGTCGAGTGGCAACTCACGATCTTCGCCAATTTCTTCTCCACGAACACCGAGCCTTGGCTCTTCTTTATCTTGCGAACGATACCAGAACCAATAGTTGTTCTCTGGTAACGAGTAATCTGCATCGATAGACCAACGGTATTTGCTTTCTAGTGTTTGTAGAATATCTTGAACACGCTTGCCTGCTGGAATGGAAAGTGACTCATTGGTGTTCATTTGGTTTTCAAATTCATCAGTCAAAGATGGGTAAAGTTCGATCAAACATGACATTAGGATTTCTTGGGCTTCCAAACTCATTGAGTTGGTTTGTTCGATTACGCTCGCCCAGTTTGAATGTTTCGCGATCAATACATTCAAATTGATTTTCAGCGCTTGGATGTCTTCTATCGCTTGATGATTGAGTTGATCTTGATGTTCGTTAATGGTGATAACTTGCTCTAGATGGCGCTGTGCTTTGGCAAGTAACGTTTGTAATGCTTGCTCTTGCTTCGCTTCACATGACATGGCTAACACGCTCGCGACAGCACGTTCACGTGACGTCATCCATTGATCGACAATGCATGGATGATTGATTAAGTAAGGTGCCATACCTAGGCCTGTTGCGTTACCAACACCAAGGTAACGCTGCAGACCTTTGTGAAGTCTAATGGCTCTGTCTCCACCTTGTTGCTGAGCCAGATAATGCACCCAATCCAAGCTGAATTCGCGAAGCATGTACACCGCGCACATTTGTGCACTGAACGACTGATTGAAATCTGAATTGTTTTCTAGCAGCTTAAAATCTGCAATGCCAAACTTTCCATTGCCATAAACGGCGGTAGTTCTTAGGATATAACCAACCTCTGCCAGCTCCGCAGGCTCTGGTTGCGTACCTTTAGCAAGAGCATTCACGATATGTTCAAACACACGAACACTCTTATTCGCACGAGCAAGTACAAGCACTTTGTTTGGGTTACGCCCAGCTTCCTGCAAAGGAACATTGACTCGAAGTTGCTCTAGCAGTTCGACGTTCACATCACCTTTTACCAAAGCAAAGGTTACGTCCCATTTCTCGGCGATCACTCGGTCATTACGCTCTTCATCGGCAATTTCATCACAGAACACAACCAGATGGTAAATGTGTTCCGGTGTCGCTAATTTGTATATCACGTAACCAAAGCCACGTGGACACAACTGCCATTCATGTTTGCTTACTTGCCACTTTTGGTTTGCCATTTTTCGGATCAAGCTTCGCACAAAGCTGATTCGATTTTGGTGCATAGCCCCTAGCCTGTCTGGCGCCATTACAATTGCAGCATTGCGGAGTGTAGCTTTGGTATAAGTAGAACGATGTGCATCCATTTTGCTCACCACCTATTTTTATTGTAAGAATTTAGACTTGTGCGGATGCAGGAAAATTCACCCGCACAAGCTCCACGTTATTGGTTATTTGAGCCAGTTATAGCCCTTGTTCTTTGGCCATCTTGATGGCAATTTGCGGCGCATTCCAAAGTGACGGTAACAAGATCAGGGACACTGGAACTGCGGTTATCACAATGAAGGACTGCAAGGCTGAAACACCACCAGACCCAAGCGAAATTAGAATTAATGCTGTTACACCCATCGCTACACCCCAGAAGGTGCGAATAATGGCATTAGGTTCTGTCTCGCCACTGATCACGACACTAATGGTGTAGGTCATCGAGTCACCTGTAGTAACGATGAAGATAGTGGTTAGGATCAGGAATAAAATGGACACCAACATTGGTAACGGTAATTGTTGTGTCACAGCGAGAAGTGCTCCGGGTAAATTGAAGCCTTCAAATGCGGTACTCACACTACCCGGGTTAGCGATTTCAAACGCGAGACCTGAGCCACCGACAATGGTGAACCAGAAGCAGGTTGTAAGCGGTGCAACAATGCTGATCGTGGTAATGATCTGTCGAATACTACGGCCACGAGAAATGCGGGCAATAAAGATTGCCATCATTGGCCCGTAGCCTAGAAACCAGCCCCAAAAGAATACTGTCCACCAACTTAACCAGCCTTCATCGCCACGGTAGGTTGCCATTGGGATGAAGTTATCCAGCATGGTACCCACGCCCTGAATGTAACCATTAAAAATAAAGTCTGTTGGGCCAAACAGCAGGATGTAAACCATCAGCGCAAGTGCGAGAATCACGTTATAGCGACTCAGCATTTGCATCCCGCGGTTCAAGCCACTCAGAGCCGAGATTGTATAAAGTACGATAGCGAATAAGATGATGATCAGTTGTGTCGTGAAGCCATCAGGGACATCAAACAAAGCATTTAACGCATAGCTAACCTGCAGCCCTAAGAAGCCAATTGGACCAATCGTTCCCGCGGCTACCGCAATGATGCAACATGCATCAATCAACGCACCAGTTTGGCCTTTTAGCGCTCGCTCACCCAGCACTGGATAAAGCAAGATGCGAGGTTTTAACGGCAGCCCTTTATCGTAATGTAAATGCATGACCACGATAGACGTTAAGCTGCCAACGATTGCCCACGCTAAAAAACCCCAGTGCATAAACGACTGTGACAACGCGTTAATGGCACCTTGCTGAGGATTGTCTTGCGGACCATACAAAGGAGGAGGACTCACGTAGTGCGCGATAGGCTCTGCCGCCGCCCAAAATACGCCGCCGCCAGCTAAAAGCGTACAGAAGATGATTGCCATCCAACGGAAACCATTCATTTCTGGCTTTGCGGTTCCGCCTAAAATCACCTTACCTGTTCGCCCTGCCGCCAAACCAAGACCAATAAGAAAAGTGAGAAGAAGCAGTATCTGCCAATATGGACCAAATACTTTTACTGACCAGGCAAACCCCGAGTTAACAAGGGTTGATAACAGGTCACCATCGTAAAGCGCGATAGCTACGAATAAGGCGATGAAACCACCGCTATACCAAAGTGCCGGATTACTTAACCCTAACTTATCCGGTGAATTTTCCGTTGCAGAAGTGTCGTTGTGTTTTGCTTGGTGCTTCTTTGATGACACGCTCATCGTTGAAGCTTTCATGCTATTGGTTAGATCAGACATACTCTGACTCCAGAGGTTTATTGCAGCTGCCATAACGGCTACAAAAAGTGACTTTAACACCCACCTTGTTATTGTGTTTTTAGCGGGCTATTCCATGTTTATTCGGGTTACGACCTAGCTCGCCTCCAGCCCTTCTTTAAGGAAGTTAAACCAGTTCTCACCCAGGATTTTTCCTGCCTCGGATTCACTGAATCCATGACGCATTAAGCCGTTGTAAATGTTCTCCATCCCTTTGCTGCCACTAAACCAAGGCAAAGCATCAGGCCACCCCGCATTACTGGCGGAGCCTTCACCATAGTCCATTGCTTTGGACCAACGACCGTTGCGCATCCACTCAAGCACTTGTTGTGGTTGGTTTAAACAAAGATCACTGCCGATGCCTAAATGATCCACACCGAACTGATCGGCAGTTTTCGCGACCATTTGGCAGAAATCTTCTAGCGCGCATTGGCTTCCGTTTGGAAGATGGAATGGGTAAAGACTAAAGCCAATCAAGCCGCCACGTTCGGTGAGCGCTTTAATGACCTTGTTCGATTTGTTGCGCAGAGCATCATGAGCAAACGTTGGGTTCGCGTGACTAATACAAATGGGACGTGAAGAAAGGTCAATCGCTTCCAACGTTGAGCGCTCTGCACTGTGGGACATATCGATGATCATCCCGACACGGTTCATCTCTTCGATGGCTTGTTTACCAAAACGCGTGACACCAGAGTCGTTCTGCTCATAGCACCCTGTTGCCAGCAAACTTTGGTTGTTGTACGTCAATTGCATAATCAGCAAACCTTGGCGACGCATAACTTCAATTAAGCCGATTTCATCGTCAATTGGAGAGCAGTTCTGTGCACCAAAAAAGACGCCAACCTTGCCCTCAACCTTTGCTTTCTCGACGTCAGCCATCGAGTAAATAGGTATGATCAGGTCTGCATTTTGCTCGAATCTCAGGTTCCATTCAGCAAAGCGAGTTAGGGTCTCGCGTGCATTTTCATGATAAGCAATCGTCGCATGCACAGCCGTAATACCGCTCGCCTTCAGCGTTTGGAAGTATTCTCGGTCCCAATTGCAGTACTGCAATCCATCAATCACAATCCGTTGTTGGTACATAACCACTCCTTAAACGTTAATGAGCCTTTAAGGTTGGGCAGCGGAATCCTCGGCTGCCCTATTTCACTTAATAAGGACGTTGATAAGCGGTTTTCACCACGGTGTAGAACTCTTTTGCGTATTGACCTTGCTCGCGTGGACCAAAGCTCGACTCTTTACGACCGCCAAACGGCACGTGGTAATCCGTTCCTGCGGTTGGTAGATTGACCATGACACAACCAGTTTGAGCTTGTTGTTTGAAGATGGCGCTATTACGGAGGCTTTGTGTAATGATGCCGCCCGTCAAGCCAAAGCGAGTATCGTTTGCTACTGCAATGGCTTCATCCAAGCCAGAAACTCGAATCACGCTTGCCATTGGCGCAAACACTTCTTCTTGGTTCACTTCCCAACTGTTTTGCGTATTGAGGAAAAGGGTTGGCGACATATAGAAGCCGTCATGTTCTAAATTCAAACGCTCACCGCCGAATGCCAGCTCCGCACCACTTTGACGTGCTTTCTCAATCCATTCAAAGTTGGCATTCAATTGGTTTCCATCCACAACAGGTCCCATGAAAACGCCTTCTTCTAAAGCGTGACCGACTTTAAGCTCGCTCATACGTTTAATCAGCGCTTCTACGTACGCATCGTGAATTCCATCCATGACGACTAAGCGAGAAGACGCGGTACACTTCTGACCTGCGCCAGAGAAAGATCCTGCAATGGTCGCTTCAACGGCGATTTGAATGTCAGCATCATCGGCAACCACTAGTGCGTTTTTGCTGCCCATTTCTAACTGGCAGCGAACAAAATTCGGTGCTGTTGCTGCCGCGACTTTGCGTCCGGTATCCACAGAGCCAGTAAAGCTCACGCCATTTACGTCTTTCGAGTTGATAAGCGTGTTACCCACTTGGGAGCCACTGCCCAGAACAAGGTTGAATGTGCCTGCAGGTAAGCCTTGACGATGGATAATCTCTGTCAGTGCAACGGCACTTGCTGGCGTTAGGTTTGCAGGTTTCCAAATGACGCTATTGCCGAAAGCAAGCGCTGGCGCGATTTTCCACGCGGCAGTAGCAGTTGGGAAATTCCAAGGAGAGATAATGGCGATAACGCCAACTGCTTCGCGAGTTACCTCAACGGAGACGCCTGGACGGACAGAAGCCGCGTTATCGCCAATTTGGCGCAGCACTTCAGCTGCAAAGTATTGGAAGAATTGACCTGCGCGGTAGATCTCACCACGACCTTCAGCAAATGGCTTACCTTCTTCACGTGAAAGCAGCGTGCCAAGCTCATCGCAGCGTGCGATGAGCTCATCACCAATCGCCTGCAACACCGCTTGTTTGCGTTCAATCGGCGTGTTTTCCCACTCTGGTTGTGCGGCTTTCGCAGCTTGAATCGCTTGTTCTACTTGCCCCTCACTCGCCTGAGCAAAATCACCTAAATTTTCACCGATGTCTGAAGGGTTAATATTCGCAATCGTGTTGACGCCTGATTGCCATTCACCTGCAATGTAAAGAGATCTCTCTGCTTGAACATTATTAATAAAAGTCATTGCTCTATCCTTATTCTTCCGACGTCTGGTCATTTGCACCAGTTCATTAATCTCACTTATAAAGCCCTGCGATAAAGCCCTGCGATTAAGCTATTCTCTACTCCGGCTGACTTGCAGATGCGTACACCACAAACTCCACTAACATCTCTTCACGGGCTAGTCCTGCAACAACCATGGCTGCGCGATTTGGATAAGGCGCTTTGAAATATTCCGCGTAGACTTGGTTAACCGTTTTTAGATATTCACGATCCGTCACGTAGATCAGGACTTGTAGAACCGAGTCAAGTGACTCGCCCGCGCACTCAAGGGTGTGAATTAAATTATTAAAAGTTTGACGAGTTTGCGCTTCGATACCGCCTTCCACGACAGCACCAGTATCATCAATCGGGATTTGCGCGGTGTATAAAGTGCCATTGTTGACGATTGCCCATTCCAGCGGCGCTTTAGAGGCAAATAATGCCGTTTTTACTGGGTATTTTTTTGTAGAACTGTTCACGTGCTCGTTAACCTTTGTAATAACCTTGTTTCAATTTGGTTAAATACTGCACATTGACAGGCGATAAATCGAACGGTAAATTTCTTACATTTGATAAGAAAAACTTATCACTTTTATGAAAGCTCGATAAATGAAGGGATTAGAGAGGCTTCTCCATGAAGATCAAACTGCAACAATTAAACAATTTTGTGATGGTGGTCGAGGAAGGTGGTTTTCGAGCAGCCTCACATAGAGCAAACCGTTCACAAGCCGCACTATCAACGTCAATCAAAGAACTGGAAAAAATCCTTGGCCAATCCCTATTTGAATCAGGCAACAAATCCAAGCTCACGCCATTTGGTGAAATCTGTTTACCTAAGATTGTGCAGTTCCTAAATATTTACGATGCATTGGATAACGACCTAAGAGCAGCAGCAGCCGGGCAACAGGGCCGCGTACGTATCGCAAGTGTCCCTTCGGTTGCCGCCAAGCTCATTCCGAGCGTATTAGGCGCATTCTGTGAACAATTCCCAAACGTTGAGGTGAGTTTAATTGATGATAATGCTGCCGGCGTTGAAGCAAGATTGTTATCAGGAGAGGTAGATTTAGCACTAGGCAACGCTTCTCAACTAGATGAAGGGGGGATTGAGTTCACACCTTTACTCTCTGATCCCATTGGCGTGGTGTGTTTAAAAGATAACCCTATCGCGAGTCATCCAGAAGGGGTGGAATGGCAAACGTTACTTGAGCAACCTTTTATCCGAAATGGTACGTGCACCCTACTCGACCCTACTCCAGCACGCACCTTAAGTGAACAAGCTTTATACTCTGTCGAAAACATTACGTCCTTGTTCTCAGTGCTAGAACTAGGAATCGGCGTGACTACGTTACCAAAGTTGGCATTCCCAACGAATGAAACGCGCTTAGTTTGGATTCCACTCATCGACCCACCTTTAGAGCGACAAATTGGTATTTTCACCTTATCCGACCGAACAATTTCCCCACAGGCTAAGGCCTTTCACGACCTGTGTATACAATACTTAAACTATAATGACGATAATGCTTAATCATACTCACCAATTTAATTTCCAGATTCATAGGAGACCAGTTATCAAAAACAGAAACGCTTAGTAGCCTACATATTTCATAAGTCGTTACATAAGCCAGCGTATTAAAGCTTTACATCTGACGCGAAGCATTGAACACTTCCACTCGAAGTAAAATACAGCCTACACAGTAGAATTAGTAAAAAGTATGAACAACAAGACCACAAAAAAGTCGAATCCCCTATTCGAGATCCTCTTTAACGTAATTATCCCATCTATCATTTTGATGAAACTCAGTGGAGATGAGCACCTAGGCACCGCCATGGCACTGGTCGTCGCTTTACTCTTTCCTATCGTTTACGGTGGCATGGATCTTATCCGTAATAAGAAATTTAACTTTATCTCCGCACTCGGCTTTATTAGTGTGCTACTAACAGGCGGTATTGGCTTATTAGAACTCGATACCCGCTGGTTAGCGCTGAAAGAAGCATTGATCCCTGGCTTAATTGGTTTAGCTGTTTTAGGTTCAACATTTACTCGCTACCCATTGATGCAAAAGATGGTCTTAAACGACACCGTGCTAAACCTATCTTTGATCACTGAGCGTTTAAAAGAGAATGGAAAATCTGAAGCGTTTGAGCGCTGCCTAATGTCGTCTAACTACCTATTCGCAAGTACTTTCGCGTTTTCTTCAGCAATGAACTACTTTCTAGCGACTTGGATTGTGACCAGCCCTGCTGGGACACCAGCATTCAATGAGGAGTTAGGCAAGTTAACGTTGTACAGCTACCCTATTATCGCTATTCCAAGCATGCTGATGATGTTTGGTATCTTTTACTATGTTTGGCGTCAGATCCGCGCCATGACCTCTCTTGAGACAGAACAAATTTTCCATATGAAATAAAAAACAAAGCCCGCTTTTTGCGGGCTTTGTTTTAAATTTTATAGATAGAAGCTCACTCAATTTAGTGAGTTAAACGCTATCGCTGAGCATTGATAAAACGTTCAGCTCGTGCAAACAACATATCACACTGTTTTTTCTGTTTGATATATTCAGGAGAGCCTACTTCCAGTGATTCTAGGATTTCATTCGCTTTTTGGTGTTCAGCAACCATCTGGGCGAACTTCTCTTCGAAATCACTTTTTCGCATTTTTTTATTAGATTTTCTTACCGGTTTACGCATAATCCCGCCTCTTACTATCAAAGGTCTAAATACTTATTCTGTTCATGCTTTAACAGAATATTTTCAATCTTTCGTCTCTTTGGTGCCGTCGTTGATCACTCATTTGACTGGCTAATATCAAAAGCGCACATTTATTTTTCGGCCAAATAAAAAACGATAGAAAAAAGTCTATTAATCTGAGTAATGTAGGACGACTCAATACGTCGCGGTTCAGCTATGAATGATGGGAAGTCAGAAAGAATCGTTATGATGCTGCAATGTCCTACTGGCTCATCGGATCATATAACTGTGTACGGAATAAGAAACTAAAGAGATCTCAACATAACTAGGGAGATGAGATCTCTTCAAATTAATTAAGCTACAGTAACGTTTGCAGCTTGCGGGCCTTTGCCACCCTGCTCTACGTTGAATGCTACTTTTTGGCCTTCAGCCAGCGTTTTGAAACCATCTGATTCAATTGCTCTGAAGTGAACAAAAACATCAGCACCACCGTTATCTGGTGTGATAAAACCGAAGCCTTTTGTTTCGTTAAACCATTTTACTGAACCAGTTGTCTTATTTGACATATATACCTCGAAAACATCGATAATTTAAAAAATGAAGCTACTAAATCAGGAATGAAGAAAAAGTTATCTCAGGACAATATGACGAAGTGATTCGAAAGAAAACTGTGAAGATCTTGAACTAAATATTTCATTAATAGCTCGGCTTTTAGAGCTGGAGCTACTATACACCTTGTGTAAAGAATAGATAGCTATTTCTAACTTTATTTTAAATTCATACAAAAACTAACCGTTTACCCCTCTTTTTTTGCCTACGTATGGACATTTAAATGGGATATGCAAACGCATGCTTCATCCACCATGCGAATGTATTTGTGATATAAAACCACGTAATACCTTGCTAGCATACTTATACTAGAAGAAACGAAAAAAACAAAAGGATGAACTATGTTAAGCGTGAAAGAAGAGCACTATTGTTCACAATGCTCAACCAAGACCACACATATCGTGGTTCTGGTGCGTGAGGAGCCGAAGCAAAACAAAGTTCAAGACTTTTTAAATGGCTTTATTAAAAGTGCTGCTGTAGGTGCATTCGAAAGTGCCATGGACGATTTTTCACGCCACAGTATATGTGAGCAGTGCGGTAAGAAAACAGTGAATGACAATCTTACCTAGTCACAACACCATTCAGCCCCCTCAATGGAACAAGAATACGCCCTAGCAAAGTTTGTGATAGACAAAAACAACAAAGCCCGCTTATTAAGCGGGCTTTGCGTTTGTTCATAAAGAACGAAATTTGGTGGGTCCGGGCGAACTCGAATCGCCGACCCCTACCATGTCAAGGTAGTACTCTAACCAACTGAGCTACGGACCC
>NZ_JBNJOI010000010.1:0-180619 GCF_050113675.1 Vibrio sp. TRT 21S02
ATAGAGATATAACATGGAGTTGGCATCGTAATCCTTCCTTTAATCCATTTTTGAATGAGTGGTTGATTGAACGAAGGAGATAGAGCAAGGGGGATGCCAACCTCAAATCCACCAAATTTCAATAAGTTAAAATAAAACAAGCAAATAACTGCCCCTTAACGAGCAATTTATTGCTCTTCAGGCAAAATTTCTGATGGTGCGCCATTTCTTCGTTCTAATGCCAAATGCTCTTCTAATTCCACCACCTTCCAACTCAAACTATTTAATCGCTCTTTAAGCACGGAGAATTCCATTTGTGCTTGTTCATAATCGCCCTGCTCAATGAGATCTTGCACATACCCCACTCGCCCATACACTGGCGACAAGCTCACCGCAAAATCTTCAAGTGATTTGGTCTGGCGTTGCAGTTCTCGCCAACGCTCTTTCTTTGCTAGCAAAGAGATATTAGCCATGCGGGTTCTTATCTCTTGAAAACGTTCAATAAACTGTGAGGTCAAAAGAAGTGCTTGCTCCTTTGATAGCGCCACAGATTCTTGTACTTGTTGGGTTAACTCTGAATCAGGAAATAGAATATTCAGTGCTTCAAGCTGTTGTTGGGCCTGAATTAACGGCAGCTCCACAGATGAATCAATCAAAGTTTCAATGGAATCACTATAAAGCGTTGTAATGCCCTGCTCTTCGTTGGCTACCGACTCCTGAGAATGAATGCTTAAATAATGTAATGCTTGCTCCCTTCCCGCCAAATTTGGTGTGGTTAATTGCTGTTGAAAAGATATTTCATGGAACCAAGGCGTATTTTGATAAATCGCGTTCGTGCCAAATACCGAACCAATTCCCAATAGGAAACAACCAGCTAGCCACCAGCGTTGTTTGGCTTTTCCTTTACGAAGAACTTCAGCCTGATGCTCCTCGTCCACTTTAACCAAAGAGTGGTATTTTGTTTCAATTCGATCAATATGCTCAAAAACGGCAAACGCCACCCCCTCAAAATCAACTTGGTATTCGGGTTGCTGATGTTCGATAAGCAGAAAAATTCGGTCAAAATAGTTTTCGCACCGATACAAGTCACGCAGAGAGTGATAATCAGGCTTAAGATCTTTTAACTCTCTGACGACACGTGCATTCATCCAATCGAGAACTTCTTTACGCATTTTGGCCGTTTTGCTATCAGGCTTGTCAGCTCGACTAACACCTAAGCTCAATAATTCAAGAGCATTCACGTAACCAGCAAGACCAGAGGTTTTCAAACAAGCCACAACATAATAACCACATAAAAGGAGATCGATACCGGGGCCACTAGCGAGCGTTTCACAATCAGCCTTTACTTTCTCCCAATCAATACTGCCACCAAAAGGGCCGTTACGGCGGTTAATCTCTTCTCTAACACGCTGATAGGTACTTTGATCTCTCAACGAAGCTGTGTCATCGACAATATGGAAAGGAACTTGGTCAATAAATAAGATATTGGACATAGATACTTCGTCCTGAATTAAACGGAGCGACTTACGCCGCTCCTGATAAGTTAGTACAGTGTTTTTGATAATTTAAATGACTTAAACAGTCTGTCCGTAAATGGATTCGCATCAGATTCAGCATAAATCCGATAGGTCATGTCACCACCATCGACTGCAAACTTAAAGTCAACCGATGTCGGACTTGCTGAAATCACTTCACCTTTCTCCAACAAGCGGAAGAACGCCCAAGGTCCTTGAAGATTAATACTGCGTGGAGACTGATTCGGTTTTGCAGGAACAAGCGTGACTTTCGAAACAGCAGAATCACGCAAGGTATTTGGCCAGATAAGATCGACACTTTCGCGTGGACCATGACTGTACGCCAAATACTGCCCATCAACGTTCAACACACTACGACGCTTATTATTAGTTAGACGCAGAGGTTCAATCGCAAAGTTCACATCCAAGATACCTTTACGATTGAAGAACGCAGCCTGAATACGTTGAGCCTGCTTTATTTGCTCAAGAACATCTTTGCGGATGATGGATTGAGCATCATCGCCTTCATTCAGTGCCGAAGCATCTTCAATAAACATCTTTAACTGATGATTGTAAAAGCTATCCAATGTGCCATTCGGAGCAAAGAAGGCTTCAAAATCATTTAACGCTGCATCTTTTTTCGACTTCTGGCTGAATGGATAACGACTGGCTAGCTTAGTCTCATAGGTTTTGTAAACATCTTCATACCAACGCACTTCCAAATGCTTAATCGCTTCTTGCTTAACGACATACCAGCTTTCGTCAGCAAGCTTCGCAACCATGGCATCAAGTGGTTGAGGTAAACCTGAAGAGATACGTCTCAAGGTATAGATCGGATCTGCATTAACAAGCTTTAACCGAGCCTTAGTGGCTTCTAGAGCAGCCATGCCTGCATCCGGAGATTCTTGAATGCCCTTGAGGTAATTTTTCAGTTCTTCAACAGACGCCAATACTTCGTTGATATAAGCAGGTTGTTCTCCAACAGGTGCTAGCATGTTATTTAGCTCAGAAAATGGCGCTTGGATCATTGAAGCCACTTTGTATTTTGGTGACTTTAAGATCTCTTTCTGCGCATCTTCTCCAGTTGGTAATTGGGCGATCACCTGAGTATTAGTATCCAAAGTGCGGAGTAAACGCTGTAGCGGCTCAATGTTTCCTGTCAGGTTATCCAATACAGCAACAGCATCGTTGATATCCTGGAAATACTTCATATCAATTTCGTTCAGTGCAGCTCGCCAAGTATTCACATAATCTGCGACATATAAATCTCGTATTTTGTCACGAAGAACCTGTTTGTCCGCTTCACTAAACTGGGCCGTTTTTGACTGCCCTAGCACCCAGCTATCAATCAATGCTAGATCAGAAACTTGTTCAGACTCCGGAAGGAAGTAATCTTCAAAACCTTTTTTAGTCAACATCTGTGGAATGAACAACGCAGAACTGCGCTCGACACGCTCTTCGAATACCAGATCAAACACTGGACCAACGAGATTTCTTAAGTTGATAGAAGGACCAAGTGCTGTTTGAGCCGTCAATTTTAGGTTTCGATATACTCGCTGATCATTAGGCATAGACCCAAGATCCGCTTGAACCTTTGCAATCGTTACATCATAAGGCTTCATTACCTGTTCGGCAGCAATATCACCATTATTTCTGTCGCCAGCTAGATCGGTATGACGCATTGCATAATCAAGGTGACCAAGGAGCTCCTCTTGCACTTTGCGTTGACCAGAAAACTCTTGTTGCCAATATTTACCGAAGAAATCGAGCACATATTCTTTGTAGCGCCCACTTTTATCCACCATCATGCGATAAACACGCAGTACTGCGAGCTTTTCTTCATCAGTTTCAGCTAAGTTAAGCTCAACAACTACATCCGCCATAAGAAGAGGCAAGAAACGGGTCTCCAACAAGTTCAGATACGTTTCTTCCACTTTAGGTCCAATAGTATGGCCCTGATAAAGCCCAAAATCAGAAACATACATCGGTTTTTCACGGAAGAAACCGAACTCCAACGTAGCCTCACGAATTTTGTTTAATGGGATGAGAATGTCTTGTTGCGATGTTAAGCGTGAACTGGATGGAAATTGTTCCTTGTATTCATTTACTTTTGACAATACCGCCGACGCCTGATTGGTATTGACCATGTAATAACGATGCCAAGTACCAACCAACAAAAGCGAAGCAATCGAGCAAGCAACAAATGATAACCCCATCAACCGACGCTTTTGCTTAGCGACACGGAAGTTATCCGACGCGAGCCCTGCTTCAGGGTAAATGACGTTACTAAATAGCTTTTGAGTAAAGTAGACCGTGGAATTCTTTGCCTGTTGAGCTTTATTGACCGCATGAGTCAACCCATAACGACGAGAGGCTGCATCATCAAATGCATTCGTAGGAACCCCTTGCTGATAAACCGAAGTAAAGTAGACACCACGAACTAGCGCTGATGTGGAGAACTGATCACTTGATAACGCATCTTGGAAGAACTCCTTCAAAATATCTTTTAAGCCAGCAATTTGACGAGTAAAACTGTAAATTGCATTTCGCTCTTCAAGTGACATAGGTGTCGCAGCGGCTTCAGGTAACAGTTCGTTAATACGCTCAACAAACTGACCATATTCATTAATAAATTCTTCCAGCCAATGATCAAGTTCATCGACAGAGTCTAATGAGAAGGTGAAACCTAGAACTTCTTCACGCTGTTTTTTTGTGTATTGCTTAAAGAACGGTTCAAAGCCATGAAGTAAGTCGAGTTTAGTCAATGAGACGTACACCGGTAGGCGGGTCGATAATGTTTCCATCAACTCACGTAAGCGAGCACGGAGTAAACTAGCATACGCCTTTCGTTCTGTTGCTGTTGCCGTTGCCAAATGTGATAAGTCAAGCGCCAACACAATACCGTTTAGCGGTCGACGGCTGCGAGTACGATCAAGCCAATTGATGAAGTGAAGCCAAAGCCTGCGTTCCATTTCTCCATCATTGTCTTCACTGCGATTGCCTTGAGTAAGCAGTTCACCATCTGGATCGATCAAAACAGATTCATCACCTACCCACCAATCAAAAGAATAAGGGTTCTCGCTTTTTTGGCCGGAAGCCCTAAGTACCGAAGAGAACACAAAGTTTTGTCCAGAACGATTAATAAGACTCGTCTTACCCGCATTCTCAAGTCCAAGTACTAAATACCACGGTAAAGCATACAAATAGTTACGCTTATTCAAGCTCTGCTTCATATTAACCATCATGTGGTTGAGCTCGTTTTCTTGGCGCTCTTCAAGTAACTTTATTGGATCTTGGCGAAGTGTCTCTTCTCGTTTTTGCTCCGCTTTAAACCCTTGTAACTTACGCCATTGGACAATACCCCAGATACCTAGACAACCAAGTGTAAAAAATCCACTTGCCAATAGACGTGCCATTACACTATCAAGCGGTCGGTTACCTGCAATTTCTAACCACGGGCCAGCCCACCAAATTGCCACGTTCACTAAAATGAACGTTGTGAATAGCAAAACAGGTAAAGCAGCAACCATACCTGGTTTAAGCTTCTTTACTATTCCAACAATAAATTTCCACATGGAGTATATCCTTCGATTAATCTGACGTTGCGTATCGTTTTAATTCTTCTACCAATGTAGGTTCCCAATCGGTGACTTTCATTGATAGTACTTGTTCATATAGCGTTTGATATTGTGAGGCTGCCATCTCATCAAGATGATTTGCCTGCAAGAGGTCTGCTGAAAGCATTCTCCAATAGAAACGATCTCGTGGCTCTGTTGCCTTAACTAATCCATCATTTAACATGGACAACGCAACCGCGATTCCGCCTTCTTTTGCTAAGGAAAATGCTTCCTTTCTTAGCTCTTGCCAATCACCTAAAGCTGATTGAGAGCTGCTTTGTGCTGTATCAGTTTCATTAATCCATTCGATCACTGATTGCGGTACGAATGGTTCACCACCTTTAAACTTGAGGCTCATTAATTCAGGAAGACGCTGCAAGAATAGACGTGTTTCCGAAGCAATTGATTCACACCACTCTTGCTTACCAAGACTTTTTGCTATCTGATAGCTCATTAAGTGGCCTTCAAACCAATACGGAGCCATTGTTAAGCTTTGTTCTACTTGGCGCCAAAGCACTAGATCAGGCTGCCTAAGCTTATCTTGATAATCTTTTACTCGGTCAGCTTGCATGCCACGAAGAAGCGTCTCTCCATTAGCATCATGATCAGGCAGCGTTGTGATGGCCCCCCATACGGCATAGCGTCGTAAACGGATCCCAATTGAACTGCCAAATTCCTGCTCACCTAAAAAGTCAGCCACCTTTAGCAATGACTGTTTTGTCGCCTTATCACTTGTACTGTCCACCGATACTGAAGGTGTACTCGTTGTCGTGATGGGAGCCGCAACATTTTGCTTTATCTCTGGCTGCTCAGTTTTCTGGCGCTCATCAACTTTGCGTAGTTCAGAAGTAATGGAAATGGCAACCGAGCTAACGACATCATTTGTTAACCCTGCCTTTTCAATCGTTTTCTGCCACTCCTCACATGCTGACAACAAAGCATCTCTGTCTTGGGTATCAAACAGATTAAAGTCAATCTTTTCCAACACTAAAGAAAAGCGCTGCACCATTTGGCTAAAAAATTTACGTCGAGGAAGGTTGCCACGTTTACCTGGAGCCGGATAACAGGTTTCCCAGTAGTGAGCAATAAAATCATTCATTACTCCAAAAGAAACGATTAGACGCTGCGGGTTAACTTGATTGTGTAAGCATTGTAGTAAGTGGACCAAAAGCTTTATATCTTTGGTTTTCTCACTAAATAACTTAACAATGCTATGCTCCACTTCATCCCATTGGACACTGCCATGAGATAGCGAACCCACTTTCATCATCTGATCCTCAATAAAATCAAAAAGAGGATCATCGATGAGTCGTTCTCCAACCGATGTTTTAGAAGAAATAGGTCGAACTATATGTTCGCGGTACTCTGCTAATTCCATGGTTATCTTCCTTTACCAACCACAACGATAGCGCAATGCTGACAGCGAGTTTTTGAGTTCTGTACTATCAAATTTCAACCCATCAGCAATAGCTGCATTTGAACGAAGCACCAGGCGCTTCTCCTTAGCCATTGCTTTCATCATCTCAATTGCAGGTAATCCGCGAGCAGAAGAAAACAACAACCCTGAGTCATCACTACGCCAATACTGTGTCGGGCCGTAAGCTACTGATAATTTAATTCTTGGATCGGAAACAGCTTCTGGAAAAATAAGCTCAACACGACTTAAATTGTCAATACAGCTCATCATCAAAATGGGCTTATCATTTCCCTCAAAGGCTGTTTTGTCGTTCTGTGCTCGTAAAGCAACCCATGCATTACTTTGTTTTTCTTCCCCTTGGGTTTTCAAAATAAGTGGGAGTTCATCGACAGAGTCAGAGAAACTTTCCATGGCTCGAACCCATTGTTCTGGTAGTCGTTCCTTGTTAACTACCGGACTTTCAACAGGTGTTGCAAACACCTCATCAAAACACTTAAGCCTTTCAATTCTCGCTATCACTTGAGTGCACTCTTTCGCGCGTTCAAAAAGCTGACTCGACTCACTTGCTGCATGACTATTGCCAGATAAACACACTGAACTTAACGTAATACTAAGTACTGAAAACAATAACTTTCTCATAAGCTTTTTATCTCCAGCTTTTGACATTTGTACGCTAAGGTGCGCTTTGGTATCCCAAGGCTTTGAGCCGCTTTAGCTCTATCACCCTCATACTGTTGCAGACGATCTCGGATTATTTGAGCCTCGTAATCGCTTAGCGCTTGCTTTAAGTCATCAATGAACTTGATATCATGGCTATTCTGACCACTCACCACAGCATGATCGTGTGTTGCTTCTGTTTTTCCGATTTCACACAGTAATGAGATACGCGAGGCAAAACAGGCTTCTTCAACCTGAGTTCCATCTTCAGTTTGAGCGCAACCAAATTCAACAAGATGTTTTAGCTCACGTACGTTTCCAGGGAAGTCATGACGTTTGAGACAATCCAACGCACGATAATGAATACCGCGAATGTTCGTTCCATGTTGCTGATTAAAATTAACAACAAAGTGTTGGCTCAATTGGTCAATGTCTTCTTTACGTGCACTTAATTTTGGCAACGTCAGTGGATATTGGAATAGGCGATAATAGAGATCTTGTCGAAACTGCTTATCTCGAACCTGCGCTAACAAATTCACATGAGTCGCTGAGACCAGACGAAAGTCAGAAGTCTGCTCCTCTTTGCCTCCAACAGGCCTGAATGACCGAGTTTCGAGTACTCGAAGTAGCTTAGCCTGCAAAGACAAAGGCATATCACCAATTTCATCAAGGAATAATGTGCCCCCATTTGCTTGAGCGATTAGCCCTTGCTTATCACTGTCAGCACCAGAAAAAGCACCTTTCTTGTACCCAAACAACTCACTTTCAAGCAGACTTTCTGGAATTGCGGCACAGTTGATAGCGACAAACGGAGCTTTTTTTCTTGAAGATAGCTGATGGACAGCCTGAGCAACCAGCTCCTTGCCCGTTCCTGTCTCACCTTGAACCATTACCGACAATTGGGATGTAGCTGCACTTGCAATTTGGCGTCGTAGCCGCTGCATCACGTCACTTTGACCAATCAAAATAGGTTCTAATGTTTGTGCCAAAGCACGTTGCATAGAATCTTTTTCGAAGTCATCAAATGATGCTTTCAATACCCGGTGCTCTTGCTCTTCTTTCATCATTTCTGTCAACAAGTTCCACTGTTTAGTGAACAAATCAACGAACTGCAAGAAGCCTGCATCCGCAAAAATAGACGTAATACAGTCCTGCTCACCAACCATCATGAGGACACTTTGAACATGCCGCGCATCAATGGGTAGCGGCTGAACATGTACAGCCTCAAACATGCCCACATTTTCAACCAACTGACTAAAGTATCGATCTCCCCGCCAAAAGACCAAGTCATCTGCAGATAAGGTCATGGATTGAGACGTTTGCAGTACTTGAGTAAACGGATTATTTAAATCCGTTACTGACCATTGGCATGATAACTCAGCGTTATGGGGCACAAGCATGCGCCCCTCTGGGTTAGGAAACAGTATTAAGCAACGAGACAATTGGAGCTCGCGAGTTAGTACTTCAACAAATTTTGTAGCTAATTGGTCGGGCTTTTTTAGTCCCACCAACTGCGTGGCAAAAGCTAACCAACTACTCATCGTTACTCAACCTCACCAATAAACTCACCATCTTGTGCTGCAAGCCGGATCTGCTTAACATCTTCCTGTGCAGCAAGTTTGTTTAATAATGCTAGAGACACAGGTGGCAATAGCTGACCTTCAATAATGGCTTCAAGCATACGAGCGCCATTTTCTGAGCGTGTCGCTCGTTTTAAGATCTCTTCAATTAAAGAGTCTTCAACCATAACTACCGCGTTATGACGCTTCTTCAACAAGGCTTCTAAGCGAGAGAGTTTTCCTTTAACGATCTCCTCCAATACCTCTTTATTAAGTGGCATGTATGGAACCACCTCCATACGCGCAAGAAGTGCTGGTTTAAAGAAAGCAGCCAGTTCAGGATAGAGCGCTTCGTCCAACGCTTTCGGGTTTTCTGCGTAATCAACGATTGTTTGGTAACCTAGATTCGAGGTAAGGAAGAACACAATATTCTGACAATCAATCAAACGCCCTTCACCATCAGCCAGCTCACCTTTATCAAAAGCCTGATAGAAAATATTCAAAACTTCAGGGTGCGCTTTTTCTACTTCATCAAGCAGTACAACTGAGTAAGGCATCTTACGAATGGATTCGGTTAGCACGCCGCCCTCTCCGTAACCCACATAACCCGGAGGCGAGCCGATGAGACGAGATACTGTATGTTTCTCTTGGTACTCAGACATGTTAATGGTCGTCAAGAACTGCTTGCCACCATACAACTGCTCCGCCAATTGAACGACGGTTTCTGTTTTACCAACACCACTTGGTCCAACCAACAAGAAAGCCCCTTTCGGCCTTCCAGGACGACGTAAATCAGCTCGGGCGGTAAGTAAATGTTTATGTACGCGTTTGATCGCGTGATCCTGACCTTTAATTTGTTCACCTAAGATCGAGGTTAAGTGCGTGATCTTATGCAGCTCATCACTGTTCATTTGCTCAATTGGAACACCAGTCCAATCCGCAATCACTTCTGCAACTTGCTCTGCATCCACCTGCGGATGCATTAAGCGTTCGCGATGAGGAATTGACTCTAGCTCTTGGTATTTTTCTTTAAGGTCCAATTTGAGTTGTTCAAAGTCACACTCTTCATCGTGACAATCACTTGGTGACATTAATTGCCCACGTAGCTCAACAATGGATTCAATCAATGCTTTTTGATGGTTCCAGCGCTCTGTCAGTTCTGCTTTTTCAACTTCTTCCTGTGCTTCGATGGTTTTTAGCTCGTCCAACCGGGCCGTATCAACCTCTTTACCCATGCACTCCATACGTTCAAGCATGTCGATTTCAAGTTGACGTTGATGACATGCACTCTCCAAAAATGCTAAACGCTTTGGTGGCGAAGTCATGTTAATGGCAATTCGAGCACATGCTGTGTCTAAAACATCAATTGCTTTGTCAGGAAGTTGTCGACCTGAAATATATCGAGCAGACAACTCAGACGCAGACTTAAGCGCATCGTCAGAGATTAATACACTGTGAGATTTTTCATAAACAGGAGTGAGACCACGCAGAATATCTATTGACTGTTCAATGCTCGGTTCTTCAAGCTTTACAAGCTGAAAGCGACGCGTTAACGCAGGATCTTTTTCAAAGTACTTTTTGTATTCTTTCCATGTCGTTGCAGCAACCGTACTTAACTCTCCCCTTGCTAACGCAGGCTTAAGTAGGTTTGCAGCATCACTGCCACCTTCTTGATTTCCCGAGCCAATCAATGTGTGTGCTTCATCAATGAATAGAATAATAGGTTTTGGTGAATGTTTGATCGCATCGATAACACCTTTCAGGCGTTTTTCAAATTCACCTTTTACAGAAGCCCCGGCTTGAAGTAAGCCCAAATCTAATGAATAAAGTTCAACATTTTGTAACTGTGTAGGTACTTTCCCATCTGTCACTCGGAGTGCTAGCCCTTCGATCATTGCACTTTTACCTACGCCTGCATCACCGACAACAATCGGGTTGTTTTTCCGGCGACGGCAAAGAATATCGACCATCAAATTCAGTTCATTTTCACGACACAGAACTGGGTCAAGCTCCCCTTTGCGAGCCTGCTCAGTTACGTTAGTGCAATATTTAGAAAGAGGCGTTTCACCTTGCTCTGCGACAGTTTTGTTTGCAGATTTTGCTTTATCACTCGTTACTTGAGTTTCCGCTGAATCAACTAAAACAGTGTTAAAATGCTTTTTAAGTGTTTCTCGGTTAATCGTTTCAAGCAATTGGATTAGTTTATAATCCAAATAGCGATCTGCTCGGCATAAGGCAGCTAAGAAAATAGCACCAGAGCGCATCTCTGCTTGGTTCAACTCTGTCGTTGAAAGCAACCATGCTTCTTGCAGTAGCTCAACCAATAAGGGAGAAAATGGCGGGTAGGTATCTAATTCTGCTTCGCGAGTATAACTCGCGGTAATCGCCTGTTTCATCGTCTCCAAATCGATATTCGCTTGCTTCAAAATTAGACGAATATCGGAAAGTGGATTTTCAAGTAAAGCTTCTAAATAATGTTCAACCGTAATTTCTGGATGGTGTTGCTCAATGCACAATGACGCCGCTTGTTCTAGCGCTAATTTGCTTTGTGCATTAAGTTTTGAAATCAGAGTGGGTAGTTCAATACGTATCACAGTTATCACCTAGCCTTTTAATTTTTTAGAGTATTTGGTTTAGTTGGCTCAACACATCTGTTGACTTGGTATGCAGTAAATAGGAGTAGCCAAGAAAAACACCTATCCATAAGATCACGAATCCTGCAAAAATCGACCAGACAGGCATTTGCTTACTCAGCTTGTACTTCGAACGGACGACATGATCCGTTGCGCTGGTCAATTCAACTGATGTTTGTTGTTCTTCATCGTGAATAAGGTTATGTAAACGTTCGATTACTTTCTCACGCTCAACTTGCCCGCCTTCCATCACTCTGTACTTACCTTCGAAGCCAAGGATTAAACAGTGATAAATGAACTCAAGCAGAGGCTTATATGTCTGAGGCTCGCCCTCTAAACGAGAGAGAATGACAAAGACTTTTTCCCCGCCCCAAGTTTCATTGTGAAACCTCGACAACATTGAGTGTTCAGCCCAAACACAAGACGCTCCCCATTCCGTACCCATAACAGCTTCATCTAAAAATGCACATAAAATGTAGCGGTACGCCATGAGAACGGCGTGTTCAAATCCTTGTGAGTTCAACTCAATTTCAATTGCTTTGATTTCTTCAATGGTCTGTTTGTAAATCTGTTCAATGTTGTCACACTCGGCCAAAGAGCGAACACGAAGTGATAAGCCAAACAACGGCGTTGCAGCATCAATTAAGATATTGGGATTATCGCCACGTAGCTGGAACCAGTAATCTTGATCGTGATTAATTTTCTCTACATCATCAAAAAGTAAGTTACTGTACTGACTCTGTTTTTTATCAAAGCTCATGCTTAACTCCTGATTGCCCAGAATTGCAGATCTAAGTCTTCAAATGCCGCAGCTACATGAAGAGCGAAGCCACTTGAATTCATCACGGTATTCCATGCCGGACTCGTCTTATCAAGTTGGTAATACGTATATCCTGCATGGTATGGCAGCTGTCGAGGAGCGACAGGTAGTGAAACCAAAGGAATACCCGGTAACTGTAACGAGATAAGCTCGCGAATTTTCTCTACTGATGAAACTTTTGTTTGCTGTGTGAATAGGCGACGCAATTCGTCAAGCGGCATACGTGCTTTCACAGCAACAATAAACTCTGCGTCAGACATCAACTGAGGATCTTGAATAGGAGCAACCATCAAGCCGTACTTACGCTTGTCTAACTGAATCGAAACAGCTCTTGGTTCAAGCACTACACTTAGGCTCTGACGTAAATTACGGATCAAGGGCCAAAATGACTCACCCGGCATATCGTGGTTATAACTTGGAATATTCGGTGGCATGCGACTTTCATCGGTAAAAGTGGCCAACTCACCACAAACTGACGCCAACGATTCAAACAATCGCTCGGGATGTAAGCTACGAAGTTCAGCTAGATGTTGCATTTTAGGCTGAAGTCTATTTAGCGCTTGAAGCAGCATAAAGTCTGAGACATCAGCGACCCCACCTTGTGAAGGTGAACTAATACGCTGTGCAATATTTTTTGCACGCTCTCTCATCAAGCCAGAGACTTCATTAATGAAGCGATGTAATGCATCATTACCCACGACATTGTAATGACACGGGATAAAGTCATGATCTAATACCACGCTGCCATCAGGACGCTTCTCGCGAATGCGTGCAATCGCAATTGACGCGTAAGAGCTTCGATCTTCTTTTTCAAGCATCAATTGCATCTTCACAGGAGACACATCAATCGTTGTCGTATCCCCTTGCACCGTGTGAACATCCCGTAGCTCAAGACGACGACTTTCATATCGTCCGGTTCCACGTTCGTCAGGCCAATTTATCTCCATCAAGGACTCACTGCGCAATGGGATCGCAAGATAAATTAACTGGTTCGCAAGAGATGCATCATCAATTTCCAATGCATCTGGCATCTCATCTTCTTGTGGAATTCGGAATACCGTACCGTCTGGCATAACTCCGACAGCACGTTCAATCGCAATCCGTCCAAATGAGAGATACTCCGGATTGAGTGACAGTTCTGAGATACCATATAAATAGCGACTTACAGCAATCATGCGCTCATCGACATGATATTCAACGTAGCGTTGTTGTTGCTGGAAATGCTGCGGCTTGATAAAAAGCCCTTCGTTCCAAATTACACGGTTACGTGCAAACATCTTTATTCCACTCTTTCCAATTTGACGTCATAGTCTTTGAACAGCATAAGCAGGTGATATTCTCTGCCCTTATTCAAAACTTTGACCGCCTTCTTCCATTCACTAAGTTCAATATCTGAAAAGTTTGCCATCACGCCGATGTAGTTAGTGTCTTCATCCACTTCAAACGCGGTAACAAATTTGAACTGACCTGGGGTTAATACATAGTCATATACTTCGACAAAATTACTCTTGAGCGCTTTCTTATGATCTTCCCGTAACTGGTCATAATCAGCAGACATAAACATTGAGTCGTCTTTAAGTTCAAATATCTGTACTTCAACTGGCGAGGTTTCACCTGTGATATTCGGGTTCATGCCTTCATCAGCCACTAAACTGAAAGTAACTTTTGTCGGCATATTTGCAGGATCATATTCTGATGAGCTGCTACTACAGCCGCCCAAAAAGAATAATGAACACAGCATGATTAGCCATTTATTCACTTTCAGAACTCCAATTGTTTTTCACGGATTTTTTTGTCGTATGCTTGTTCAAAGATTTCCCAGAACAACTTTTCAAAGCCACGTTGGCGGTTTGAGGTCAGTTCTTGGTAGTAGTTTTGGTACATGTTCCAAGCCCACTCACCTTCACTCTGATTCACATTGTCTGAGCTGCGCTTATAATTTTGGAATCGGCGGGTCAATACGTCGGGCGAAAACGCATTTAAGATTTGACACAAGGCTTCAGTAGTAGCGTGCTGCATAGCTTCATTATGAGCACGTACATTTTTCAAGCTCTCGGAGATAGCGGCAGGAGCAGAAAGATGAACAAGGCTTTGCTCACCATCGTAAAGCGTGCGCATCGTTTCTTCGTAAGACAAGCCAAGCCTTAAAGGGTTATCTTCAATAGGCTGAAGGTTTCGATTCATTACACCAAAGCGCCCTTCCTGGACTTGAGCATGGACATCTAACAGACCTTTCACACAAGCTTGAAGAGATTCACCGAGCTCACGAGATAACGCATGCATACGTTCCATATCATGTTCGTAGCTGATGTCTACTCCCATGCCATTTAGCATCGGGCCAGTAAGTAAATGTGTTCCACCTACATGGTTTGATTGCAGTTCAACTTGCTCTGGCTTAACACTTTTAGCCACCTCTTCTTCTAGCAAGTCTAGTACTCGTTCATCCATCTCTAAGCCCTCTAAAACATTGTTGTCTGTTGAATTTGATACAAGTTGTTTATTGGCTGGTGTCTCCTCCGGAGTCGATTTATTCTCAGAGTGACGACTACCTGACCATAATTTTTTGAACATTTTTTTCAGCCGTACTGATGAAGATATTTCGAAATCACTATCGGCTTGTGGAGTAAAATCTGGCTGTTGCAAAGCCAAATTGTTTTCAGGAATTAAAACTCGCTGGCTTTCTTCATCGACCTTAGGCTTCTCGAGTTCATCAATAAGAGAAAACTCATTTTCTTTGGGCAACACTTCATCTAGTGCTGCTAACGGATCGATATGCAATGACTCCTCGCTCTCATCAAGCGCGGGTTGCAAATTGTCTTCTTCTTTTTCATCTGCGATAAGTGCATTACTATCTGTGTTTAATAGTGTTGCAAGTGAAGCATGAGACATCGCATCATCACTATCTTCTCGAAGCACTCGGATCACATAAGGGCCAATGTGTATCTCATCTTTATGATCTAGCCTTGCTAACTCACCTTGCCCAAGTGGCATGTGAGAACCATTGATGTATGTTTCTCCGCTAAGATCCTTAAGACAAAACACACCATCCACTAATACAACTTCACAATGGAATGGTTTTGTCTTACCTGCACTATCTTTCAGAATCCAGTCAGCAGAAGAGGAAGAACCAATGATCCCGCCATTCAAATCCCAAGATTTCTGAGCCGTTAAGCCAGCTTCTAAAATCTGGACATTGCTAACCGTGAAGTTCAGTATTGATTGTTTTTTCACATTCATATTATTGCCTTACTTGAATCAAGACTCGGCGATCTGTTAGTTTCTGGCCAAGGAAAGATGTCCAACCTAAAGCGGGCTTCACCGCATCATCCAACCGCATTTCCATCACTTCGTTTTCATCCATTGACAGTTCAAGGTCGTATGCCATCTGTTCTCGTAAAATGAATTCGACCAATTTGCAAAGCGGTTGAAATTCTTTTCCTGACGGCAAAAAGTCAGCAAAACGTTCACGAGAAAGCCCTTTAATTTCAATAATAAATTTGCCTTTACAGTCCATGATGGATTCCCCCATGGTGCTGTCATAACCCAAGCTTGCGTTCTGTAGGCCCAACGAAAGTTGTTGCGCTCGGGCGATCTTTACTTTTCTTGTCACCCATTGGCGAATTTCGACACTATCAAGATCAAAACAATGCGAAATGATCCCCGCGACAACTTGAGGCGAGCGGCTGCGTCCGGCTAATGTCCCTGCATACGCCAGCATTTTGCACCAATTAATTGGTGTTTCACCTCGTAAATCAGGATCCCCAAGGCCGACTAAAGCAAAGATTTGTGCTGAAAATGGGTCTTTAGCGTCAGGCTGAAAACGCACGTAGTAACGGTATTTGCGCCAGATCCGGTAAACGAGGTTAATCAACCGATTATTAAAGAAATCAAGGAATGGCTGCTTACAGCCACCTCGTTCTTCCATTGCCAATTGCTCGACAAAAAAACCGGGGAGTGGCGATTGTGAACCTGACAAACCAAAGAAATTGGTCAACATGACCATTCTTTCGTCGATTCGCTGATCAATATTCACAACATCAGAGGGTGAAAAACCAAGGCTTGGATTCGCACTGAAAACCAGTTGACAAGCACGTTCCCACTCTTCTGATTCAGGGTTTAATTGATTAATCTTTTGCAGCAATTCTACTAACTGGTAAAAGTTGTAGGAATGTACTGACTCCGGTAGCTTGGGCCCAACCGGAGTGTCTACCGCTATATCAGCGGTTGCATACCCGTTTGAGTTCCCCATGTATACTTCTCTTGATTTGATGTGTTTATTACGACCAACTCGTGAAATGAGTTAATGCTTGCGTAAAGCGTAAAGAAGTGGCTGAGCACTGTTCCGAATAGATACAAATCACCTTCCGAGCCAAAACCTGCTTGATCAATATACAAAGTCGATTGCAACCCACGGACAGGTAAACCGCGCAAAATTTTATCAATAGGCTGAGATTCAATCTTGACGATGCTGTCTAAGCGCTTACGCGCAACACGCTCAGCTTGCCTATCTACTAACGCTCTAAAATCATAGGCACGCAGCACACAATTCAATGCATCTTTAGAAAGCAATGAAAGGTAGTTAAGTGATAAGTTAGAGATCAGAACCCAAAGTAAACTACCATCTAAAATTGGCCGTAATGATTGGGAAGGTTCTGTAATATTCCTAAACGTCGCAAACGGTGGTGAGGTGTCGGTCGGTTCACAAATATCACCGACCCCAAGCTCTAAAGGCAACAATCTATTCGTGCATGTCAACTTAATTGAAACGGCTTCATCGACGTCAACAGACAGGGTTTCATCCCCACGAATAAAGGAAATGAAAGAGTCAAAACCATCACCACGTATACTGTCTTTTACGCGTGTTCTGTAATATAACGCCTTACGATCTCGAACACGTTCAACTTCATGCTGAAAGCTTTCAAATGAAGAGTACACTCTCTTCTTGCCACGAATCCTTTGCCCTGTTTGCGTGTTGTCTTGCCAACCAGCCACACTATCTACGCTAAACACTTCATAATGAGCTGGATACCGGCTAGAAGGTATAATTCTGTATTCCGTCTTACGACCATTTAAGTCAACAGGGTCAGCGTCGTGCTCAAACAAATTAATGACAGGTGTACAGTAAAGTTGAAAGTTCTCAGTCTGAACGCGAACATCTGCGGGTAAGGTTTTTGAGAAATTAAGCTGCAGCGTAAACTCGCCATGCACAGACTTCGGAAGCGCTTTATCGATATCTTTGATATCAAAAAAGTGGAACGCCTCAGGGAATGATAAGTATTCCTGCAGAATGCGATAACCTTCATATACATTGGTTGGGTACGGTAATAACGCCTCATTACTGTCAAAACCAACAATGCTGAATGCACTTTTGGGTAATGCAAACTCGGTTCCATTCACATCTACGGATACTTTGCTCAAATAATGATTGAGCCATAAGTAAAGCATTTGAGAGCTATATTTATCGCCTCCCAAATAGAATCTTAATTTATCCAGCAATGCTTCACCAACAGATTGCTCACCAGTCATTTTTAGGTGGATCTTAATCGTTGTTGCTTCACGTGTATGGTGAGCATGAACTTCAGAGGTTGTCAGTGGAAAAATCTCGACATTTCGACACGTACGAAAGTGACATTTGGTGCCAAATATTGCTTTGCTATCAAGCTGGGTTTCTCTTGCAATTATTTGTTTTTCACTGACGCTTTTATCAGGAGAAAAGGCAACAACACTCATACTTGGTACTGGACGCAAGTAATTCGGCCAAAGCATGTTGATGATAGAGTGCGTTAACTCAGGAAACTCATCTTCCACTTTTTCGCGCAGACGAGCAGTCAAGAAGGCAAAACCTTCCAACAACCTTTCAACATCGGGATCGGTCGTATTGCCATGAAGAAAACGGGATAACTGTGGATGAATTTCTGTAAATTCTTTTCCCTGCTCTTTTAAAAACGCCAGTTCTTCCCTGAAATACTTGTCTTGCGTCATTGTGATTACAGCACTCGATATTTTCGGTTTTGATCCAGTAATAAACTGAATTCGACTTTTTCATGAATCGCTTCACTATTGATGACTGCAGCGATATGAAACTTCAAAGTTAATGGGCTGTATGCATCAGAAAGTGTACGAACTTCAACATCAGTTAATCGAGGTTCATAACGTTCCAAGCAATCTTGTATAGCCAATTTAATACGAAGAGATAGGTCTAGGGTTTCTAACGTTGCATCATTAAAATCAACTAGCCCTAACTTCGGAGCGCTTTGTGATCCACCAACTCGTGTATTCAAAATTGCGGACACATTTCGTTTTATTGAATCCAGTACATCCTCAGCATCCGGCCCTGATAGGGCCGAAACTGGCTTGGTGTCGGCTTCTAAACGCTCAAAGAAACCAACACCAAATGCACTTTCTTCAGGTGCGAAGTAAGGCATATTAAGACTGATCTAAACGTCCAACCAACGAGAGCTCAAAATTTGCTCCCATGTATTTGAAGTGTGGGCGAACGGCCAAAGAGACTTGGTACCAGCCTGGGTTACCCTCTACATCTGCAACTTCAATTTTCGCTGCACGCAGAGGACGACGGCTACGTACGTCTGCTGGTGGGTTCTCCTGATCTGCAATGTACTGTTTAATCCAAGTATTCAGTTCACGCTCTAGATCCTGACGCTCTTTCCAAGCACCAATTTGCTCACGCTGCAGCACTTTAATGTAATGAGCCAAGCGGTTGATGATCATCATGTACGGGATCTGAGTACCTAGCTTGTAATTCGTTTCCGCTTCTTTACCCTCTTTCGTGTTAGGGAAAATTTTCGGCTTTTGAATCGAGTTTGCAGAGAAGAATGAAGCGTTGTCACTACCCTTACGCATCGTTAGAGCAATAAAGCCTTCTTCTGCCAATTCAAACTCTTTACGGTCTGTAATCAGTACTTCCGTTGGGATCTTACTTTGTAGTGCACCCATCGACTCAAACACGTGTACAGGTAGATCTTCTACTGCACCACCACTTTGAGGACCAATGATGTTTGGACACCAGCGGTACTTAGCAAAGCTATCTGTTAGACGAGTAGCAAATGCAAATGCTGTATTACCCCATAGGTAATGTTCATGAGAGCCCGTTACATTTTCGTTGTAGTTAAACGACTTGATTGGGTTTTCTGTAGGATCATAAGGGACACGAAGTAGGAATCTTGGTGCGGTTAAACCAAGGTAGCGTGCGTCTTCAGATTCGCGCAAAGAACGCCACTTGGTATATTTTGGACTTTCAAATGTAGATTTGAGGTCTTTAATATTCGGAAGCTCTTCAAAAGAATCAATACCAAAAAACTCAGGACCGACACTTGAGATAAATGGAGCATGTGCCATTGCACCAAGCGCACCCATGTATTGAAGTAGTTTCATGTCTGGTGTTGATGGTGTAAATGCATAATTACCGATGATTGCACCTGTTGGCTCACCACCAAATTGACCATAACCAGAAGAATACACATGCTTGTATAGACCTGCTTGCGTCGTTTCTGGTGCAAACTCAAAGTCTTCTAAAAGCTCTTCTTTTGTCACATGCAAGATGTCAACTTTGTTGTTTTCGCGAAAATCCGTACGGTCTACGAAAAGCTTAAGACCACGCCAAGATGATTCCATCTGCTGGAATGCCTCATCGTGTAAGATCTCATCCATTTGAGCGCTGATTTTCTTATCCAGCTCAACAAGCATTTGATCAACCAAAGACTTGTTCACAGCTTCATCAGCTTGATTTGAACCAATTAGGTTTTCAATAAAGGCAGCAACGCCTTTTTTCGCCACCTCATACCCTTCTTCGCTTGGTGCGATACGGGTTTGAGCCATAATTTCATCGAGCAAGCTTCCTTCAGCAAGCTCAGGTCTTTCCAATACTGATTCAGTAGCAGACATGATTGTTTTCCTAAACTGTAATAATTAACGTAAGAGGCTTAAGTTACTCTTTTGGTTGTTCTTCAGAGCTGCTTACAAGGTTCAATTCAGAAAGCAGTTTCTCGCGAGACTCTTCAGAAGCAAGCAGGTCTTGAAGACGATCGCGGAATGCCGGGATGTTTCCTAGCGGACCTTTTAGTGCAACCAAAGCTTCACGCAGCTCGATAAGTTTATTAAGTTCAGGAACTTGAGAAGTGATTGAATCGGGGGAAAAATCAGCCAACGACTTAAAGCTTAACTCAACAGGAAGCTCAGCATTTTCATCATCGCTCAGTTTGTTTTTGACTGTTGTAGAAAGCTTAAGATCACTCTCACGCATAACAGATTCAAAATTGTTTTTATCTACTGATACTGTACTGCGCTCTTCAACTGGTGTTTCTTCCGTGTGTCCTTTGAAATCACCAACAACAAGAGTTTTCAGCGGCAGTTCTACTTCAGCCTGTGCGTCTCCAGTAGCCGGAATATACTTAATGTTAATCCGCTCTTTAGGAGCAACACTTCCTTCTTTAGACATATTACGTCTCCAATACCTATGCCAATTACGTCGTTAAACAAAGTGATGTAAAGCTTCCCTTACCTCACCAAATATTCTTATTTTTCTATTGTTATTCTCTAAAGCATTAAGGAGAACTTAATTGACCTTTAATTATTATAAATTGTCTTTAACAGCCAAAATCGAACCGTTAGCGTTAAGATAAAGCCTGTTCAACCAAGGAAAACGCCCAAAGAAACGCTTTATTTTTAGCGTGTTTCACTTTGAGACAATGCTAATTTAGAGATTATTTAAATCAATCTTTAATATTGGTCATACCATAATCCAAAATGATTAAATTCATTATATAGAATTGGTCAAATACGTGATCTGCACCCAATAAAATAAACGTAAGTTCCAGCTTAATTAAATTAATAGAGAGTAATCACATTCAAATTACAAATGCATTCAATCAATACCATTCAGAAAACAATTGAAGCAAGATCACAATTGCACAATGACAATAGAACAATCAAACAAACAACAAAAATCTATTAAATTCAATAACATAAATAAAAACAAATAGGATTAAACAGCCTACCTCCTTGCTGTTGCTAGCTCAATCAACTCTTAACATCAAGTTAAAAATCACACAAAAAATTGAAAGAGATCGAGTTACCTAAAAAGGAATGACACTTTTTCAGAAGTTATAGTGAGCTTTGGATTAAGGTTCACTTTAAATAATTTTAAAGTTTACTTAAGGACAATTGTTATTAACAAAAAAAACAATAATAGAAGCCGGTTATAATATTAATAATTCAATCAATAAAAACTCAAAGGAAAATTCATTTATAAATCATCTCTAATTTTTATTTAAAAGGTATGTCATTTTGTAACAAATGGTTATTGTGTTTTAAGAAAGTTAGATGAGTTTTTATTTAACTAGAGAGTCCATAATTTAAATATACGATTTACCTCTTATTTACTGTTATCCTTATTGATACTACTATCTAATTACAAATACATTAATAAAGCACGTTAAAATGGATTAAAGGCTTCGAATAAAGTATACATTTCGCTCGCAGCCCCCCTTCTCTTTAGCAAGCTTTAGATGCTCATGTACTAAATCACGTCTTCACACGTATTGACAAGTTACAAAATGTTTCACACTATCTATCCAGGAGTGAAATGATAACCATTATCAACTCCAATAAAACATCATTACATTTATCGTCTTTTGGTTTATTTGGATATTAGTCATGCAACCTTTACACAACGCCATCAACGCAGCGTCAGCCATACAACTGCCTACCCTTCACACTGTGTTATCTAAATCTGGAGTAGATGAGCGCTTAGAGCGTTTTATTGAAACTCAACGTGACGAGATCAAAGATATTCTATCGGGAAAAGATCAGCGTATGCTTGTGATCATTGGCCCGTGTTCAATCCATGACCCTAATGCAGCTTTGGAATACGCAAATAGATTAGCCAAAGTTCAAAAACAATTTAGTCAAACGTTAAAAATTGTCATGCGAACGTATTTCGAAAAGCCGAGAACACGAAAAGGTTGGAAAGGTTTTATCGTCGACCCAGAGTTAACAGGCGATTTCAATTTAGAGCAAGGTGTCTATCAAAGTCGCTCATTATTGAAATCGATACTAGAGCTTGGCGTCCCTACTGCAACAGAGTTTCTCGATACAAACATTGCTCCATATATTGCTGACCTTGTTTGCTGGGGGGCAATTGGAGCACGTACAACAGAGTCACAACCTCATCGACAACTTGCATCAGCACTTCACTGTGCTATCGGCTTTAAAAATGGAACAGACGGAAACACCTCCATATCCATTGACGCAATACATGCGGCAGGAGACTCTCACTTACTGGTGACATCCGGTTCCAATGGGCATCCGATCGCACTCCAGACACCAGGCAACCCTCATTGTCATGTCATTCTTCGTGGAGGATTGGCTCCAAACTACTCAAGTCCAAATGTTCGTAGTACTGCTTATCACCTTGAGTACAACAAGTTAGCACCTAGCCTCATTATCGACTGCAGTCATGGCAACAGTGGTAAGATTGCAAAAAACCAACTCAATGTTATCAATAACATTTGTGATCAATTAACCGCAGGTGAAACCAGCATTTCAGGTGTGATGTGTGAAAGCTTTTTGCAAGGAGGTAACCAAGCATTGAATTCAGGAGAGTTGTGTTACGGCAAGTCGATTACCGACGAGTGTTTGAACTGGGATGATTCTGTCAGCTTCTTATCTAAACTCGATGAAGCTGTTAAGGTCGCTTACCAAAATGAATACCTTCATTCTGAGATCGCTTAACTATTTAGCCGGGCATAATGCCCGGCTTCATTAGTTGTCTAACGTTGCTCCTCCATCCACACGAAGATCATGCATTGTGATCTGTTTAGCACCATCAGACATCAGAAAGAGAACGGCTTTAGCTATGTCTTCTGGTTCTGCCATTTGCCCCAATGGAATCCCCAATCGATACTGTTCTAAGTTCCCTTTTATGACTTCATTCTCGCCGTAGTTGGCGTTCCATAGCTGAGTTTGCATGTCTGTTCTCGTTGAACCAGGGCTAACAAGATTGCAGCGAATACCCTTTTCAGCAAGTTCTAAACCAACGCATTTCACTAGCATATGTAAGGCTGATTTTGTTGCTGCATATGCCCCAATATTCAACCTAGGTGTATTTGCCGAATTTGAGCCAATTACGACAATGTTTCCCTGCTGCCTATCTTTCATGCCGTTTGAAATCGCTTGGACCAATGCCAAAGCACCAAAGGTATTTACATCAAACATTTGTTTGATCTCATCCAGAGGCATATCGTTCACTGCGCCAAGATGCAATATCCCAGCACAACTCACTAAATGGTCAAACTGAAACTCACGATCGAGTTGGCAAACTTTGTCGTTCACCGCATCGTGTTTTAATAAATCCAATTCGAAACAACGTAACCTAGATTCATCAAAACGAGCTCTAAGATCTTCAAAGCTTTGGTTCAACAACGAAATATCCTTATCTGTCGCTACCACTCGATAGCCATTTTCTAACAGATGTTCCAACACAGCATAACCAATACCTTTACCTGCTCCAGTAAGGAGTACCGTTTCAAAAGTACTATTCATTTACCTTACCCCAACGTTTAAGTGGTAGCAGAAATCTGACGTCATTTATCACTCCTTATCAAAATGCAATTAATTATCGTTTGATATTAATAATTATTCTCATCTATACTCTAGCACTGTATTCGCATACGAAACAATTCGCAAATATAAGTAACAGAATATTTAGAGGTTAGGTTTATGAAACGTGAAGTTGTTGGATTCTCCAAAATGTCTGATGAGATTTTGGATGCGCGATTAGATGAGTCCCCTTTCTTCTTTGCTTCCCCCCATAGTTCGATGCTAGGCGTCGGTATTGAACAACAACTTGAGCAAGCCATTCCATTTTCACAACTGGCAGTTCAAGCCAATGAAATGTTGGAAAAAGCAAAGTCTGAACACAACGATAACCCTGTCTTGTTTGCTACCGTTCCTTTCGATGAAAATACGCCAACAAGATTTGTTATCCCAGAGAAGCTTTATGTTTCCAGTAGCCACAGAGCAAGAGGACAAGATAAACAAAGTTCAAATAAAGCGACCATAGTGTCTGCTCCAACAGGAAACGATTACAAACAAGGTGTATCTACTCTCTTGAATTTGTTTGATACCACAGAGCTATCAAAGGTCGTACTTTCACGCTCAGTCAGGCTGGCAACAGATCACACGATCGACCAAACAGTGCTACTGCGTAACTTATTATCCATCAATGCCAATGGTTACACCTTTGCTGCAGACATTGGAAGTGGCGCTAAATTGATGGGAGCCAGTCCGGAACTGCTACTGGCCAAAAAAGGTGGCCATGTAATTTCTAACCCGTTAGCCGGCTCTCGTCCCAAGTCTAAAAACACTCAAGAAAACCTTCATTTACGTGCTTCTTTGTTAGATACCCAAAAGGATCTGAATGAACATAGTTTTGTAGTCGAGGAAGTTGAAAAAGTCTTGAGTCGTCATTGCCACAACCTGTTTACTCCAATGGTGCCTTCAGTGATTGAAACGGAAACAATGCTGCACTTGTCGACCGTATTGGAAGGTCAGGCAGACGATCCAACAACGAATGCACTGCAAATCGCGGCCGAGCTCCACCCTACTCCAGCGGTTTGTGGGTTCCCGAGACATTCGGCTTATCAAGCAATTAAGCAGATAGAGAACTTTGACCGTGGCTACTTTACCGGCATGGTTGGTTGGTGTGATGCAAGGGGTAATGGTGAATGGGTGGTAACCATTCGTTGCGCAGAAGTAAGCCAGCACGAAATGTGTGTGTTTGCGGGTGCAGGTATCGTCACGGACTCTTCACCTCAGAGTGAGCTAGATGAAACAGGAGCTAAGATGGGAACAATTTTACGTGCTGCTGGTATTCAAATTGACGAACTACTTACGGTATAGAACGCATGACGAACACACAGCACACGCTAGATTTTACACCATGGCCAAAAGAGTCCGCTCAGTACTATCGAGCAAAGGGATATTGGCAAGATAAAACATTATTCGACCATTTTCTGGACTCGGTTAAGACTCATCCAGATGCTTTAGCCATCATCAGTGGTGAATGCTCATACACCTATCAACAGTTGCATGACAAAATCACCCAGCTCGCTGCAGGATTCATTACATTAGGCCTGAAATCGGGTGACAATGTTGTCATGCAAATCAGCAATCGAGCGGAGTTTTATATTTGCTTCTTTGCTCTGACTATGCAAGGGATAAAGCCAGTTGTTGCACTGCCGGCCCACCGAACTCTTGAGCTCAGCTATTTCTGTCGTCACGCCCAAGCAAAAGCGTATATTTTCTCTGATGACACGCCGGGTTTTGATGCCCAAAAGACGGCCTTAACTTTGCAGGATGAATGTGCATCATTGTCATACCTCATTCACACAGACCAATCAGTAGATTCTCAAATTACCGAATTAAGAACTCTTTATAAAGCACAAGGTATTGCTCAAAACAGCAATGCTGACCATGTCGCTTTCTTCCAGCTGTCTGGTGGCACTACAGGCACTCCAAAGCTGATCCCAAGAACACACAATGACTACGCATATAGCGTTATCGCAAGTAATGCAATCTGTGACTTCAGTGAACAAACACGCTATCTGTGCGTATTGCCAGCAGCACATAACTTCCCATTAAGTTCCCCGGGTGCATTAGGCGTTTTCTTTGCTGGGGGCTGTGTGGTACTGGCACAAGATAGCTCACCACAAAATGCGTTCAAGCTGATTGAGCAACATAGGATCACCGTCTCCGCTCTTGTACCACCACTCGCGTTACTTTGGATGAAACATGCAGAGACTGCCTGTGACGATATTTCTAGTCTTAAATTTGTGCAAGTTGGCGGCGCCAAGTTCAGTGAAACCGCAGCCAGAGAGCTACCTAGTAAGCTAAGCTGCCAATTGCAACAAGTCTTTGGAATGGCGGAAGGTTTGGTCAACTATACACGTTTAGATGACCCGATTGATGTCATCGTAAAAACACAAGGGCGGCCAATGTCGCCAGACGATGAAGTGCTCGTGGTTGATGACGAAGGCAAACCCGTCCCTGTTGGTGAAGAAGGTGCACTATTAACCCGAGGCCCATATACGATCCAAGGTTATTTCCGCGCCAAAGAACACAATCAACGTTCATTTAACACAGAACGATTTTACGCCACGGGAGATCTCGTTCGGCTAACCTCTGACGGCAACATCATTGTTACTGGACGTGATAAAGACCAAATCAACCGAGGAGGAGAAAAAATCGCCGCAGAAGAAGTAGAAAACCTGATACTTCAACATGACAGCGTACATGATGTCGCTTTAGTCGCCATACCTGATGAGTTTCTGGGCGAGCGCAGCTGTGCGATTATTGTTCCTGAAAGCAACCAGACACCAAAGCCTGTTGAACTAAAACGCTTCTTGCACAGTCAAGGACTTGCTCAATTCAAGATTCCTGACCAAATCCATTTTGCTGAAGCCTTACCTAAAACTCCGGTGGGCAAAATAAACAAGAAAGTGTTAAGAGAACAATTCTCTTCATAATAAAAAACCGATTTCATTAGAAATCGGTTTTTACTTTAGCTCTAAGCGGCAACTTCCAAATTCGATTCAATCATTTGCCACCATTCCCTTAAGGTGGTTTTTTGCATGATGTCCGAAAAGGCAATATCAATGCCTTGCTTTCTCCAAGCTTCAAATAACGTCATTGCTCTTATGGAGTCTAGGCCTAAAAACATTAGGTTCTCATCAACATCAACTTCTTCAAGATCCATATCTAGAATCTCTGCGATATCAACGCGCATGGAAGCTAGGCTCAGCTCTGACTTCAGCTGTCCACCCTGTGCTATTTCATTAATAAACTGCGACATTGATTTAATGCAACCCGCTCTGCCTGCAACGTATTTCAGCGCGTACTGATGATCTTCCAAAGAAAAGTCTGCAATCGCATCCCCGACAATGAAGGGCTTAATGTCTAGCATAAATGCATCAAGCGCAGTGGACAAAATACCGATATGACCGTAAACCCCGACAATAATCAGTTGGTCACGCCCCGTTTCTCTCATCCAATCTAATAGAGGCGTCTTCTTAAACGCGCTATAGCGCCATTTTTTATACTGAATATCACCTTGTTTGGGGGCAACTTCTGCAATGATTTCTGTTTCTTGCGTGAGCCCAGTTCCCCAGAAATCCGTTAGTAAAGCACGTTCCTTAGGATCTTGATTCGCAGGTTGCGCCGTATAAACCACGGGGATATTCGCATGACGGGCTGCCTGTGCGATATTTTGTACATTGCGAAGTAAGTGTGGGATAGGTTGCTTGGCCTTATCAAAGAAGTTAATAAAGTATTCCTGCATGTCGTGAACCAATAACACCGCTTTGTCTGGCTCAATACTCCAGTTGACTTTGTTATCAGGGAAAGTATCAACTTCTGGTATTTCGTAGCCAGCAATCTTGGGAATCGCCATTTTTTATAATCCTTAGTAAGTTATTTCCTATATAGGAATTGGTTGACGTTGTTTATGAACAAAGAAACAAATGGTAACAATTATCATTTAACCAATAGTAAGCAGCAGCAAAGACAAAATCAATTGATAATGATAGTAGTTCGCAATAAAGTAACTACCTTCTACCAAAAATGAAGTCATATGCGTTCGTTATAGAGCGATTAACCACGGGAACTGATGATGAGACACCACTATGCGAGAGTTTTTATAGGGCTGCTTTTTCTGACCTTATTGTCGGCATGCAATGATGCAGCAATTTCAGACCAGCAGTCTAAGCCATTAACTGTTTCAGACGGTTGGCCAAAGAAAATAACGTCAAGCTATGGTGACATCACACTGACATCGCCACCCAAGCGAATTGTTTCCACCAGTGTTTCGATCACAGGAACACTTTTGGCTATTGATGCTCCAGTAATTGCTTCGGGTGGGACGCTTTCCAACAGTCCTGTCGCAGATAAAGACGGGTATTTTTATCAATGGCGCTCCGTTGCCAATGAAAGAAACGTTAAACCACTGTATCAAGGCCTAGCTAATGCAGAAGCCGTCGCCAAAGAACGACCAGATTTGATTATTGTGTCCGCAACGGGTGGTGACTCTGCAATAAAAATGTATGACCAGTTCTCAGCTATCGCTCCGACTCTGGTTATTAATTACGACGATAAAAGCTGGCAAGAGCTTGCCCGACTATTAGCATCATTTACTGATCGGGAAACACAAGCGGAAAACGCAATTCAACGGTTCAATCATAGGGTTGTCGAAGTCAAAGAGCGCATTAAGCTACCACCTCAACCAACTACTGCCATGGTGTATTATGGCGATGGTCGTGGCGCTAATTTTTGGACAGTGAACTCCGCCCAAGGAAAAGTTTTGCAAGCCTTAGGGTTTGAGTTAAGTGAGATCCCAGAACCGCTCACAGACAATCATCAAATGGGACGACGAAAAGACATTGTTCCAGTCAATGGTGAGAACTTTGCCGATGCGATAACAGGTCAATCCATACTTTTGTTCGCCGCAGAAACACCTGTGATTCAGCAATTACGAGAAAATAAGTTCATTGCCCATTTGAAAGCGGTTCGAGATCACCATGTTTACGCAATGGGTAATGATTCATTTAGACTCGATTATTACAGCTCCATGAATTTACTTGAGAACATTGAAACACTATTCAGTACTCAATAGAAAACAAACCGCCCATATAGGGCGGTTTATTCTAACTTGTCGCTGTGGCTTCTTTTGCTGAACCGGTTGGCTCTGGTGGCGGAGCCAAAGCAGGATCAAATAGCTTTGCTCGGCGCAGCGGGCGGAACAGAATAACCATTAACATCCCTATCCCTGTCGCCCCCAATCCAAATGAAAATATCGACATTGCTGGCGCCATAACCTTCCCTAAAGCACCTAATCCAATAGCACCCATCGAGTCTCCAGTTACGTCTTGCGCTGTCCATAAACTGCTTACACGGCCTAATAAATGATCTGGGGTATGTCCTTGGACAATAGAATATTGAATAAGCGAAGCCACAGAACCTAAGTATCCGTATATCACCAATATACCAAGGAATAACCAGTAGTTTCCTGCCAATCCCATGGCCACAATGGCTAAAAATGTTCCCATGGTTGCGTAGATCATAACCATTCCCGGCCGTTGAGATTGCTTTACCCAGCCTGACGTTAATGCACCGACCATCGCACCTAATGGGATCGCTGAGTACATCAAACCAGCATTCGCGGCATTCCCGGTAAATGTTTCAAGAGCCAACGCGGGAAACATAACTCTAACCGCTGTTGCGAGTGTTTCTAAGGTACCAAAAACAACCACACACCCCACAACCTTGTTCGAAAAGAGAAACTTTACGCCTTCATACAATGACAACAACGGATTTTCTGGTGCGTCATGACTCGGTTTCATGGAAGGAAGTCTGAACAACGGGAATAAGGTGCACAAGGTACCAATTGAAGCAGCAAGGTAGTTCCAGCTGACGTCACCAAACGAGATGAGCAACCCACCAATCGCTGGTGACAAAACCATTCCCATGCGAACAGTAAGCATGCTAAGTGCCGCCGCTGAGGGCAAATTCTCTCGTCCAACAATAACGGGCAACGAAGCCATCAAGGCCGTCATTCCCATCGCGCCAAAAAAGCCATCCCACACAGAAAGTACATAAAGTGCAACCAAGGAAGATTCCGCCAATAGGCTGTTTAAGGCTAACGCCCCAAATCCAATGCCACACGTTGTTCTGGCGAATAGAATGAGTTTGCGTCGGTCGTATTTATCTGCCAAAACGCCCCCGATGAGCAACCCGACAAACATGCCGATGCCATCTAATGCCATGATCATTCCGACTTGAAGGGTTGAGCCAGTCATTTGATGTATCTGTATTGGTACAGCGACGGTCATCATGCCAAGAGCAAGAATCGACATCATCCTTGCAATAAATACCATTCTAAAATTCGGGTTTTCTTTAAGTAAGCTGAAATCCAGCATAATTTTGGGCATTTTCATTATTTCTTACGTCAAATATTGTGAGTCGTGAAATCAACACGATGAAAGAGGATGCTTATTGCTTGAACATTCTACGCATCAAGTTACAATAATGGCAATGATAATTATTTACAATTGTATTTATGAGTGTTCATAAGTTGCCTTTAATCTCTTCTCTCTTACCAAGTAAAACGGCACTCCCCCAAACGCCAGACTCCCGTAAAAAACGTACTTATCGCCACTCTTTAACGTTATTTTCTTTATGTGCTCTACTGCTGTTCACATGCATCTTAAGCTTGGTGATCGGTGCCAAAAGTATATCGCCAAGCATTGTGTTTGAAAGCTTGCGAGGCACAGTAACATCAACAGCAAGCCAAATAATCCTCGAAGCAAGAGTCCCACGAACCCTCGTTGGACTGCTAGTCGGAGCGGCGTTAGCTGTGGCAGGTGCCTTAATACAATCTTTGACACGAAATCCCCTTGCAGATCCCGGCATCCTCGGTGTGAATGCTGGTAGCAGCTTTTTCGTGCTTATTGGTGTCGCAATTTTCGGTAACCATTTGATGAGTGAACACCTGTGGTTCGCTTTTATCGGTGCTCTCGCCACAAGTTTATTTGTCTATTTCATAGGAACATATAAAGAAGCCCGAGTGAATCCGTTAAAAATTACGCTTGCCGGTGTGGCTCTAGGTGCACTTCTTGCGGGAGTGTCATCATCGGTTACGCTTTTAAACCCTCAAGCCTTTGACGAAATGCGTTTCTGGGACGCTGGCTCATTAGATATCAGAAACCTCTCTTTGACTTTTACGGCCATCGCTCCCATTACTTTTGCATTGATCGTCGCGTTATTGATTGCACCAGGGTTGGATAACTTAGCCCTTGGTGAAGATGTTGCGCAAGGACTGGGGACGAATGTCAAACAGACGCAAGCTTTAGCCCTGCTAGTGATCGCTATTTTATGTGGCAGTGCCACAGCGCTTGCAGGTCCAATTGGCTTTGTTGGCTTGATGATCCCACACGTAGCTCGAAAGCTGGCTTCTTCAAGCCAACGCTGGTTGACGCTTTATGCAATGGTTCTTGGTCCTCTCCTTTTGATTAGTGCCGATATCATTGGCCGTGTTATCGCTGTCAATGAAGTCCGAGTCTCTATTGTGACAGCATTTGTCGGGGCTCCAGTCCTAATCTACCTCGCTCGTAAACTGAACTCCTTTGGTAAACTCTAATGCAACCATCAGGTACTTACCTACTTGGCCGCAAAAGTGGTCGTTTCAATTTTCTATTATCCAAACGGACTGTCGCTTGGTGCATTTTGCTTACGATAGCCACAACAATCATTGCCACCTTCGCTTTGTCTCAAGGAGAGCTAAGAACAAGCCTGACCGATCTTGTTGAGGTCGCATTCGGCACCGCTGAACAATTCACTTCAATTGTGATTCTTGAATGGCGACTACCGAGGTTATTTGCATCGCTTTTTTTTGGCGCAGCGCTCGGAGTCAGTGGTGCACTTTTTCAATCACTCATCCGTAATCCATTAGGAAGCCCTGACATTATTGGCTTTAACACTGGTGCATACACAGGTGCACTAGTCGTCATCATTGTATTTGGGGGAAGCTATTTTGAGGTTGCATTTGGTGCAATCGCAGGCGGCTTAATTGCAGCAACTGCTGTATACCTGCTGGCATACAAACAAGGAATCCAAGGATTTAGATTAATCATCATTGGTATTGGCATCAGCGCCATGTTAAGCGCTTTTAATAGCTGGCTGATGCTCACAAGCAAGTTGGAGACAGCGATGACAGCCGCCATATGGGGTGCTGGTACATTGAATGGACTGGGATGGAGTAAAATTTTGCCATCGTTTGTTTTTATTGCTGTCGCTTTTGTCATATCTGCAACACTTGTCAGAAAGTTGAACATTTTAGAAATGGGTGATGACAATGCCGCAATGCTTGGCGTAAGTGGTGAGCGTACTCGGCGGCTGGCGATGTTATCTGGCGTCATTTTGACAGCAGCAGTCACTGCCGCTACGGGCCCGATTTCATTCATCGCTTTAGTCGCTCCACAACTTGCTAAAAAGCTAACCAAAGATGGCTCGGTGGGACTGATGGCCTCTGCATTGATGGGAGCGATGTTACTCACTCTGTCCGATTTCACTGCCGTTAATTTATTTGCACCAAACCAATTACCCGTCGGCGTAATAACCATAAGTATTGGAGGTATCTACTTGCTGTATTTGCTTATTCGCCAATCAGAGAGATCATAATTTGACTAACGCAACACAACATAAAATAAACTCGCGCTATCGATTGCAGGCGGAACAAGTCACACTCGCCTACCAAGATAACGTCATATCTCAATCTTTGTCAGTTGGCATCCCAGACAATAAATTCACTGTCATCTTAGGACCAAACGGCTGCGGTAAATCAACATTACTACGCGGATTAAGCAATCTGCTCATGCCCAAATCTGGATCTGTTTTGTTAGACGGCAAAAATCTCTGCCACTTTCCTCGTCAAGAACTGGCAAAGCAGCTGGGACTACTACCCCAATCTGCAATTGCGCCATCTGGCTTAACTGTTCACGATCTCATATGTCGAGGGCGCTTCCCTCATCAATCATTTTTGAAACGCTGGACACAAGCTGACGAACAGGCCGTACAACAAGCGATAGAGGCAACTCAGGTTGAGCCATTACTAGGCCAAAACGTTGAAGCATTATCCGGAGGACAGCGGCAACGTGTTTGGGTTGCTATGGTTTTGGCGCAAAAAACACCTTATTTGTTGTTAGATGAACCGACAACTTATTTAGACATTGCACATCAAATCGAACTATTGGATCTATTCAGAAAACTGAATCGGCAAAACAGTTCAACCATCGTTGCGGTGCTGCACGATCTCAATCATGCATGTCGTTACGCTGATCATTTAATCGTGATGAATTCAGGACAAGTCGTTGCAGAAGGGACACCTAATACGGTGATCACAGAAACACTGATCCAACACGTATATGGGTTACGTTGTTTAGTAATGCCCGACCCTCTCACCAAGACGCCAATGATCATTCCTCGAGATTCTAGAGTCGATTAGCGTTTCTGGCGATATCATGCGTTTCACATAAAGAATTTACACCAATAAAAAACCGGCGATTTCGCCGGTTTTATTTTTGTTATTTCAAGCTTGGGAGCCCACTAAGCAACGTATCTAGCTGCTCCCCAACATCACCAACATTTTCAGGCGCGATAATATCTTCGTGTGAACACTCAAAATAATGCTTGTGCAAGCTGGTAATAAATGGCTTCCAATGCGCATCAATGTCATACCCCTTGGGTAAGGTACGTTCAGCCACAAACAAATTCACCTCACCATCATAAAGTGATGATTTTGCACTAGATAATAGCCGAACAGCATCTTCATAGTTCGATGTTATATCTTTAAACATCGCCATACGTTGCTTGTCCAATTCATCATCTGTAATGTCATTTGCTGCTAAGAACAAATCCTTTTCTCTTTCGATCTCGTCTTGCGCCTCTTCATTCATTGGCCCTTCCCAATCTTGACCTTCAGGTGGATAGGTATCTAGCAAGCCTAGGAATGCAACTTCTTCACCTTGACGTTGCAGTTTAGATGCCAATGCCTGAGCGACTGTTCCACCAAAGGAATAGCCTAGTAAATGGTATGGTCCTTCAGGCTGTAATTGCTTCAATGCTTTCATATGAATATCACAAGCATCTTCCATGTCTCGCCCCGCAGAGATGGCACCATTTGGACGTGGTGATTGCAGACCAAATACTGGATAATGACCATCTAGATATTTAGGTAAACCTGTATATTGCCACGCGAAACCAGAGGCGGAATTGATGCAGAAGAGCGCAGGACCAGATCCCGCTCTTATTGGCAGGACTTCACCAAAGCCAGCAAGAGTTGGATCGTTTAGCGCTTCATCGTCTAATAATAATGCCGTCAGTTTCTCTGGTGTTGGATTCACCATAATTTGACCAATGGTCACAGGAACATTAAGAATTCGGCGAATATCTGCTGCCAGCTTCATTGCCATTAATGAGTGACCACCTAAGGCAAAGAAATCATCTTCTGCAGACAAAGTATCCAGGCCTAACACGTCAGCAAATATGCTCACAAGTTGCGTTTCCATCCCTGGTCGTGCTGTCCGCCCAGATCCAGTGACAACGTCACTCGGGAGAGGCAATGCTTTGCGATCAAGTTTGCCGTTTGCACTTAACGGGTATTCTTCCATCAGGATAATGGCAACAGGAACCATGTGCGCTGGTAAATGCTCTGCCAGTTTGTTGCGCAGAGTTTCGCTCTCCGTTTCGATACCATCATTGAGGATCACATAACCCACAAGTTGGCGATCATCCGCACCCGCCATAGCCTTTTCATTACTCAAGGATTTTGCACAGACAAGGGCCTGCTTAACACCTGCAAGCGATTGAAGTGCCGTTTCGATTTCTCCCAGTTCAATCCGTTGACCACGAATTTTTAATTGATCATCACTTCGACCAAGGTATTCGATTTTTCCAGAGGGCAGCCAACGAACAACATCCCCGGTACGGTACATACGCTCCCCACTCGAGAATGGATTTGCAATAAACCTGTCTGCTGTTAATCCACTGCGGTTCAAGTAGCCGATAGCCAATTGATCACCAGCTAAATACAACTCACCGGGAACACCCACTGGCGTTTCTCTCAGGAAGCTATCTAGCACATACACCTGCGTATTCCATACGGGTAGACCGATCGGCACACTCGTCCCTAAGCTTTCAGCTAAAGCAGAACCAAAAGCCGGACAATACGTTACATCAACCGCCGCCTCAGTTGGACCATATAAGTTGTGTAATGGCGCTTCTATCCAGCGTGCATATTGACTAGACAGTTCTTTCGATAATGCCTCACCAGAACAGAAAACACGCTGCAAGCTTCGGGCGACACGTTCACCTTGTTCATGACTGTTTTCTATCGATGCCATAAACGCAGCAAGCATAGACGGTACAAAGTGCATGGTTGTCACTTTGTAGTCATTGATGATCTGCATTAACCACTCCGGATCTTTATGCGATTCCGGTGGTGCCATGACCAAGCTCGCACCTTCAATCAGCGGCCAGAAGAACTCCCAGACAGAAACATCAAAACTGCATGGCGTTTTTTGCAAGACCACATCTTGCGCATTGAGTGTGTATTCATGCTGCATCCATTTCAGGCGGTTTACGATAGCCTGATGCGAAACTAACACGCCTTTCGGATTCCCTGTCGAGCCAGAGGTATAGATGATGTAGGCTCCATGATAAGGCGCAAGTCCATCCTTCTCTTCAGTCAGCGTGGAAGCCACTGGCTCAGGAAGGTCATCCAAAATTAGCAACTCTCCGAATGCAGAAAAGCGCGCTTGGTGCTCAGATGTCGTGATGATCAGCTTAGGTTTCGCATCATTGACCATGTACGCCAACCTTTCGTCTGGATAACCCACATCAAGCGGTAAGTAAGCGGCCCCACATTCAATAATACTATTGAACGCAAGACTTAACTTCGTACTTCTTGGCAAAGCAACGGCAACAATATCGCCAACACTCACATTGTGCTGCCAGAGTAACTCCGCTATCGCTTTTACCTGCCCTCTCATTTCGCGATAAGTGAAACTTCGTTCTTCATCAATCAAAGCAAGTTTTTCGGGCGTTTTCTCAGCTTGTTGCACCATCAACGAACGCAAGGTTTGCTCTGGTAACGCAACTTTGGTCTGGTTGACACGCTGCTGTAACTCAACTTCATCAGCAAGACGTAAATCCAACTGGGTCAAACTTGCCTCTGGTGATGCGATAATCGCATCTAACACTTGTTCAAAGCGCTGCATTATTTGCTCAGCGACACCCGCTGTATCGCGGTATTCAAACAGAATATGGATCTGCTCACCGGGTAACACTAAGATCGTTAATGGGTAATGAGTGTAGCCACGGTTATGAATATCGCACAGCTGTGCTCCAGCATAGTCTTTGTTAAACCAATCTGAATGATCTGGATAGTTCTCAACCACCAGGAGCGTATCAAATAGCGTTTCGCCGCCGGCCAATTGCTGAATTTCACCCAAACCAAGCTCATCATGCTCTAGTAATTGAATCTGAATTTCTTGATGCGCTTTTAGCTGCTCAAGCAAACTTAGATCTGGTTTGAGTTTCATCCTTACCGGAATGGTATTGCTGAACAAACCAATATGTTCATCAATCCCTTCCACATGACCAAAGCGGCCTGATATCGGCGTACCAAAAACCACATCTTCTCTACCCATCATGCTGCCAAGAATGCTCGACCAAACACCTTGCATTAATGAGTTCATGGTAAGGCCATAGTGGCGAAGTAGCTGATTGATCGCTTGAGTCTTGTCTTCTGGGATAAGCAGTTCGAGCTCGTTGAGCTTATCTGTGACGGGAATATCTTCAAATGCAATGGCTGGGTTCACGCCCTGTAACACATCCACCCATCGTTGCTGAGCGGCTTTTTTATCTCTTCCTGTAAGCTGCTCAACAACGCTGGCATAACTTGCGCTAATCGGCGTTAAGACATCAACACCACTCGCATATGCCGTTAGGAAATCTCTCAACAAGATCGGCGTCGACCAACCATCAACCACCAAGTGATGAGCTGAGATGTACAAAGTACTTTGGTTATCACCATGATAAATCACACTCGCATTTAATAGTGATTGTTCAGGGTTGCTGAGATCAAACTGGCGCGTCAGTTCACTTTTCTCAAAACGAGTCAGATACGCTTGCTGTTCGCTTTCTTCCATCGAAGTAATGCTATGACTTTCGATTGGCCACTCACCGAGCTCCTTAGGAATAAGCTGAACGGTTTTACCCAGCATATCGCTATCAAACTTAGCCTTTAATTGAGGATGACGGCTTATCACCACATTAAGAGCACACTTAACATGTTCAATATTGATCTCACCGTCAAAGGTTAATCGCGTTGTTGAATTGTAATTACTGTTCTCATCACCCAGTTGTGACTGGAATAACAATCCTTCTTGTAAAGGCAAGGCCGGAAGCACATCTGCAAGCTCCCCATATCGCTTTTCAAGACTTGAAGCTTGTGGCAATGAAATACCGGCAACCGTCAATTCTGCTGGCACTTTTAGCTCTTCAGCCAACATTGTTCTCGAAGAAAGCCAATCGGCAATAGAATTCAGATTCTCTTCAATTTTGTCACTAATAATATCGATTTCATTTTGGCTAAACTGAAATTCGTTCCATGACCAGTTCAATGCAAATGCGGGCGCGGCTGCATTTTCATCGACAAAAATATTCAGTTCGAGATCGTGCTGTAGTGCTTGTTCACTGTCTAACAGAACAGCAAAGGTATCAGCAAATTTTCCGGCTCGACTTTGCGGCGACCATTTCTCTGACGATTGCTCAAATCGGCCCAAATAGTTAAAGAGTACCGACGACTTATAACGACTTGCTAGTCCTTTTAACTCGTTACGATGCGGATTATCAAGATGGAGCAAGGCCATATACCCCAACCCTTTATCCTTGATACTCCGTTTGGCTTGTTTTACCTCACGCAGCAAGTCAACCGTTGTCCCTGATTCCGGCAACGCCACAACCAAAGGATACTCTGTGGTAAACCAACCCATGGTTTGGCTTAGGTTGATGGACGAGTCAAACTCTTCCCGCCCATGAGATTCAAGATTGAATTTAATCGCCTCGTTGCCAAACACATTAGCAATGGCTGCACTTACGGATGAAAGTAAGATCTCTTCAATATCAATCGACTCTGACAGTTGACCGAACTCAAGCACACGCTCTGTGGTAGCAGCTGCCAGTTTATTTCGGCAATGCTTAACTCGGCAATCCTCTTGCGCAGGTTTGAACGGCATGACAGGACGACTGTCTCGTGCTCGCCAATCCGCCATTTGTTGAGCCGCGACATCCAAATAATTGTGCAGCGCATCAGACCACGTATTGATACCCGTGACTTCATTTGGAATGACGATGTCATGACCGGAAACTTCCGCGCGAGTTAGTGATTTAAGCTGAGGCAACAACACACGCCAAGAGACACCATCAATCAACAGGTGATGGGCTAAGATCATCAGGCCACATTGCCCTTTACTATCACTTAGCATCACTAACCGTAGTAGCTGACCATTAGCCAAGCTCATTGTCTTACCATACTGATCAAATATGGCATCAATATCGGCATGTTTTAGCTCATCGACTGTTAGATGCTCCACCCACGATGCGACATCAAGTTGATCTATCGATTCGATATAATATTGCGATTCTTTCTTTATCAAGCGACACACCGAATTCATCGATACCAGTTTCGCCAGCGCTCGTTGTAGCGCACTCAACGTGACATCAGCTTCGATTTCGACAAAGACACTCTGAACATAGCTGGTGTCCTCCGAGAAGGTATCTTCAAACCATTGCCACATTGGCAACGGCTTTATTTGCCCTTCTTGCGCCACATGCTCTTGCCGGTTTAGTGGCTTCATCACTTTCGCCATATCACCAACTCTACGGGCGGCAAAGATTTCTTTGGGGCGGAGTTCGAAGCCAACTTTACGCAAAATGGTGCCAAGCCCCATTGCGGAGATACTATCCCCACCAAGGTTAAAGAAATCATCTGAAATACCAACATCAGCAACACCAAGCAATTCTGCAATGGCACTACATAGAGCAACTTCTTCTGCTGTAACCGGAGCGATCACTTCTTCGCGATTGGTAAGATCAATGTTTGGTAATGACTTTCTGTCGATTTTCCCGTTGACGTTTAGCGTGAACGCGTCAAGGATCATCAAACCTGCCGGAACCATGTATTCTGGTAATGCCTGACTCATTTCATCGAGTAACTGCTGCTCAGAGATAAGCCCCTTCGCATGGCTGACTAACGTGCAATACGCAATTAAACGGTGTGAATCTCCAAAACGTTCTGCAATCACCACTGATGAATCCACATCCGGGATATTGTTGATTGCGCTTTCTACGTCACCAAGTTCGATACGGAAACCACGAATTTTGACCTGATCATCCGTTCGACCAATAAAGTCTAACTGCCCATTCTCGCGCCATTTTACTAAATCACCCGTACGGTACATGATCTGACCGTGCTCAAATGGATTGGCAACAAATCGATCTGCTGTCATTCCCGGTTGATTCAAATAGCCTTTCGCCAGCCCTGCACCTGCAAGGTATAACTCACCGGCCACGCCGACAGGCACTTCTTGCAATGCATTGTTCAAAACATAGGCTTTAGCGTTGAGTATCGGACGGCCAATTACAGGAGTGGTATCTGCATTTAGAGGAGCACTCACGGCATCTACGGTAAACTCTGTTGGACCATAGAAGTTTTCTACCAACAGCTGAGGGTAATTACCTACACGCTCCCACAGTTTTTCTGGTACCGCTTCACTACCGATGAGAACCAGAGTTGGTGTATAAACCTGCTCCATAAGTCCGCTATCAAGCATCTGATTAAACAGCGATGGGGGTAAATCCATTGCATCGATGTGGTCGTTTGCTACACATTCAACTAATTCATAGGCATCTTTACGCTGATCATCATCATAAAGATAAAGCGTGTGACCGCACAGCATCCAAATAACTTGTTCCCAAGATGCATCAAATGAGAATGACGTCGTATGTGAGGCCCTGACCGTAATCTTTTCCGGCTCAGTCGAACGATTTGTCGCTAGGCTTGATATCGCTTTCGCAAAGATAGAGTTTTGATGAGAATGAAGTAAATTAAGTAACGCACCATGCGTGTTCATAACACCTTTCGGCTTACCTGTTGAGCCTGAAGTAAATACGATATAGGCGACATCATGCTTGGAAATATCAATCTGTTCTGGGGTTGAAATCTGTTGAGCGGTTAATTCAGCAAGTGTTGTGCAGTTTGCTAATTCCCCCCATGACAGGTTTTCTTTATCTTCAACAATAACCGTTTGAGGTTGAGCTTGTTCAAGGATCGTCTCTATACGCTCTTGGGGATAATCAAGATCTATTGGTAAGTAAGCCCCACCACAGCGCATGATAGCCAGCATAGTAACCACGGTTTCTGGACTTCGAGGCAATGCCACACCTACAACATGCTTTGGCTTTATACCCAAAGTATGCAACTGAGCAACGCGCTGCTCAATAGCTTCACGCAATGACTGAAAGCTCCATTTTTGTTGCTTATAAACGAGCGCAGTTTCATCTGGTTGTTGTGCAGCATTGCGTTCAAAAACATCAAGAACAGATTTATCTTGATGCGGATCTCGCCATCGATTGCCAACAGACCAATCAGCGATACTTTGCTGCTCACTTTGAGGAATAAGTGCAATCTCAGCAAGTGTAATGGATGGGTTTTGCGCGATTTGCTCCACCATGTTGGCAAATCGATCAGCATGAATCGCTAATGATTGCGTATTGTACTTTTGAGCATTGGCAGTGAGCTCAATCTCAAGCTTGCTGTTACTTAATGCAGGAGAAAATTCAATATCATCGATCGGACCTGCAGATAAGATATGCGTTTTCGATCTGATGCCAGCAAAATGCAGTTCATCTTCAAATGGCTTGAAGTTGAGCATTGGTCCGTACAAGGGTTGCCCGACTTTGCCTAAATCGCGCGATATTTGCTCTGCATCATACATTTGATAACGACGAGCTTGTCTGATGGCTTTATTCATCACCCGAGCGACATCGGTAATACTCATTGTTTTATCAACAGAAAATGCCAAAGGTAGTACATTCACAACCGCACCAGACGCACTCATTGCCGAACTGCCCATTCGGCGCATAAATGGGAAGCCGACGCAGACGTCGTCATTGCCGCTGTGTAAATGTAAATACGCAAACACAAGAGCCATTGCGAGCTCTGAGGGTAGTACATTATTGCCTTGGGCATGTAGCCAATCGCCACCATGAAGGCTAATGTGCTGCTTAACAACACCAAAACGTGCCTTATCGGTTCCGCCAGTGGTTAAAGAAGGCGGAGCGGGCAACAAACTTCCGGCCTCCTTCCAAAAATATCGTGCTTTGTCGTATTGCTCTGATTCGGTAAATTGACCATGTTCCGCGACTACCTTGGCCATTGGTATAAAACCTTCAGGCTCGGACGTTCCGAGTGTCATGTGATTGTAGTGACGGGTGATATTTTGGCTAATTGCGTTAAAACTGAATCCGTCAACATCAATATGGTGATAACGCTGGTACCAAAGCCACTTTGGTGCTTGCTTGGAGCCAATTTGAATTAGGCAGTGACGGTAGCGTCTTTCATTGCCTTGAATATCGATGGCCGTTTGCAGATCTTTTTCCATCCATTCCAATGCAGCATTTTTTGGCTGCTCTAAATGGGAAAAATCGAAAACCTCCAGCACTTCTTCTAAAGCCTTTCCTGCTTGAAATTGCTGTTTGATCACGCCTTCGACTTCTACATAACGACAATGTAATGAATCTGCAGTGTTAAGCCCTTTTGCCACTGCCTGCCTAAAAATCGACGTATCAACTTGACCTTCGATTTCTACATAATGTGCGACGTTGAATTCTTCAGGGTTTGGCATCACTTGCTGAGCAAACCAAATTCCTTGTTGTGTGCCCAATAGGGGCCATAAATTATCTTGCACTTGTTGAGTGTGCATTGGTGTATTCCTTAAAAATTTAATTATTATCGTTGTGGCTATTTGTTTGTTTTTTACACACGAATGTCATGCCAATTCGCTTCGATATAATCAATGCAGTCTTGCTTTAATGACGGACCAAATGTGCTTTTCCAGCCAGAAGGGATCCCTTTGAATTCAGGCCATAAGCTATATTGATTGTTGTGATTAATCAGCACAAAGAACTGGTTTTCAGGTTCGTCAAAAGGATTAATGTATTTCTCAGACATAGTTAACTCCAATAATAGAAAAATCAGGATTCAAAATTAAAAACATACGACAACCCATCAATGAGGCCTCCGCGCCAACACAGGCGTTCATGCCCACCATCAAAGGTGCGAAACGATAACCGATGGTTTTGTTGCTTAAGTTGCTGGTATAGGTCTTGGCTCAAGTCCACCATGACGTCCTCTCCTAATCCAACCTCTATAAACACACTTAGCTTTACGTTAGAACCAAGGCCAGAATGAACTAATTGACTCATTTGAGTTAAAGGTTCGCCTGTTTGGAAGGGAGAATATTCACTAGGTGGCTTCACTAACGAAAAATCAGGCCACCAAAATGAACCCGATTGACAAACAACCGCACCAAAACGATCCGGATGGTTCAATCCGGCATACATCGCACTTAAACCACCAAGGCTTTGCCCAACAACAGCCGTACGATTTGCGTCATTAGTAATTGGGAAATAACGACCAACCAACGGCAGTAGTTCTCGAGTGATAGCCTGCCAAAACAAAGGGTTGCAACTGAGCTCTTCGCTACGCAGCGCTCCGTTGATTTCATCAATGAAGACATACAAGGCAGGTGGAACTTGACCGCTGCTCGTCGCATCGGTCAGTGCACTAAACAAAGGCATGGATTGCGACCAAAATTGACCATCTAAGATCAAAATCAATGGCAGCTCAGCGATTTGTTCAGCGCTGGCTGTCGAATACAACCAAACATGGCGCTCATTACCTAAACACTGGCTCGTCCAAGTCAGCTGCATGTTCGCTCGTGCCTGAACATCGCCATTTTTTGTATCGAACCTTGACCAAGCACTTTGCGATACTGCCTTTGGCATAGATAGCGGCGTTTTCGAACGTCCCCATTCGCAGGCTGACAAATTGTTTTTACTTAAATCATCGCGAACACTAAGAGGAAAAATGGTTCTCAACCACTCCCGATGCTTGGTGCGTTTCTCTTGGTATGTTCCTTGGTACGCTGGTTGGACGCGTTCATGTGTTACTGGAATAAACGCGTAGCTCCCCCGCCACGTGCTGTTTACCCTAGTCTTATAAAACCAAACATCCGTTCCTTTAACATGGGTAAGCCTTTCCATATCAAAGCTGTGATGATCAGTAATACCGTTGATATCAATGTATATTTCTTCAACACTGTCATCCGTGTTTCGCCAAAGAAATAGCAGCTCAGCGCTTGTATTATCTTGGGAAAGGATAAAAGGTGTTCCTTTTGTCTGAACCTCGTCCCACCAACATGGAGCTCCTACTTCTTCATTAGCTTCAAGCAAACCACTTAAAACACTATTGATATTCTTATTTTCTATTGTTCGATAAGCCTTTATATCCATCACAAATCCAACTTGTACGTCGAAACTTCATGCATATCTTCTAGTAATGAGGTAGCACAAACTTATATCATTATTGTTGTAAATAATAATAATTATCATTAGTATTATTACCGCAACACTTTTTTACATAAATGTTGTTACAACATCAAATGTTTTCTTCTTTTTTTTATTAAGGAATACTCAGGTCATGAAGCCCATGGATTTAAACAGTGGCATCACCATCACTAATACTGGCAAAACTAAACTTGCCATGCTCATTGGTGTAATTTGCCTTGGAGCCAGCACCACTCTTTCAGCAGAGCAAGTGGACAACAGCAACACGAAGAAAGGACAAGAAACCATTGTGGTACTTGGTGAGAAACTCGGTGGCACACTTGCTGAGAACACAAGCTCAGTCACCGTTTTTACTGATGAAGCAGACAATGGCGAAGATCAAACATACTACGATCTACTCGATCGCGTCCCGAATGTACTGAATGCCCCATCTGGTATTCCACATATTCGAGGTGTCGATGGTCGTGGAGCTGGTGAAGGCTTCCTTTCCTTCATGACGGGAGCGACGCCAAGGGTGAATACAACCGTTGATGGCGTGTCAGAATCATGGACTGGTGAAGCCTTTGGTAAAGCCGGATTGTGGGATACAGAACAAGTAGAGATTTATAAAGGCCCTCAATCAACCAACCAAGGCCGAAATAGTATTGGCGGCGCGGTGGTCATCAAAACCAAAGATCCAACGTTCCACTTTGAAAGTAAAGTTCGTGGTGGCTATGAAAACGAAGATGGCAAATATCATTTAGCGGGTGTTGTTTCTGCCCCAATCGTGTCTGAAAAGCTCGCATTTCGATTAGCCGCTGAGGGCACAAAAGGTAATACACCAATTGATTACTCGCTGCCCGATAATGACCAATATCCATGGGACCCTTCTGAAGTTGAATCTCATAATGTGAGAGGTAAGCTGTTATTCAAACCGATGTCTAACGATAAGCTTACGCTTAAACTGACATTGGCTAGCCGTAATGAAGAAGGTCAATATACAAATCTGGTTTCTGAAAAAGGCAAGTTTGAATATATCGATGAAAACGGTACTCGACGTCAAACCACTGAAAGTTGGAATGCAAATTTTGACGTAAATTACTTGATCAATGATGAATTGACCCTTGATGTATTGCTTGCGCGCCGAGACTACAATACGAAATTCAAAGCTTATCCACGTACGGAGTGGTGGGGTGATGTTGATGAAAAAAACCACACCGCAGAAGCGAAGCTGTCTTATAACTCGTTAGATGACAAATACAATGCCATTGTCGGGGTAAGTAGTTTTTACAAAGATCAGGATACGCAAACAGACTCGATGAAGCGTAAAGATAAAGTTCTGACCAACTCAATTTACTTCGATTCAAAAGTCCAGCTCAACAACCGTTGGGGCTTGCTACTTGGCGCTCGTTACGAAAAAGATGAGCTGAAGCGTGATTTTGACCACGCAAGGTTCCCACTCGATTTCAATGCCGATGAAAGTAACGGTATTTTGCTGCCAAAAGTCGGTGTGACTCTAAATGTATCAGACAATTCAATGCTTGGACTTACTGCTCGTAAAGGATACAACGCTGGCGGACTTGGGTACAACGAGTACCAACAACAAGTGTTTGTATTTGATCAGGAAGAAGTCTGGACTTATGAGCTAAGTTCCCGTTCAACTTTCCTTGAAAATAGACTTGGTTTAACTGCAAATGTCTTCTACAACGACTATGAAAACTATCAAACGGTCGTGTTTGGTGACAGTGGAAATCGTTTCGACAATTACATCGCAAACATCCCTAAAGGAAAAACATACGGTACTGAAGTTGAAACTAATTACTGGTTTGACTCAGGTTTGGACGTATTCGCATTTGTAGGCTTGTTAAAAACTGAAATCACCGAAGGGCCAAGCGGTACCGTTGAAAACTTAAATGGGAATGAGTTCAGCTATGCACCTGAAGTGTCGGCAGGTCTTGGTTTTACCCAGCAGCTAGATTCGGGCATTTTCTTTGGTGCTCGTGTTAATCACGTAACGGATTACTTTACAGATCTCGCCAATACCCGAAGTACATCAGCAGGTGACTACACCATATTAAATCTTAATGCAGGTTATGCCATGGATGATCTCACCATTCGAGCTTACATTAAGAATGCAACAGATGAAGATTACGTTCTTCGTCATAAGAATGATCTTATCGAAATGGGCGGACCTCGTACCTTCGGCCTTGTGGCTGATTATCAATTCTAACAACACAAAGGGCTCCGCTGGAGCCCTTTCCTTCTTATTGAAGCTGCACTAACTTCAGTTTTAAGCTTTTATTAATACCAAATTTAAGACAAACCTAATAAACCTTGACATAGCTAAGGACATATCGCGAGTCCAAACTTTCGTTTATAGCGAGTCAATTGTTCGTCTTCTATCTAATAATTGACAGTTCTGATAATTATAATGGACAGACCTATGACGAAACAAATAACTAGACTTTCTACACTCGCGATCGCTTGCATTTCTGCCTTTTCAATGGCCAACGATACCATTGAGAATCGCGATAATCGTGCACAAACAGTGGCAGACGTCATCACCCAATCTGGTGTCTTAACACCAAAGGGGCGATTTAACGTCGAAACTTCTTTGAGTTACACCCAAAACTCATCGAACAAGGTTTCTGTTGTTGGCTACACCATCCTACCGACACTCATCGTCGGCCGAATTGAAGTCAGTGATTCTGACCGAACCACCATAACAGCAGGCTTAACTGCACGTTATGGTTTAACTGAAAGTACGGAACTGGAACTTCGGCTCCCTTTCGTATACAGAAATGACCAAATATCGACAAGGCCAATTCAGGATGGTGCAGCTGAAAATACGATCAATACAACACTTGATGGAGGTGGATTAGGCGATATTGAATTTGCAATTCGCCACCAGATTAACTTCCAAAGCACACCATATTGGATCGCAGGTGTGAAAATAAAAAGTGATACCGGGCGTTCTCCCTATGAGGTTGATATCGACACAATAACCAATACATTCACCGAAGTTCCAACTGGGTCGGGGTTATGGAGTGTAGAGCCGAGCGTCACCATGATCTACCCTACCGACCCCGCCGTGCTGTTTATGAACCTTGGGTACATCTACAACATTGAAGATGATGTCAGTGTCGGGGGTGAAAACGTTAAAGTCGATATCGGAGATACCCTATCATTAGCTGCTGGGTTAGGTTTTGCCGTGAACCCCGATCTGTCTTTGTCGTTTGGCTTAAACCACAAGACCATCTTAAAAAGTAAAGTGAATGGTGAAGAAAGCGATGATGCAAAATTGCTTCAATTGGATACCATCAGTATAGGGATGAACTACGCCTTTTCTGATCAAACTTCTATCAACGTCAGTGCTCAAGCAGGCCTCACTGAAGACTCTCCTGATTTCCAATTGACCATGCGTGTTCCGTTCACCTTTTAATACCCTTTTTATCCACGCAGAAAAATCCCCCTTGTCATTGGGGGATTTTGAATTGCTTTGAGTTATGTTTCTCTCAGTACAATTGCATTTGCAGCGCTTCTTGTAAGCGAAGGTTCGCTCTCAAATCTCGGAGTGCACCACTCACCTGTGAATCAATATCTACCACAGTATTGAGCCCAATCACGCTATCATTTTGCGTATTCTGAACCACATGACTCAACAATGTAGCCCCCTGATTTACAGCTAGGTGACTCACAACAGGTGTGCTATCAATTGGCTCTATATTCGATGGCTGGGTAGTTTCACTCTCGACCACGGGCAAGCTATTTTCTGTCGATTCGGTTGGAACCACCTGATTATTCTCGCCAACCTGCACGACATTTACGCCACTGTCTGCTATCCCTGAAGAAATGATCTGCCCATTACGAATTACCAGATCAGCAATGTGCGAATTAAAAATTGTATTTCCGTTAATAGAGGTAACAACACTCAACCCAATATTAACGACATAATCATTCGCAACACCAAAACCGCCACGATATTCCATCAATTCAACATCAGTCAGCGGATTCAGCGTGAGCAGGGAGCTCACTTTTGCTTGAACATAGCCTGCTACCGACAATGAAGCTAAGGCAATCAGAAGCACCCTAATGAAGTTAGACATAGGTTAATATTCTCCTGACTCCGGCAAAGTGATAGTGAATTGGCCGATCGAGTCTCGAGGCAGTGAGCTATCCAATGGTGCTCGGTTGTAAAGTCTATACTGGGCCACATCAATGAAGGTTTCTTTTCCTACCTCTGCATGATTGCGAACTAGCAATACAATGCCCTGATAAAACTGAACAAACTTGGTCTTGCTCATCACTATTGTCCCTCGAGAAGGGTCACCTAATATCACGTCACTTTGATTGATACCTTTCACTACAACAAAGTGACGGTAACCATCAAAATCAACCAGAGTAATGACCGGTAATCCAATCGACTCTATCTTCTCCAACGTCAGTTTATACCCTTCTGACTCAAATCCTTGACTCATCAAATACCGCTTCATATCAAGTAACGAAAAGCCCTGTTTTTCAATAAGTTCCCGATTGCCGTTTGCGAACATCGCTTTAAATATATCGGCTTCATCTTTGGGGGTTCGATAATGATAGGTCAGCAGTGATGCTAATGCTGCAGAGCCACAACTGAAGTCATACTGTTGGCGAATCACATCACCAAACTGTATTTCTTTATAGCTTCTAACAGGCACCTGAAAACTTCCTCTTTCAGGCAACCAATTTAAGGCGGCCGCATAGCAAGGTGTGAGTAAAACAAACGAAATGAAAAATTGCCGGAGTTTCATTTTACTTAAGTGTTAAATTAACAACGGTGGAATTTTGAATCAGCACATTGTTACCACTGTTCTGGATAACGTTCGTGATCCCTGAACTTGCTGCTAACGCACCAGCAGCAATGGTATTGTTTCCTGTAACCACATGCTCGGCTACGTTACCTGAACTAATTCCTTCCACGGTTGAGGTTGCCGCGATGCTGTCGAGGTCAATGTAATACTGACCACCACGAGAGCTGTCCAGTTCTGTTTCAGACAGCTCAAAGTCAGTCAGCACTAGATCATCAGCATACACAAATGTTGGAATGAGTAATCCCAAGACGAACAGTGCTAAACGCATGGCGAATCCCTCTACTTACTTGGTAAACACAGAGGCGTTAGTGGTTACGGCTTGTTGCACCATAGAATTGGCCCCAGCATTTTGACCAACCGTTGTAATACCTGCTGTACCAGAGAATCCGTCTAGTGAGTTAGCACTTGAGACACGCTGATAGCCTAACAACGCAAGCTGGGTATTCGTTGCCGAAACGTTTGAAATACTACCGTTAAGATCGGCATCTGCGACTACCATATCGCTTTCTAAAGAAATTGATGTATTGGTTGTCGTAGTTGTCGTATTCAAACTGTCTGACCATGAATTGTTACCATCGTCACCATTTTCGTTATAGCTAAAGCTATTACCATCATCACCACCACCAATTGTCGTGGTGTTTCCATCGTTTCCGTTCTCGTTATAACTGTTACCGTCATCACCATTACCGATGGTCGTATTGGTGTTGGTATGGTTATGCGTGTTGTTGTTACTAGCGACTGCGTTGTTACTTAATACATCATTGTGACTGGCTACATCATCACTACCAAAGGAATCATTAGAATTATTTGCTAACACGGCACCGCTGAATAGAAGAGCGGACACTGCTACTGCCAAGCCTGTTTTTTGTAGATTCATAATATTCACTCCATCGTGTTTTGAAGGTTTTGTCCTTTCGATATGCCCGAAAGCAAAGTGATTATAGGAATCTATGCGCCACAAAAATTCTCATAAATGAGACGGCATTTTACGCAACTCATAGAATGAGATAATACGAAGGTTAACTAAGATATTTAGTTACTAAATTTCATAGGCTTATTGTCGATTTATTAGAAAAGCATGAAAAAACCCATGGAATTAGCATTAGATTTCTATCACCCAAATCGAGCAGGTCTAATACTCTTTGTTGCGCAACAGCAAAAGGGGGAAACCGATCAGACTAACTGGGGAAAAAAAGACCAATCAAGCCTTGTTTTATTAGCAAAACGTTTATTACTAATTAATAAATCTAAACCTGACGACTACTCAAAAATGGTTATCTCTAGAACCTATTTACCATTTTTAAAACGCTTTCAAGAGTTTAACTTATACTTCAATTAATAGAGCGTTATTCATAACGTATCTAAATACAACGTTTTATTGGCTATGCATACGGAAAGGCTATTATGGCTCCAACAACGCTCGTCATTCTGTCGGACAACAATTTGCAAAGTAACTTAATCGAACAACAGCTTTTATGTTTAAGCGACGTTACGACTACCGCCGTGCATCCAGATAAGTTCAATCACCTTTGCAGTCGATTGACGATGGACTTGGTGATTCTCGATTTTCATTACCTCACCTACCTTGAGGATCTCGACATACTGCCTGATTTTGACCTACTTAATCTTGATATATTGGTTTACAACATTCCAGAATTGGGGCTTAACCACCCTTTTGTCCGCTGGCGCACATTAAGAGGGATGATCCTACAAACTGCGTGCGCGCAACACTTAATTGATGGGGTGAAATGTATTTTGCAAGGTGGCATGTGGATACCACGACGGTATCTGGAAGAATTGATCATGCTTTATCGAGATCCGAGTAACATACGCGATTGCAGCTTTGATCAACTGACCGAAAGAGAGCGGCAAGTCCTCGATTTAGTGGTTCAGGGAAGCTCAAACAAAGAGATCGCAAAGTTGCTATACCTATCAGAAAACACCGTTAAAACACATATTTACAAGGTATACCGTAAACTTAATGTCCACTGTAGAAGTGAAGTCAGCAAACTGGTTAAGCAGGCTCGAGGAAATAACAGTTCGTCCAATTAGTCATTGTTTCAGGTGACTTTCGCCAATCACACACCATGTGATGTAATGTGCATCATCCATCATTGAATAACGGACTTTAATATTCATCTCATTATTCAAATATTCATCGAGAACAGGCGTTGTTGCAAAAGTCAGTTCTTGTTTAGCACAATCAATCTGCTCAAGAACGACTGAATCAAAATCTAAAATCTGCTGAACGGTAGGGAAAATCGCTTTATAGATCGCCTCTTTTGCCGAAAAGATTAACGTTAGAAACTGACAAAAATCTCTAAAATAAGCAGCGAAATACCGTTCGTTGAGCGAGATAATTTGTGATGAAAGTTGATTCGCCCACTCGCGAGACATCACTTTCTCGATATCTACCCCTACCCCAGCGACATCTTCACTGCGGTGAGCAACGGATGCGACAGCATGCCCCACGCAATGGGAAATAGACCCTACAATATCTTCAGGCCAAACGGGGTCATTCCCGCGACCAATACCAATACCAATACTGTCGGCAGCTTCAAGACCTAAATAGGTTAATGCTTGGTTTGCACACGCTCGTCCTGCTAAGAATTCACAACGGCGCTTAAGTACCGCTTTACCAAAATCACTTGGTAAATAGATACCTTGCAACTCTATATGCGATATAAAATCAGGGCTGTAATCCACGCTTAGGTAGCGGGAAACCAAGTTATCAGGCCACGGAAAAAGCTTCATGAAACTTACAAAAACTATTTTATAATGAGAATTATTATCTTATATCGATGATCGTTTTGAAAGTCGTTATCACTTATCTTTGTTCGCAAAACCTTTTAAGGTATCAGCCTGCCCGTACATTTTGGCAAACTCAGATAACGTCAACCCCGCTTTATTGGGTCGGTCAGAACAGGTTTGTTGATAAAGGTTTTTAGCAATTGATAGCTCACCTTTAATTAATGCCCCCATCAGTGCGGTGTTACCACGTTTGTCACGAGCACATACATCAGCACCATTTTGAATCAATAACTCCACCGCTTTGGATTGGCCGTTGTATGCTGCGATCATCAATGCGGTATAACTTTCAAGATTACGTAAGTTGATTGGGAATCCCGCATTAATGAACTGCTCCAGAACATCGACTTCTCCTATCCGCGCAGCAGCGAAAAAGTAAGCAGAGATTTGTTGGGCATCTTCTTTTTCAGAGGGGCTGCCAAATACGGTTTGGTTTACTCCTCCAGTCAATAATATGACCATGAATACACTACGCCACAGACGTTTCATAATGAGCCTCCAGTCAACTATCTGATATAAAAGGCCCATGAGGCATCCTCTAGATTCCGGGCAGAAAAGAGCGGATTGTTTACCTCATGGGCCAAACCGATTACATTTCTGCTAGTTTCTCTACACGGCTTAAATTACCGTTAACAGCTTTAGTTAGCTTACTTCCGTAGTCCTTATCAGCTCGATAGAAGTAACTCAACATGATGTGTTTTGTTTCATCATCCTGAACTTTTCCTAAATCTCCGGCCAGATTGACGATGAGATCTTTCTGATCTTGCTTACTTAGCCCACGGTAAAACTCCCCAGCTTGGTAGAAATTACGCGGGTTCGAGATTGCTTTCTGTTGCACAGTTCCAACTAGTGCCGTTTCCACCGCTCTTGCACTGTCATCTTCCTTCAGCGGCAAAATACGACTAGGTTCATAGTTCACGTCTGAGTCCGTCAAACTACCATTTCCGGCGCCATCTTGGTTATGGTTACTCACTATCACTTTTGGTTTGTTTACGGGTAGTTGGAATAAGTTTGCTCCAACGCGGTAGAGCTGCGTATCAGCATAAGCAAATAAACGACCTTGTAACAAACGGTCTTCCGAAGGCTCAATTCCCGGAATTAAATTAGAAGGCGCGAATGCCGATTGTTCTGTTTCCTGAAAAAAGTTCTTTGGTACCCGATTAAGAATCATGGTTCCAACTTTTTGATCCGGAATATTCAGCCACACTTTGGTCGCATCAAGACCGTTGTAATCCAGTTCGCTAAGCTGCGTTGGTGTCAACACCTTAACGTATAGGTCCCACTTAGGGTTGTTTCCTTTACCAATCTCGCTATACAGGTCATTAGTTAAGTGATTAAAATCCATACCTTGTACTTTCGCGAGATCATCAGGTCCTAAACTCTCTATCCCTTGTTGGCTCTTCCATTGAAACTTAACGTATTTAACATCGCCCTGTTGGTTTATCCATTTGTACGCATGAACACCAAAACCATCCATAGTTCGGTAGCTCTTCGGCGTGCCTCGGTTGGAGTAAACCCAGCTCAACATATGAGTCGAACCCGGTTCATGACTAAAGAAGTCAAAAAATCGATTAGGATCTTGTACGTTGGTAATGGGTGACGGTTTCAATGAATGAACCATATCAGGAAATTTAATCGAATCCCGAATAAAGAATACGGGTAGATTATTTCCCACTAAGTCCCAGTTGCCTTGTTCAGTATAAAACTTGGTAGCAAACCCGCGGGGATCACGTAAGGTTTCTGGTGAACCTTTTGAGTGGATAACCGTGGAAAAGCGCACGAAAACAGGCGTTACTTTGCCTTTCTCGCTAAAAGGATCGGCAATGGTTAGATCACTAAAATCACCACTCGATACGAATTCCCCGTATGCGCCTGTTCCTCTTGCATGAACCACACGTTCAGGAATACGCTCACGAGCAAAACGTTGCAGTTTTTGGATCAACTGAACATCTTGCAACAGGACACTACCATTAGGCCCTGCCGTCAGTGAATTTTGGTTATCACCAACTGGTGCACCATTGTCTCTGGTAAGAGTTTGTGCCTGAACGCTAAACGCCAGACCCATTGAAATAATTAAGAAGCTTTTTGACATACGCATAGTTGCTCTCCAATGCATGACAAAAGCTCTTTTCTGCCCAAACGCAGTATAGCTCTATGAATAAACTCGATTAAAATGGGTAATTACGATTAATTTCTATCGAAAAAAGCGATGATATAGACAAGCCCTTACCAAACAAGGTGTATAAGGATTGGATAGCGCCCCTTTACAGGGTGAGAATTCCCCTTACAATGTGCGCAAACTTTATTTTTTAAGGTCATTCTTATGTCAATCCAATGGTTTCCGGGTCACATGCACAAAGCCCGCAAAGAAATCGAAGAAGCGATTCCTCAGGTCGATGTCATCATCGAAGTGTTGGATGCTCGAATCCCTTTCAGTAGTGAAAACCCGATGATCTCACAAATCCGTGGCGAAAAACCGGTAGTAAAAGTACTGAACAAGCGAGATCTAGCCGACCCAGAATTAACTCAGCTTTGGATTGATCACTTTGAAAAAGAAAAGAATGTTAAAGCAATGGCGATCACCACTTCTAACCCACAAGAAGTGAACAAAATCCTTGAGCTTTGCCGTAAGCTGGCACCTCACCGCGAAGAAATTGGCAAAAACATTCGCACTATGATTATGGGGATCCCAAACGTAGGGAAATCAACCATTATTAATACGCTTGCTGGCCGCACCATCGCTCAAACGGGTAACCAACCTGCTGTCACCCGCCGTCAACAACGTATTAATCTACAAAATGGCATCGTTTTATCTGATACTCCGGGGATTTTGTGGCCTAAGGTTGAGAACCCACATAGCGGTTTCCGCCTTGCAGCAACAGGAGCCGTTAAAGATACCGCCATGGAATATGATGAAGTGGCCTTTTACACGGTTGAATACCTTGCAAAAGCCTACCCCGAACGTTTGAAAGAGCGCTATCAGATCGAAGAGTTACCAGAGAGTGACATTGAGCTAATGGAAGAAATTGGACGCCGTCGTGGAGCTCTACGTGCTGGCGGCCGTGTTGATTTACATAAATGCTCTGAAATTCTATTGCACGAACTTCGAGGTGGCACGCTTGGTCAAGTGACCTTAGAACTTCCTGAGATGATCACACAAGAGCTGATTGAAGTTGAAATTGAAGCAACCAAAAAAGCCGAAGAAAAAGCGAAGCGAAAAGAAGAGCGTCGTAAACGTTATCTGAAAAATAAACGCTAAGCGATTTTTGTTCAGGGATGATTCCATCCCTGAACAGCTTCTATTGAGTTTCCCACAACCATTACACATTTAATTGAGCGCATACCGAGTTAAAATCTCGTCATACTCACCATTTGCTTTAATTCTCTCCAAGCTCTCATTAAAGCTCTTGAGCAATTCACTAGCATTTGGATAATCTGGCGACACCATCAAATAGGAATCCCAGTCCGGGTTGCCACTTTCGCCGATCAGTTCTTGAAATGTAATATCCAAGGTTGAAAAGAGATGCGTTTCTCCCGGATATAATTGTTCAATCAAGTACCAACCTAAAACAGGATCCATCTGCACAAAATCGACACGCTCTTTGTATAGCCGATGAACATTCAGATCATCACTAATGACTCGTTCCATTTCGATACCTATCTGGGACATCACTTCTACAGATGCATCTCCTGCTAACACAGCAAACTTATAAGGCTTAAAATCCGCCCATGTTTTGATCTCTGGAACACTTGTTAGCTTACTGGTTTTGTAAAAGAATTTACCGGAAGGATTGATAAGCAAGCGTTCTGAAAAAACAAAGTCTTTCTTGCGCTCAGGAGTAATCGCATAAGGGAAGAAACCGAAAGCCTCACCATTTTTCAGCATTTTCTCCCCTCTTTCCCAAGGAACAAACGAGAGTTTAGCGTCAATGCCCATCTCATTTATCGTCGCAGAAACAATTTCGGTAATTAGGCCACCATTATCGATGTGGGCAGAGGTATATGGTGGCCACTCTCCAGTAATAAACACTATCGGTAGGGATTCATCAGCGTGTGCTGGCAGCAAATAGAAAGAACACAATAATAACCGTGTGATGATAGCTTTCAACGTCATTGGTATAGTCTTCCTTCAAACCATGGGACTGCTTAAACAGTATAGCCAACGAAAGTACCATCACACGATGCAGTCTCTAATTACTGCATAATGGAGAGTTTAATGTGAATCAATCATCTATCAATATTTGCTAACTTCAACAAAACACCTTCAAGCTGCGCCCATGGTAGTAATTGAGAGTCAATGACCTCGAAACGGCTCTCAAAACCTTCCAAACTCATTTCATTTACGGATACAACACCTTTGGCTACATTAAACGCGTAGCACCCTTTATCCGTATTAACGACTGCTTTTACACGCTCTGCCGTCAGCGCAGACAACATAGAAACCAGTTCATCAAAATCAAAGGTGTGCTCAGCGCCAAATAGCCAACCACAGCTAAAATAACCTTGCCCTTTATTCTCTTTTCGAACAAAAGCTTTTCCGGGTTCTAATTGAAATTGAGGTTCAAGTTCAGCATGCTCGTGATGATGATGTTCAATTACCGTAGACGCACTACCACCGCGTCTTTCGATATCTAAGATTTCTAACAGCAATTGTCCTTGCTTCACGAGTTTGTGAAAGACCTTTGGTGGATTTTGATCAGTCACCCAATCGTTGAATACATCAATATCATGCGCATGACATAAATCGACCTTGTTGCCGATAACCACATCCGCACTGTCCAATTGGTCGTTAAAGTTCTGATTTGAAGTGTATTTTTCGTCACTTAAGTTACGAGGGTCAACCAAGGCGACTGTTGCTTTAAGATCAACGTATGGTTCGTATTGAGATGACGTTAGTGTAGCAATAACCTGCTTTGGGTGACCTAAACCCGTCGGCTCAATAATTAAGCGATCTGGGTTTTGGCGCAGTAAAGCATTTATCCCAACCGACATGGGAACACCAGCAGTACAGCACATACATCCACCCGGAACTTCTTTAATAAAAGCACCCTGTTCACTCATTATGGCACCGTCAATACCGATTTCACCAAACTCGTTAACCAAGACCGCCCACTTTTCGTGCGCAGGTTTGTTTTTAAGAAGATCTAAAATAGCGGTCGTTTTACCAACACCAAGAAATCCCGTAATGATATTTGTAGGTACTTTAGCTGTCATTGTTGCTCTCCGTTTATTGCAGCAGTGAGTATATACCCAAAAGGGCTTTACGCACGCGTAAAGTCAAACAATCACTTAAAAGCCTAAGTATTATGGGGCTATAAACGACAAAAGGCGCACTACCTGAGTGCGCCCTATCCCTCGTTACTCAATCGTGAGTTTGCGAATCAGGAAGTCTATAGGTGCGACCTGATAATAAACGAGGCTCTAGAAATGAGTTATCGAATCCATCCAAATTGTATGTAAGGCCTTGATGTCCTCCCTGCGAGTCGGTTCAGATTGCCTTACAACTTAACTATGGCTCAAAATGACCAAACTTCAAGTCTAGACATGTGATCTTCTGTGCAAAACGCATCAAATATGAAAATCAAAATTCCATTTCTGTCGCTATAGTAAAACACCTTGACGAGTATAATTTACGTATTCCTTCCCCACTCGTTAGTAAATAGGCCAAACACCCCATGACTCGAAGAGAGAAAATTAAGTTGTCTTTATTGTCTAAAATGCCTAAAGACACCATCAATCAATTTCTCTCTAAAGATAAAACCCCCGTTTCAGTACTGTTCTTATCAGCACTTGTTGGCATCATTGCTGGTCTGATTGGCACCTATTTCGAAATTGCGGTTCACCTTGTCTCTGAAACTCGAACTGATTGGCTCAAAACTGAAATCGGGAATATTGTTCCTTTATGGCTGGCCGCCTTTTTGATCAGTGCTGGCCTTGCATTCATTGGCTATTTCTTAGTTCATCGCTTCGCGCCAGAAGCATCTGGCTCCGGTATTCCAGAGATTGAAGGAGCAATGGACGGCATTAGACCTGTTCGTTGGTGGCGTGTTATTCCTGTGAAGTTTTTCGGCGGAATGGGTGCCCTTGGATCAGGTATGGTACTTGGACGTGAAGGACCAACCGTTCAGATGGGTGGCGCCATTGGTCGTATGGTCACTGACATTTTCAGAGTCAAAGATGATGACACCAAGCACTCTCTTCTCGCCTCAGGTGCTGCCGGAGGCTTAGCCGCAGCCTTTAATGCACCACTGGCTGGTATTATGTTTGTGGTTGAGGAGATGCGCCCTCAATTTCGCTACTCTTTAATATCGATACGCGCGGTTATCATTTCTGCTGTTGCTGCAAATATTGTTTTTCGTACCATCAATGGACAAGCCGCAGTTATTACCATGCCGCAATATCAGCCACCTGGCTTACCCTCTTTGTGGCTCTTCTTACTATTAGGGGCTCTTTTTGGTATTTTTGGTGTTGCTTTTAATAAATTAGTGACACTGTCACAAGATGCATTCGTACGAATTCACAAAAACGACCGTAAGCGCTACCTCTTAACTGGCTCCCTCATCGGCGGATGCTTTGGCATTATGTTGCTTTACATGCCAGAACTCACTGGCGGCGGTATTGGACTGATTCCCAATATCACGAATGGTGGCTATAGTGCAGGCTTTCTTTTGCTGCTATTCCTCGGCCGTATTATCACTACTATGATTTGTTTTGGCTCGGGCGCACCAGGTGGCATTTTTGCGCCAATGCTGGCACTTGGGACTCTATTTGGGTATGCATTTGGATTAACAGCTAAGAGTCTATTCCCAGAGCTTGATATCCAACCGGGCATGTTTGCAATTGCCGGGATGGGTGCATTATTTGCAGCCACTGTACGCGCTCCAATCACAGGCATTTTATTGGTGATTGAAATGACCAACAATTACTACTTAATCCTACCATTGATTATTACTAGCCTGGGTGCGGTGATCTTTGCTCAAGTCTTAGGCGGTCAACCTATTTACAGTCAGCTACTTCATCGAACCTTAAAAAATGAGAAGTTGAGGCAAGTAGACTTACCTCGTGAGCCAAATTGAGAATTGCGCCGTAACCACTCAACTTGTATTATCGTTGCCGAAAATTCAACCGGGCTAAGGATAGCCTCGTTCTTGATTAGAGTAGATGTTCTAGGAGAAAACCGTTGAACTGGCGCAGGCTAACGCAATTCCAAAATGTTCCCCCTTCTCAAGCGGCCTTAGCTCTTGGAATGATTGGTCTAGGGCATGCGTGGGCTTTGTATATGCCAGAATTTGGGGTATTAGTGCGTCCTTATATGGCTGGCTTAGGGGCATTGTTACTGCTCCCAGTTCTTATTAAGTATTTCACCAACCTCAACACGTTTCTAAATGATATTCGTCATCCTCTTAGTGGCAGCCTGATGGCCCCTATGAGCATGGCATTATTGATCCTTTGTGACTATCTCGCTGTTATTTCCCCCGTCATTGCATATCCAATATGGTTTGCCGCTCTTTTGTTGCACTTTACCATGATGGTACTGTTTTTTAGCTTTCAACTGCTTAACTTCAAAATGTCCAACATTGTCCCCAGTTGGTTTCTTTACCCTGTCGGGTTGATCAGCAGCTCTTTGGCAGGCACGCAGTTTGGTCATACGGTCTTTTCTGAAACACTGGTGAATGTTTGTATCACGATCTACTTTTTCATGTTGCCATTGGTGTTATATCGTCTGGTGTTTGAAGGCATGTTACCAAGGCGAGCGAGACCGACACTTGCCATCATGGCCGCACCTATCAACTTAACCTTAGCAACCTACCTAGTGAACTTTAAACAGCCCGATCCTATTTTAACCGGAGCATTAGCTGGCATAGCCATCACTATGACCTTGCTTATCTACCTTTGCTATATCCGGTTACTGCGCTTGAAATTCCAACCTTCCATTGCAGCAGTCACCTTCCCTTCTGTCATTAGCGCTGTTGCAATGCATCGGTTGACGGGATTTTTCGAGCAGTACCACCCTCATTGGCATTGGCTACACAAATTCGGTTTCTTTGAGCTGACGATCGCAACGATTCTTGTTGCTTGGGTCTCATTTGGCTACGTAAAAATGTACTGGCCTGAGTTTTTTTCGAACAAGGCAATTGAACAACCCAAGCCATAAAAATGGAACCGGCCGCACGCCCAAACGGTACGCTAGTAATAAATAAGTTAATACACAGTATATTTTTGTTTGCTCACTAGCGCAAAGAAATCATATTCAATCCTAGATTATGCACTCCGATTCATTCATATATCCCTTGTCAGCTGGCCCAGGTTTTATAAAAAGGATATATGTACCATGAACATGTTAAAAAGTGCTCCGCTTCTGCCAGACTTTATTAAATCGTCTTTAGATCATTACATTGAAGATTTAATGGGCTCTAATCAGAATGGTAAACATCTTGTATTAGGTAAGCGTCCTACATCACAAGATATCGTTTTACAAAGCAATGATTACCTTGATTTATCAAATCATCCAACAATCATTGACGCTCAGGTTCAGTCTTTATTGAGTAACACAGATACGCCTTTTATGTCTGGCATATTTCTTCAAGATGAAGCTGATAAACCGAGTGTAGAAAAACAACTCGCTCGATTTACCGGATTTTCTTCTTGCTTACTGTCTCAATCAGGCTGGGCTGCGAATACTGCCCTGTTGCAAACTATTTGCGATACCAATACCAATGTTTACATCGACTTTTTTGCGCACATGTCAATGTGGGAAGGCGCAAGAATTGCTGGTGCAAATCTTCATCCCTTTATGCATAACAATGTACGCCACCTCAAAAAGCTCATCCGTCGTCATGGCCCAGGATTAGTTGTTGTTGATTCCATTTATAGCACCATCGGCACTATCGCACCGTTGGAAGAGATGGTTTCCATCAGTAGAGAACTTGGCTGTGCGATTTTAGTTGATGAGTCACACTCTCTGGGCACCCATGGTTACCATGGTGCGGGTTTAGTGAATAAGCTTGGCTTAACAAAACAGGTCGACTTCCTAACGGCAAGCCTCGCTAAAACATTTGCCTACCGCGCAGGAGCGATTTGGTGTAACAACCTTGCTAATGAGTGTATTCCATTTGTCGCCTATCCGGCTATTTTCAGCTCGGCAATGTTGCCGTATGAAATTGACCGCATCAGCGCAACGTTGGAAATCATTTTGAAAGCGGATAAGGAAAGAGAGGTGCTCGCAGAAAAAGCCAACGCTTTGGCTAAAACCCTGCGCTCAATTGGTTTCACAATTCGCAGTGAATCACAAATCATTGCATTGGAAACAGGGGATGAAAGAAACACAGAAAAGGTTAGAGACTACTTAGAAAGCCATGGCGTATTTGGCGCTGTCTTCTGCCGGCCAGCAACTACTCCAAATAAGAACATCATCCGGTTTTCTCTAAATAGCTCTGTTACCGACGCGCAACTAGAAAAGCTGATACAGGTATGCCATGACGCCTACCACCAGCCAAACATCTATTTTCTTTAATAGAGAGGGCTCCCCTATGTCTTGTCATAGGGGAGCCCTAAATCCAATTGGCAATCTTATCGAGAATCAAATCACTATCCGCTGGTTTCACAATATAGTCATTCATACCCGAGCTCTGTATCTTTTCAATCGACTGTTCCGTTTTATCTCCGGTATGCCCTAGAATAGGGATCGAAGCATATTGCTCACTTGAATTTCGAATCCGTGACGTTGTTTCAATGCCATTTAAAGCGGGCATCTCAATGTCCATTAAGACAAGATCAGCGGGTTGTGCAGCCAACATTTCCAAGACTTCAATGCCATTCTTCGCTTGAACAACCTCAAAACCCTGCCTTTCTAGCAAAATGGAAGTGTAGGTACGAAGTGATTGGTTGTCGTCAGCAACAATAATTCGCTTGCCGCCAATGCCTTTTTTCTCTGGCAATACATTTCGGTCAACGGAGGGTGACTCGAAAAAAAGTTCATCTAAAACTTCTTTACCTTTCAACAAAAAACGATGTTTTTCGATAGGATACACCGTGAGATGGCGTTCAATTGCGTTATAGTACTGGCTATTTTCATCATAAAGATACACAAGCCGTGCCTCAGTAAAATGCAGCCTTTGTTCCAACTTATCAAAGTAGTTAGGTTCGGAAACCGCAGCATCGAGATCAATCATGATCAAGTCATATTCAAACTCGTATTCTTCAAATTTGGTTGCCGTCTCCAGAGAGATATTATTTAAGCGAAAACCTCGATAAAAGGAGAGCTCATTTAATAAACGCCCTACAGCATTCTGCTCACCGATATAAAGTACGGACTTATCTTTTAATAAGTCTATTTTGATCGCCTCAACTTGTTTGGACTGATAATGAGGAAAACTTAAGGTAAATTTGGTCCATTCGCCAACCTGTGATGAACAAGAGATATCACCACCAAGTGCTTTCATCACTTTACGACAAAACGGTAAACCTAAGCCATAACTACCCTCTTTGCCAAAGGTATAAAAGTCCTTAAAGATATGTTCTTTGATCGCGGGATCAATACCAACCCCGGTATCCGTTAGTATCAGCTCATTGCCATCTTGAGTGGCCCTGAGCGTGATACTGATTCGGAATGAATCTCCACTTTGGTAGTAAAACGCATTCTTCAATAAATTATATAGCGCATATTTAAGCAGCAAATCACTCCCTAAAAATTGGAAGTCTTCCATGACATCGAGTGTCACCTTTTCTTTATCTGCTGCTCGGCGATACGAGAAGCTGGCCACCGCCTCTTCAACAACCTGCAATGCAGAATACTGCTTGAATGTTCCTCTTGATATTCTGCTTTCATCGATTGAGGTAAGCAGTAGATCTATCGTCTCATTACCATGCTCAATCACTTCATCGGCATCTGCAATTACATCTCGTGCCAACATCAATTCTTGATGAGACATTAAGTGGAATTCTTTTCGTCCATGGCTTGTTTGAGGTAACACAGAATTGAGTACTTCTAATGATGATTTAAGCGCTGCAAGGGGGTTACGCATTTCATGAGCAATCCCAGCACCAAATGATTTAGCAATAGAGGCCTTTGTTTCGTGTTCAACTTGATTACGGAAATAAAACAAATTGCCAAAGATGTAAGTAAACAAAAAGATGGGCACATACGCCCATACCACATGACCAGCGATTTTTGTGTAGTCAAAGCCATAGGCAAAGAGAAAGGCTAGCGCGATACAAACCAGCGCTTGTGCAAGCATCAAACGAGTTTGGTGAACCAACAGGATATGCAAAAAGATAGATGCCATAAACGACATGACCCAAACCGTTGACCAAGCGTTTTGAAACATCATAAAGGCAAAAAAGAACGGTAAACAAAAACCAATAACAAATAAGTACAAGAGGGGCATAAAACGTTGAATATGCTTCGGTAGCGCTTTCCGAAATGCAATCAAGGCAAACAGAGCCGAACAAAACAGCCTTAATGCCAAGTTTTCATAGGGCTGAGGAAACAAATAAGCCCATATATAGTAATACACCGGAAAGCCAAGTAGCCCCATCCAACCGACAAGGGTCAGATTGGGCTCCGCATATTGATAGACTTTGCGTACAGCTTCCATTCGACTTCCTAAACCAACGTATATTTTATTATTCTACTTTAAGGATTAGCACAACTTTATGTGCCCCCCCAAATACCCTGCCTAACTAGTTTTTACTAGCTAACGACTTTCACTCGGCTTCCAACTCGACTGGCTTCAATATCAACACGCAGTGACATCTGTTCTTTTAACTCACTGACATGAGAAATCACGCCGATCGTTCGCCCACCTTGCTGGAGATCGATTAAGGTTTGGATTGCCAAATCCAAAGATTCTGGGTCAAGACTACCAAAGCCTTCATCAATAAACAGTGTGTCCAGTCGAATTCCGCCACTGTATGACTGAACCACATCCGAAAGCCCTAACGCTAACGATAATGCCGCCATAAACGATTCACCGCCAGATAAGGTCGCAACATCTCTCAACTTGCCGGTGTAGCCATCTTCCACCATCAAATCAAGCCCTGAGCCTGCATTACCTTTTGCACGTTCTTCCTTACGACGAAGCTCGTATCGCCCTTTGCTCATGATCCGCAAACGTTGAGAGGCCTGAATAAGCACATCATCCAACAACACACCAAGAACAAAGCGGTGTAAGCTCACTTTTGCCCCAGTTTTGCCATTTGCGATATCACTTAAAGTGCCGATCACTTGGTACTCTTTTTCAAGAGCCTCGTTTTGCGCATAAAGGGCCACTAATCTCTTTTGCACTTCTTGGATACGATCTAATACAGACTTAGCCTCAGAATAAGCGTTCAGCGCCTGTTGGTGAGCAATATTGGCTTGCTCTCTTACTTGTGACAACATCTCGACTTCAGGCTTTGAAGCGCCTTCAAGTGTTTTCTGTAGCGTTTCAATTGAGCCTCGTAGACTGGCAGACTTCTCATCATACGTTTGTATCTCGACATCTAGAAGCGCCAGTGTCTGCGGATCTAACTTGGCGGCAAGATAGGCTTGCTCATCTGAAAACGGGCTGCTCGAAAGCGCTTCTAACCAGAGTCGCTGAGCCTCTTCTACTTCAGTTTGAGTCCGATTTAATTGCTTACTCAGTTCATCACATGTTGCTTGCAGCTCAATCGTTTTCTGTTTTCCCTGCTCAGCATGTGCTTTCGTCGTTTGTTCAGTGTCGAGATATTGCTTAACCAAATGCTCTGTTTGTGCAATGGCGACCGTAACCTCTTCCTGCTTCTGATACTGTGCTGGGATCCCTTTTGAATAAGTGTCGACTTCCGCCAACTGTCGCGCTAGTAACACATTCGCATCATTTAATTGTTGTGTTTTTTCATCTAATTCACTCTTCACTTTGGTGAACTGACTTTCAAGTTGCACAAGTTGTTGGCTAGTCTGCTCAGGGTCAAGGCGACGTAGCTGAGCTAACTCATTGTCTAAAATCGATAATTGCGCAGCAACTTGTTCTTTCGTCTCTATTGCTCTTTCACCAAGCTGGAGCAAAATGCCGTCTAGCGATTGCTGGGTTTTCGCCACCACCAGCATGCCTTTTTGAACTCGGGCACTGACGGTATCGAGTTGCTCTTGATGCTTTTGTTGTTCTAAACGCGCTTGTTCAACGTCTTTTTTTGTGACTTCTTCAGAGGTAAAACGAGCTGGATTTGGGTGCTCACAACTGCCACAAACAGGACATGGTTCCCCTAGTTCAAGGCGTTTTGCAAGTTGAGCAGCCTGAGTGCTATGCCAATGAAACTCGATACGATCTGCCGTTTCTTTCGCCTTGGCAACAAGATGTTGGGCTTGCATTTGCTCTTGTTCAAGCTGCTTTAAAAGCAATTGTTGCTTCTCAAGCGCAGTTTCAGTTTCTGCTTTTTGAACAACAAGCGTTAGTTGGCTGTTGATGGCATCAAGTTGCTGCTGCTTCAGCGGAATAGTAGCGTAAGCATCTTTTACCGACTCGAGCTCACTGCGTTTTTCAGTAAGACTTTTCTCCAAGCTTTGATGCGTTCTATCTAACGCCGACTTCTCAGTACTCAATTGAGAAATGTGTTGGTTGCTTTTAGCCACCATTTGCTCGGATTTCGCCAACTCAGCAAACTTGCCTGAGATTTCCTTTAATGTGTATAGCTGCTGATTGAGCTCAGGTACTTGTTTGGCTTGCTCTGCTGCATGGAGCCAAGCATTATTGCTTACTTCAAGTTGTTGAGTGGCAGCTTCAAGCGTGACTTTGGTTTTACACACTTGTTCAGAGACATGCTTGGCTTCTTGATTGGTTTGTTGCAACCTAGCATGTGCGACATTCAGAGCGATTGCCGCTGACGCATTTTCTCGTTGCACTTTGTTTTGAGCATGGGCCTCATGCTGTGCCAAATGCGTTGTTTGCTGGGCAAGCATCTGCTCTAGGTTGTCAAACTTACTAATCAGCTCGACTGCCTGTTTCTCATTCGCCTGTGCTTGCTCTAGCTCTTTTTGCGTCTTTACTAGTTCTTTTTCTGCTAATTCACATTGTGGGAGTTGTTGCTGGTGTAATGTATGTAGCGCTTCTTCACTGTCCACGTTCACGACATCCAATACGCCTTTAATTTGGTTATCAAACTCGTCTTTCGCTTTGCGAATTCCCGCTGCACGGTCAAACAATGCCCGTTCAATAGCAACATAAATGTGTGTTGCAAAAAGTTGCCCAAAAATCTGTTCACGCTCCTTGGAATTTGCGATGAGCAGTTCACGGAACTTTCCTTGAGGCAACACCATCACTTGCCGAAATTGCTTAACGTCTAAACCAATTAACTCTACGATCGCCTTCGCGACGGGGGTAGGTTTATTTGCAATTAACTCTTCGTCTTGATGGTCGATACAAAACAACGTTGCTGAGTGGGTTCTTTTAGTTGTTCCCTCTCCCCGTTTTTTGGGGATCTGCTGCTCTGGGCTACGTTCAATACGATAGTATTTCTCACCCAACGCAAACTCAAAAATGACCTCCGTCATCAACTCCGCTTTCGCATGGTCACAACGCATCTGGTCGCCCGTACGTTCACTACCAGTAGTTTCACCGTATAAAGCAAAACAAATAGCATCAAGAATTGTACTTTTCCCAGAACCAGTAGGCCCATTGATCAAGAATAAAGGCGCCGAGCCAAGCAACGTAAAGTCAATAACTTCACGCTCCGCGAATGGACCAAAAGCTTGAACGGTTAATTTGATTGGCTTCATTATGCGTTCTCTTGCTTGCGGGTTAATTGACCAATGATCTCATTCATGGCCGCTTCTTGAGCTTCTGTTAACGCTTCTTGCTTTGCTTCGGTGAAAAAATCCTTAAACATATCCATTTCACTTCTTGCCAACTGCGCTTTACCCATCTCTTGTTCAACCCCAATTAACATGCCGGGTTTCTCTAGGTGGAGCACATTCGGATACGATTTCCTCAGCTTCTCCATCGGGTCCAAGATGGCATGTTTATCCGTCAGACGAGCCAATATGTAATCGTGACTATTAGGATCTTTTTGCCCTTGTTCGATAATGTCTTGAAGCTCTCCCTCAATAATGCGCATTTGGTGAGGAGCCACCAAATCGATATGAGTAGCGGATTTAAAACCAGACTTATCCAACTCGACTAACGTCATCCCTTTCTTTTGATGTTGTTCAGAGAAGCTGTATTTCATGAGTGAGCCGGAATAACGGATGTAGTCTTCACCTTTTTTCTGAGGTTGATGCAAATGCCCAAGCGCCACATAATCAAATGGCAGAAAATGCTCATGACTCACCCTATCAGAACCACCAATCGACAACGGACGCTCAGATTCAGAATCGATAGCCCCATCGACAAAACAATGACTGATAAGGACATTTTTCTGATCAGAAGAAAAATGTTCGGTGATCTCATCGACTAACTGCTTATGCGCTTCGTCATGGGTAGAAACTGGCGTTTGATAGGCATGACGTACCAATTCAGGGTCGTTATATGGCATACCCCAAAAGGCCACGTCACCGGCTTGTTGGGACGTGATGATCACCGGTTGACGCATATCTTCAAATGTACTCAGTATGTGTAAACCTGCCCCCGACATCTGGCGAGACGCAAACCCTAATCGCTGAGCACCATCGTGATTTCCTGGGATAAGAATGACAGGGACATTGAGTTCATTACACGTTCGGTTGATAAAGTCGTTCAACACTTCTATCGCAGCCGTAGGAGGAACAGAACGATCGTAAATATCACCAGCAACCACTACAGCATCAACATCATTGTGACTTAGGTACGCAATGATTTGATTTAAAACAGCTTGCTGATCTTTAAGAAGAGATACGTTGTGAAATTGACGGCCAAGATGCCAGTCCGAAGTGTGAAGGAACTTCATTAACGCCCTGTGAAATCCATATTCGATTGACGCTAATGATACCATTGAGTGCCAAATGTTATAAACGAAAACTGCCACAAAAAACGTGGCAGTTTTTACTGATTACAATCTGAATTATTCCGCTCGGCTTTTACAGTGCGCGATTGCGTGTTCCAGTAGCTCTAGTGCAGTACTGTCGCATGTTGGTAGCGTTGCATCACTCTTGCCAATTGGCGTCACACGCTCACCCCATTTAATATGGCCAGCACCCCATGTTAATCCGGCGCCAAATGCCGCAAGTAAAAGGTTATCTCCGGCTTTTACTCGCCCTTGCTCTAACGCTTCACATAGCGCAATTGGCACGGTTGCCGCTGAGGTATTGCCGTAATTGTGAATATTCACAAAGGCTTTTTCTTGCTCAATACCTGACAGATCACACAGTGTTTGGATAATGCGAATATTAGCTTGATGTGGAATCACTACATCGACATTTTCAGTTGAGAGGTTGCTTCGAGTTAGCACACTGTGTGCTGCTGCCCCCATACCTTTTACTGCTCGTTTAAAGATTTCTTTACCGACGAAATTAAAGTCCCAGTAGCCGTTATCAGCCGCAAATCGATCCATGCAGGTACCGAATTTCGGCACTGCAAGAATATCTCGCCCTGCTGAGTCACAACCAAGTTGAGCGTGTTGTAAACCGACTTGTTTCTCAGTTTTTGAAAGCACGACAGCACCTGCACCATCACCAAACAACACGGCGGTGTCACGCTTTGTCCAGTCAATGTAAAACGACAGTCTTTCCGCACCTACAACGATAGCATTGCGGTAATTGCCCGCTTGGATTAAACGAGTGGCCGTTTCCAAACCGTATACAAAACCTGTACAGGCAGCATTGAGATCAAATGCTGTAGCCGTTTTTAACCCGAGGTTTTGCGATACTTTAGATGCAATATTTGGAATCAAGGAATCTGGTGAGCAAGTTGCAATGATCACCAAATCAATATCTTCAGCGGCTAAACCTGCGCAAGCCAATGCATGCTGAGCGGCGACTGTTGCCATGTCAGAGGTGTTCACATGGCTGATACGACGATTTTCAATTCCAGTACGTGTTTTTATCCACTCATTGGAAGTATCAATGAACGTGCTTAGGTCATCATTCGACAGCGTTGCAGGTGGTAAGCATTTCCCCCACCCGGTAATTTCGGCATAAAAATTAGACATTGCGGACCTTTTGTTATTTTTTCGCTATGGATTGAGTATAACGACCCAAACTACCGAGTGTCATCCTATTGAAATTAATAATCTAAACCTTATCTTGTAAGAAAGCCCTGAAAAACTCGTTCTTAATTTGAGTTACATTATAAGAGAGAAAAGTCATGTCTACATTTAACACTCGTTGTCCTTCTTGTTCAGGACTGAACCGAGTTCCTTTAGAAAGAGTATCGGACCTTCCCAAATGTGGTAAGTGTCAATCAGAGCTGCTTGATGGTGCACCCGTCGAAGGTACCGATTTAAACTTCGATGCAATATTAAATAGCGACCAACCAGTGGTTGTTGATTTCTGGGCACCGTGGTGTAACCCATGCGTTGGATTTGCCCCAGTATTTGCTGATGTGGCCGTAGAGCAAAAACAGAAGGTACGATTCGTAAAGGTTGACACTGAAGCACAACAAAACCTAGCCATGAAATATCAAATTAGAAGCATTCCAACCGTTATGGTTTTTAAAGGTGGGAAAAGAGTCGATGTAATTAACGGAGCCCTTCCTAAAAGCCAATTCCAGCAATGGTTAAATGTGGCTATAAGCAAATAGCACACTCAAATAAATGCCGCCATTAAATGCATAAATCGGCGGCTTTTACACCTATTTATACACCATTGACATCAATAAATATTATTTATCGTCAAGTTCAATAATTTTCGTTGTACTTCAACCATAATCCCCTCCATAGTCGCGCCAAATTCTGATTACTTTTCTACCAATTCATTGAGGCGACGACATTGGAAAATACCTTCTCTCCTGAACCTGTGAAAGCTCGTATCACCGTGCCAGTTATTGCATTAGCACTTTATGCCGTTGCATCTGGTTATCTGATGAGCTTAATTCCGTTGATGCTTCCGCATTACGGGTTGGAGAGTAGTTTAGCCAGCTGGCTTGCTAGTGTTTTTTATGCAGGTTTGTTAGTTGGCGCCGCCATCATTGAACCGCTCGTCACTCGTGTCGGCCACCGCAATGCTTTTGTCTATTGCTTAACAGCTTTCATCTTAACCATCATCGCATTGCCAATTTTTACGAATGCTACACTTTGGCTCAGCGCGCGATTCATTGCCGGTATTGCCGTTGCTGGGGTATTTGTCATTGTTGAGTCTTGGCTTTTACATGGTGATGAAACTTCTCGCGCAAGACGTCTAGGTTTATATATGGGTTCCCTTTATGGAGGCAGCTCACTAGGGCAACTCGGCATCGGTTTGCTAGGCATTGAAGGTGGCGTGCCATTCATCGCTATTTTCACTTTGCTTCTGATGGCAATTGTCGTACTTCTATTTGGCGAGTCCGATCAACCAGAAAGCCAACACAGCATTCCTTTGTCATTAAAACAAATTGGTAAGTTAAACCACGCTGCAATTATTGGTTGTATTGTTTCTGGCCTCACACTGGGCGCTATTTATGGCCTGATGCCTCTTGAGCTGGATAACCGAGGGATCCAACATCAGGATTTAGGCAGCTTAATGGCTTTAATCATTCTTGGTGGCATGGCGGTTCAACCTATCGTCCCATGGTTATCTAAGTACTTAGGCAGAACATTACTGATGGCACTGTTTTGTATGTTAGGGGTAGCCGCTATCGCTTTGACCAGCGCTTTCTCAGATTTGCGCGTGTTGGGGCTTGGCCTGTTCATACTTGGTATGGCGACATTCGCCATCTACCCTGTAGCTATCAACCTTGGTTGCGATAAGTTAGATGCAAGCTACATCGTCTCTGCAACTCAAGTAATGCTGTTTAGCTACAGTGTCGGCTCTGTTGCTGGCCCTGTTGCCGCAGACGGGTTTATGGCAGACAACCACGGCTTAATGCGATATCTGTTCGCGACATTGCTAGCAACGTGCATCTATATGTTACTTGCAAGCGTGAAAAGCAAACGCCAAGCCATGGCAGGAGAATAAACAAGGGGCCATACTAGGCCCCTTTTTCTTTTTGCTTTCTTAAATAACGATTTGACACATTACTACTCGGCTGCTCTGGTACCTTCCTCTTTTCATGAATTAAATGGCGAATCGCAAGGATGGGATGTGGTAATAACATTCTGGGGCCTGAATATCGCATAACTAGCCGCATTTGCTCCTTCGGCTCAGGCTTATAACAATGAATTGGGCATTGATTGCACGTTGGTTTATTTTGGCCATAAGGACACCGATCAAGTCGCATTTCTGCATAATCCAACAGGCTTTCACACGTTTCACACAGTTCGTCACGACCCTCATGTTCAGTATGATGAGCATGACAATAGATCTTCACCATCGCCGTCACAGTCTTAAATTCTGTTAGCAATGCTCCCTGTAATATCATCGAACTCTTTTTGTCCATATTCTGCGCCAATCGAAATCAATAATTAAAGTCTAGAACCCCAACTCATTCAGCACTTTGATTTAGATTGGAAAAAACAACAATTAAAACCAACTGATGACAATATGACCAAGTCCTTCGTTTATTGCATAACAATCGGTTACAATACCCGCAACTATAACGATAAAAATAACAATTATACTTAGCAAATCAGGGGAAGTGGGATGGTACTAAATTCCAGAGGGGCATTTAACCAGCACTGTTATGTCGATGAGACGGGCAATCATCGAGCGCGCTATAAAGGGCTGGAGTTGAGCAGTGTTTTTCAACCCATTGTTAATGGGCGAAGACGACTCATTGGCCTTGAAGCATTACTGAGGGTCTTTAGCACTAAAACTCAAAAGCTCATTCCTCCTAACCTTGTTTTAGATACCCAAAAGAATGACTTCATCGATTGCCTTAATGTCGACCGCCTCAGTAGAGCTATCCATCTTCGAAACTTCGCTACTCTTAACCGCACTGATATCACCCTATTTCTCAACATGTTGCCTATCTCAAGTGAATACAATATGCAAAAAGCCATCGATGCCACGCTACTTTTAAAGCGTATGCAAGAACTTGGCATCAATACCAGCCGTGTTGTTTTTGAATTAGTTGAAACAGAATCGATGGCAGATGAACTATTAACCTCTGCCACACATTATATGCAGCAGGTGGGGTTTCAAGTTGCCATTGATGATTTTGGAGCGGGAGAATCCAACATAAAACGGCTCAGTTTGATAAAACCGGACATCATTAAAGTCGATCGTTCACTGTTGCAGGCATTTTGCCAAGGTCGCCCAGCCTCTCTCATTGAAGTATTACAGCATGCTCGCGTACTAAATGTTCCCGTGATCATAGAAGGCATTGAAACAACAAAAGAGTTTAAGCAAATGCAAGAGCTCGAGATCCACTACTACCAAGGTTTCTTACTTGGCAAACCGCAGAATCTAAAGGATATATTTGGGAATTAAATAAACTGAGTCAAAAATGGAGGCGCGTCCCGGAGTCGAACCGAGGTCCACGGATTTGCAATCCGCTGCATAGCCACTCTGCCAACGCGCCTTATTTTTCCTGTTCGGATGAACAAATGAGAGATGGTGCCCCGGGCCGGACTTGAACCGGCACAGCGCGAACGCCGAGGGATTTTAAATCCCTTGTGTCTACCAATTCCACCACCAGGGCACACAAATTTCTTTGTGATGCCGTTTAAGAGTTTTGTTAAACACCATCTTTAAATTCGAATGGAGGCGCGTCCCGGAGTCGAACCGAGGTCCACGGATTTGCAATCCGCTGCATAGCCACTCTGCCAACGCGCCTTTCCTTTCAACGCTTTAGTTACCCACCGCTGCGTTCGATGCATACTTTACGGATTGCAGGAAAAGAGTCAAACAAAAAAATCATTTTCCTGTTTGATTGCTGGGTTTTACATCAAATGGGTGCGAATTCGATCGAAGCGATTACAAATCCCCCAACCTATTGAGATGGCTCTTACCGTTATTTGTACATTGTGACACCATTCAACTCGGTGTACCTCACCTAAACTCTCAGAGTAAGTACTACGAAAAACAAAAACACCGCAACAAATCACAATTGCTGCGGTGCAGTTGTACTCAATACTAATACTTAAATTGAGCAATCTCTTTATTCAAGCCATCAGATTGACCTGATAAATCTTGAATCACTTCATCTACGTTATTTACCTGTTCAGAAACGGCCCCTGATGCATCAGCAATCGAGGTGATACTGCCACTGATGTCTTCTGTCACGGCTTTTTGTTCCGCCGCTGCTGCGGCAATTTGAGTCGTCATTTCATTCAGCTGACTGAGCATGTCAACAATTTGCCCAAGCATATCGGTATTTTGATGGCAGGTTTCCACACCTAATGACACAGTTTGGTTGGCATGTTGAATACTCTGAGCGACACCTTGAGTTTCTTTCTGTAATGCATCAATCTTTGATCTTATCTCTTCAGTGGAAGATTGAGTACGGCCGGCAAGCGATCTCACCTCATCGGCAACGACAGCAAAGCCTCTACCTTGCTCCCCTGCTCGAGCCGCTTCAATTGCTGCATTCAATGCCAATAGATTGGTTTGCTCCGCGATGCCCTGAATTACATCAAGCACTTCTGCAATAGAATTACTTTCCGCGTTTAGTCGTTCAATTGCCTCAACGGCTGTTTTCATCTCATTGTCGAGTTGGGAAATTTCATCCCCCAGCGAGGTACCAATTTTCATACCTTCATTCCCAGTATGGTTGGCATTGGTGACATATTCCGCTGCTCGGTTAGCAAACTGAGCGACTTCAGCGATCGACGCGCTCATTTGGTTGACAGCTGTCGCGACTGAGTCTGCTTTATGACTTTGTTCAGAGACAGCGGAACGGGTGTTGTTCATATTGGAAGACATACTGCGCGTATTCGAATTTAACGCATCTGTCGCCTGAGCAAATTGCCGGATCATTCCTTGTAAATGCTCAAACAAGGTATTCAATGCGCCAGCCAGTTCCGCCATTTCATCTTTACCGTTAACCGTTAACCGCGATGTCAAATCGTTGTTGTGACTGATCTCCTTGATTTGTTCACTGGCATGACGAATAGGTTGCGAAATACTATTACCAACCATGTAGGACAACACAATGGCGGCAATAACCACGATCACAATACAAATCAGTGCAGTAGTAATTTCCGCCTCAACCAACACTTCCACATCTCTCAAGGCTTCCTCAACTGTTAACTCGGTCAAAATTGCCCATTTCATACCCGCAGCCGTTACTGGCGCATAAGCGGAAAATACGGGTTTACCAGAAGTGCTGCTCGTCGACAGTTTCATTCCACTTTGGCCTGTCAATGCAAGAGTTAAAGTTTCACTATCGACTCTTTGACGGCCAATTGCAGACCCTTTGTCTGAAATCTGCGTAACCAAATCATTTGATACGCCAGTTGCTTTTAAAGCCTCAAAATAAGCAGTGTCATCTTCAATTAGCATCCTTGGTTGGCTACGCATTAACTTATCCGGGCCAACGAGATAGGTCTCCCCGGTATTGCCCAACCCTGCAAACTGCCATTTGCCATCAAATGTCATGAGTGCATTGATCTCATCCACTGGCATTTGAAAAATTAAAACCCCTGACCGCTTTCCTTGGGTAAAGACTGGCGTAGAAATAAAGGAGGCAGCCGCTTCATACGACGGATAATAAGGATAGAAATCTTCAAGATAGAACTGACCATTGCCTTTCTTCATTCCTTCACGATACGCAACAGCAATACCACTGTCCTGATATGGACCGGAAGTAAGGTTAGTAGCAAAATCGAGTTCTTTAAAAACGGAGTAAACAATATTCCCATCAAGGTCAACTAGAAATATGTCGTAGTAGCCAAACTGCTCAAGAAACGATTTGATGCCAGGATGATGTTTTTTATGTACCCCATCATAATCCGTCCCTAAAGAGTCACTCTCCATCTGGTGCTTCTCTCCCAGACCATTTGGATTCACTGCAATATAGCGGGCTTGGAGCGCTATGCCGATCTCAGGGATCTGCGAGAGCCTTTGTGACTCATTGGCTGACTGTCCATTATTGGACTCTCTGTAAGTCGTGCCGAACTGATTAGAATAGTATTGATTGAGTTTTGTGATATCAGAAGATGAGACTTGATTTGTGGGGTAAGCTTTAAAAGCTTGAGTAAATTCAAGCATCGCTTCCTGTGTCGATTTTAATCCTGCGAGTGTCGTTACCTGACCACTTATCTGGTCAAAGTAACGTTGGATTTCATTTTTCTTGATTTCTCTAACGGAGATGAGTTGTTGCGACGCCCGATTATACAACGCCTCTTCAGCTAGCACCGATGATTTCCATCCAATGAACCCACCCGTGATTACAACACCGAGAGCACATAACACCGTACACGCCAGAACAATTTTAGTGGCAATTTTCATATCCCAAACCCCTGCTCCAATATCCTCTTGCTTGGAGCACAATGACTGATTGAAAATGCCAACTGACTGGTTATTGTTAGAATTGTAATTTCAATAAAATGAGTTTAGGCGCATATATCTGAATTTTCGAATTATCAATCACACCAATCGTTACAAGCTCATTAAGGAATACGCGAATTTTCCTTTCTAAATTGGCGGGGAGTTTTATGGCACCACGCTTTAAAGCGAGCTGTGAAATTGGCAGCAATGGGATAGCCAACAATTTCACCGATGTGTTGGATGGCCCACGTAGTCGAACTCAACAACCTTGCAGCATATTCCATACGCATCCGCGTAATATGGACCTTAGGGCTGTGTCCATAAGCTTGCTGGCAAAGACGATGTAAATGCGGCGGGGAGCATGGGTATAGTGCTGCTATTTGGTCTACGTTCCAATCTCTGTGAAGCGCCATTTGTACGGTATCAAATATCCGATTTAAACGCGCTTTTTTATCAGAGTGGTGTTGTAACTTTGGCGCTTTCAAGAAGAGTTCAATCTGGCTAAGTGCGTTTTCGATCACCACACAACTCAATTCGACAGACAAGTTTCTTGCTCGTAATAACAGCAGCACGTTCGCGTAGATAACTTCTGCTAAAGAAGTTAGGTGATATTCGAATTCTTCCCCAACTAACGCACTCCAGTCATGATTTGGAGAAAGGAAAATCCAAGCAATTTGCCACTCTTCCTCTTCTATACTAAAGCCATTTTCTAACCCCGCTGGTACGATGGCTAATGAACCCGGCTCTAAAATTTGCTTGTCTAAATTGCAGGTGATCCAACCTTTACCTTTTACAGTGTAAAGCAACATGTGTTTATGCTGATTTTTCCGGTAAACCGTAAATAACTCACGGCAATGCGCAATCCCACATTGCACAATCCCTAGCCTTTCCATGGACATTACTTCATTACAACTGATGAACTCATGTTGTGTCTTATCTGAAATCTCAAAGCACTCTTGTTTTTCCATTTTGATAGTTTTGCATAAGTTTTAGATATAATTTAAAAATACCGAATACATAAAAACCGATACACTCCTTTCTGTACTTTCTAAGGAGTTATGCGATGCGTACCCCACATCAAACGCTTGACTATAAATTTTGGCAAAAACTCATTCAAATTGGTGTTCCTGTCTCTTTGCAATCCATGCTTTTTTCTTTGCTTGGTGTCGTGGATATATTTATGGTGAGCCAACTAGGAGAAGCCGCCACGGCTGCTGTTGGCGTGGGAAACCGCATCTTCTTCTTTAATCTAGTGATGATTTTTGGCATAAGTGGCGCTGTCAGCATACTAGCTTCGCAATACTTTGGTGCTAATAATATGGATGGCGTGAAAGTCACGTTGGCTCAGACTTGGCTTGCCGCCTTACTCGTGACTATCCCTTTTATTGTTGGCTATGCACTATCACCAGAAGCGATTATTTCCTTCATCTCAGATGATCCGGCTTACATTGTGATGGCTAAGGACTATCTGGTCGTCACGGGCATAAGTCTTGTCTTTACTGTTTTGGTCGTTCCACTTGAATGCGCACTAAGAGCGGTCGGAGTAGCAAAACTGCCTACTTATGTCAGCATATTAGCCATCATCATTAATGTAATACTCAATGCCTTACTCATTTTTGGGTTATTTGGTTTTCCTGAGCTAGGCGTTTTGGGAGCCGCGATTGGTAGCCTTTTATCTCGCCTCGCTCAAACAGTGCTGTTGTTTTATTTGGCGCATCAACGATTTAAACAGCTCTGGCCGGAAAAAACACATTGGTTACAAACGTTCACAACCTCCCATCGTCGCCGCTTTTTAAAGGTCGCAACCCCAATGTTCATACATGACACAACATGGGCTTTTGGGTTGATCATTTATAACGTGATCATTGGGCAATTAGGGGTATCAGAGCTCGCTATCGTCTCTTTATTGACGCCAATTGAAGGGGTTTTGATCTCAGCCTTTATGGGATTTGCCGTTGCAGCATCAATCATCCTTGGCAATGAAATTGGCGCACAGAATTACCAGCGTGTTTCTAATACTGCATGGTGGTATGTGATCATCAGCGTCGTACTGGCATTAATGCTCGCGGTCCTTTTTTTGCTCGCGAAACCTTTGCTGTTTACGTTGCTCGAGAAGTCTCCAATTCATGATGTACAAACAGCCGTCAACATCTGCTTAATAATGGCATTTGGTATGGTGTTAAAAGTATTCAATATGGTCGGGATCGGCGGCGTATTAAAAAGTGGTGGAGATATTAATTACAGTATTTTCATTGACTTGTTTGGTCAGTGGGGATTTGGTATCCCACTCGCATACGTTACGGGAATTATTCTAGGGTGGCCTTTAGAATATGTCATGTTAATCATCCTTGTTGAAGAAATCGTCAAGTTGATTTTGACCACCTATCGTATTCGAAGCAAAAAGTGGATTAATAACTTAGTTAATGATGAAGAACCACTCTGTGCATAAGGAACTCACACCTAAGGGCGTCACTCTTACACGATAAGGTGCGCCCTTCTTTTACATATCATTAAATCGTTACTGCAATAATATTGGTAACGCCATATTTGAAACACGACTCTTGTTCACTTCTTCCAACACTCTTCTTTTTTACGACTAGGCTTAAACAAAAGAACAATAAGGAGACATAAAATGATCAGACAGTGGCTAGGCTTAGTTTTGATGTCGTTTACATCGCTTTCATACGCAAATACCGACAATTTTGATGACTTCTATCTTGGTCTTGCGAGTAGCTTTTCTGAAGTGGATATCAATGGCGTCGATCAAGTCGATGACAAACCTGATATTTCCTCAGTTGGGATTATTTTCGGTTACCAACCATCCAAGTACTTTGCGATAGAAGCCAGAGAGTTGGTTCGAGTATCGAGTCGTTCTGATATGTTCGATGGTCAAGGTTCACTACTCGCTCGCGGCATTGTTCCTATCCATGAATACTTTGCTCTCTATGGTGTCGGGGGGATCTCTGGTATTTACACCAGCGGCTTTGATGATTTGGAGACTGATGTAACCTATGGCGCCGGTTTTAGAATCAAAAAAGGCTCCCCACTTTACCTTGATGTCGAATACCGTCGGCTATATTCAGGAGACTTTGTTGGTAGCGACATTGAAGTCAATTCTGTCAATCTCAATATCGTTTACGGCTTTTAAACAAAAAAAGCCAGCACGGGGGAGGCACTGGCTAAAGGAGCATGGATTAGCTTCTTACTGAGCTTTTTTATCGACTTTGTGGATTTGATATCCGTCTTCCCCGCGACGTATGCGCACACCAAAACCTTCATTTTCGATGAAGGTATAGTCGTGCCCTGCCACCGCTGGCCAAACTGCCAAAGCGGACAATCTTTCACGACCTGTATTGACCAAGCGATGGGCAACAACACTGCGAATATGATGGACACTACCGGGAAACACTTTTTCTACGGTTACACTGCCTTGTTCATTTTGTAGGATCAGCAATCCTTCACCAACAGCGCCAAAATAGTATTCGGCTTGTTCTGCTCGTTCATGAATGTGGCCACGAGTCATGTAATACTCATTTCCAACGGTCCCCGGATTAAGGTGAGTCACGCCAAAATTGAGCTCTCCTTCCGTCTGTTCAGGTGGAAACATCTCAACGCAATAAATAACTTCGTTCGGATCCCTTTTCTCATAAGCGTTTTTGTCCTCAAACACCCCTTCTAAAGACCCTAATGTCGTTTCTTTGCACATCAACTCCTCAGAACGAATTTGCCCCGAAATATAGTTTACGTACGGAGGAATCTTAACTTCCATGGCTTAACTCCTTTTCAGCTTTAATTAACTCAGCAAATGCCAAAAATATATGGTAGAACGTGCTCGCCGGAGAATGAGGCTGCTGCGAGAAACCATACTTGTCAGTTTGGTCGACCCATAACCCCTTTTCTGCGGGTTCAATGTAGTATTTGAAAATATGATCAACTGCGGATGATATCGCAGCTTCACGAATCGGCGTAGGGTTGCGCTCCCACAGTGCAATACACGCTTTTAAGTATTCGGTTTGGCACCACAAGCGTGATGTCGGCCTTAATGCTTCACCCGTAGACAAGACTTCATCCCGAACTAATTGATTGGGGTTGTGACCGTATATCTGAGCAAAACGCTGTAACTTCTCTATTTGTTCGGTCACATCAGCGTTAGTCAACTTTTGGTAGTGATTAAGTAACCAAATCCATTCGTAATGATGTCCCGGGTCTACGTGCGTCCCCGTCTCTTTATCTAATGAGAGATCCGCATTGAAGAACTCTGCGAGATGATCATCACGTAGAAAATACATATTAAACAGCTGGTAAATGTGACCGGCACGTTGAAGCCAAATAGCATCGTCCGTTGCTTCATAAGCAACCATCAAGGCTTCAAACAAATGCATGTGAGGGTTTTGCCCTTTCGCATTCAAGCTTTCGGTTGAGATGTAGAAGCCCGGTTGACGATCAGAACTGAGTTCACGCTCAATGAAGTCATACATCGCATACATGTTATTTAAACTATCTTGGCTACGAGTGAGCTTGTAATGCCAAGCAAACCCCAGCAGAGCGAACGCTTGCTCATATAGATAAATCTGTGATGGACCTTCATCAAACTCTTTGCTTAACGCAAACTTAAACCCCTGCTCTGGAGAGCCGTAATAATATAAGCCAATCGTTACGACATCATTAACAAGCTCTGTAGCGTCGCACATATCAAGCAATGTTGCGTGGCTAAAAACGTAAATCTGTCTTGGTTGTACTCGAAACCGAATCAATGATGGTGCGTAAAGTTCACCATCTTGACGTATCCCCTCAGCAAACAATGCGTGCTCTTTAAGTACACTGTTTTGCCATTTTGGTAAGGCGTAAGAAGTCAGCCAGCGCTGACAGCGTGCAGCCTGAAAAGATAAAGAATTCATTTTGTTATCCCTAAGGCAACGCTTTGATTAGCGTTGCCTTCAGAAGCCAATAGAAATTAGAAGATGCCGAGTGCGACACCAATGGCGGAGAAAGCAACGAGTGCTAACATTGCATTGACTGGGCTTAGTCCCTTCTTCGCCATTGCATACCAAGTTCCTAGAACAACCAGCAAAGGCAGTAATTTAGGGAAGATTCCATCCAACATGGCTTGAATACTGATATCGACTCCATCTTTTGTGGCGTACTCCAGCCCTGTGCCAAGGTTCACATAGCTTGCCGCAACACCGCCCATGACAAACACACCAAGCAACGATAGTGCTTCACGTATTTTGGTGGATTTATCACTGACTAGCACTTCCACTGAGCTTGCACCCATCTTGTAGCCTTTCATAAACAGCTGGTATGAACCAATCAGTGCAATGGCGTTAAAGGCAACAATATAAAAAATCGGGCCAAGAATATTGCCACCTGCGGCAAGTGCCATACCAATACTCAATAGTATTGGGATCAACATTCCCGGTATCATCGAATCGCCGATACCTGCTACAGGCCCCATCAAACCGACTTTGAGCGTATTAATGGTTTCCCCATCAAGTGGCTCGCCATTCGCCTTTTTCTCTTCCATACCCACGGCCATACCGTTGATGATGGCACCCAGTTGTGGCTCCGTGTTGTAGAAAGAAGCGTGGCGTTTCATGGCTTCAATACGATCTTCTTTATTTGGATACAGTTTCTTTAGTGCCGGCATCATGCCTAAACAAAATCCAAACGATTCAAGACGCTCAAAGCTCATTGAAGACAGGTTGTACATCATCCATGCTTTCCAGCATTTGGTTAGATCTTTCTTATTCAGCTCTACCCGTGAGCTGCCAGTGTTTTCTGTCGGGTGTTTAAGTTCAGTCATCAGAATTCATCCTCATCGTCATCAGCGACTGCATTTTGTGCTGCTACAGAAGGTTGTGGATCTGGCTTGTAGTTGTAGTGAATCAACGCAAATAGCGCACCAATCGTGACTAAGCCCAGCATATTCAGTTTTAAGAAAACGATGCCAACAAACCCAACAAGGAAGTAGATCAACATACTGTTGTCTTTGATGATCTGCTTCAGCAAGATAGCGATACCCACAGCAGGTAAAATGCCACCTAGAACGGACATAGTGTCAATCACCATATCTGGCAAGCTTGCCATGAAACCTTCGATGTATTGGTTACCAAAATAAACCGCGATAAATGTCGGAATAAAGCGCATCAAAAAGTTGGTGACTTGCGGATAAATGGCGGAGTTCATGTATACCCCACGTTCATCACCTGCCTCTATTGCCAGATCAGCTCGGTGGTTCCAGTAGGAGTTAAGGACCATCATGAAGTTGAAAATAATGGTTCCGGCGATACCAATGGTCGCCGCAATCGCAACGGCCACTTCGACCCCCTGTCCCGACATAACCCCGAGGGCAACGGCCGGAAACGCTACAAAGTTTAAGTCTGCTGGCATCGCACCACCTGGTGTGACCATCGCGATGTATACTGCTTGCACAGCCACACCAACCATGATCCCGGTTTGTAAATCACCAAGGATAAGGCCAACGAGCATCCCCGAAACTAACGGGCGAGTAATGGTGTACCAGCCACCGGTTAGCCCCATCAGCCAAGGGCTTGATAGCGCTCCGAGATAACAAAGTATCCCGATAAGTACTGCTTCTAAAAACATAATCTTGTCCTTTTGCTCACGTTAAAGCATGGTTACTTCAGTTTTTGTTGTGCGTCTTGCCAGCTATATGCATTGGCATCGGGCACTAATCTGAATTCAATCTGATGTCCGGCATCGCTCAGATAGTTAAATGCCGTAATTTCTTCTGCATTAACACACTGATTTCCACCGATGGTTGTCGTGCCCTCACGAGCACTCATAGGACCAACGTTGATTTTTTTATTAAGGTTGGTCAGGTCAATTCCCGACTCGCTGATTTTCTGCAGCGTGACCGGGGATTTAGCAATAACGAAATATTTTTTGTCACTGGCAATGACTTTAGGAAGCTTGGTGATTGCAGTCGCCGTATCAAATAACCAAACTTTGACATCCGTGACAGCGCCTTTCATAACTTGAGAGAGCAGTGGATCAGCCGCAACCGCATCATCAATCGCGACAATACCGTCGCAAGGCAGCTCTTTTGCCCAACGAGTCATCAATTGACCGTGGATCACCCGGTCATCAATACGTACAAATGAAATGGCCATAACAAGCTCCTTAAAAATCGTCTTCTTCCGTCGAATCAATCAACTCTGCAATTACAATGGTGCTGAGTGCTTCTTTATGTAGTTTTTGTGCGACCACGAGTGCGTCATCTTCTTCAACATACTCTGCTGTCATTAATAAAGTGGGAAAGTTAACCCCTGTCACGACTTCCACATTGGTTTCAAATTCACGGTCAAACGCGTAGGTACACGCCACGTTGTAAGGTGTGCCGCATTCAAGATCACACAACACAACAATACCGTCGAAGTGAGGGGCGACCTTGCGGATCTCTTGATCAAAATCTCGCTTGAACTGTTCAATGCCGCCTTCTTCGGTCAAACAAACGCAGGAGGTATTTTCTAGCTGACCAAAAACCATATTGGCGCTGGCCATCAGCGCTTGTGCCAACGGTCCATGTGTCGCAACAATAAAATGAATCATCTAATTACCCTCTTACAAACGCTTTAATGGTTGCCAGTTCATGCCCGACACTTTCACCATGTGGTTCAATGATGTATTCGTCCACGTTCGCCGGAATCACAAAGGTTTCGGCATAATGGACAACAAACGGTTCAAACTGATTGTTTGGGCTGATCACTCGTGCTTCTTGCCCCTCAATTAAGTTAAGTACATTTACCGCACCGCATGTCTGGTGTAACACTGGCTCAGAAAACCAATGGCGGCGCGTTTCAATAAACTCTCTGTCATGCAGACCCGTTTTCTCTTCACGCCAACCTGCGCCTTCAGCAATAGGCTCAACCGCGTTAATCAAATTACTTTCACACCATTGGGTATCTCTGTCCCATTGGATCACCTCTTTGCCATGATCCAAATGCACCGGACGTGGTAGCCCATCCATTCCAAGGCGTCCCCAATCCCATAGCTTGAATGTAAAAATGTAAGGTGTGGCACTTATCTCCAGAACCATCGATTCAGAACCAGAACAGTGGATTGTCCCGGCAGGAATCAAAAAATGATCGTGTTTTTTCGCTGGAAATTGATTGATGTACTTTTCATCATCGAAAGGCTTTTCACCGCGTTGAGCAGCGTGCAAATCCGCCATCATTTCATCCGGATTAATGCCAGTTTTCGTTCCCAAATACACACTCGCATTTTCACCCGCGTCCAAGAGGTAGTAACTTTCGTCTTGGGTATAGTGCATGCCAAATTCGTTCTGGATATATTCCGTTATCGGGTGTACCTGCAAGCTAAGATGTTGACCCTCCATGGTATCGAGGAAATCAAAGCGGATCGGGAATTCAGCCCCAAATCGTGCATGTACTTTTTCACCTAACAAGGCTTTCGGTTGCATCAAGACCAGATCTTGAGAAGGGATCTCCACGGTGACGTCACCGTATTTGAGCAGTAAACTGTTCTCTTCCGGCACACAGTCGAAGCACCAAGCATAATTTGGTTTGTCCGCTTCCAAATCACAGACTTGTTTCATCCACTGCCCACCCCAAACTCCCGGATCAAAGAAAGGAACTAAGCGGAAAGGTTGTTGCGTTGCCTGACGAAGCCCAGCGTTAAACGCTTCACCAGTGACCAATTTCGGGTCCATCGCACTGTTGGTATCGAGCAAGAAATCAACCGCATCGAGTAACTTCGTTTTGTAGCGATCAAATACGCGCCACTCAATAAAGAAAGAGCGTTTATAGCGGCGTAGCACATCTTCGTTAAAGTTATCGACGCCCCAGTTTCCAAGCTCTCCTCGACGAAAACGCTGTTGGATTTCCCAACGCGCCATGTCGGCGTAAACAAAGGTATCTCCTTGCACGACTAACCTTGCACCATGGCCGTACACCACAATGAGCCCACTTTCACACTGTTCTACCAACTCAGATAAATCTGCTAATCTCTCTTGGTCGAAAAATTCTTCTAGCTTATGTGGAGCTATCACGCCAAATACGCGATCATCCGTAATATGACGCTCTAACATGGCATGAATATAAGTTTCTTCATATTTCGCGGAGTCGGTAGAAATCACAACAGCAGGATTAAGCGGTGCGATAAGCTGTTGCAGTAACTCATCATGATCGACGCCATGATAGGTATCAATCACTAACACATGTTTATGGCCCTGAGCGACACTGTTCTCAAGTGTTTTTACGATACTCGCCCAGCCTCGTTGTGCATGGTGCTGATAACCCTTCACTTCGATGTGTGGTGTTTTGTCATAATTCGATTGACCAGATAAATACTTCATACATCACCTTTGATTGCCTTCTGATGACAATTTAATCAATGAGTCATAAAAACCACAAATGGGTTAACGTGTTTAACCTATCATTTATCTTTGTTTAATCTCGATCTATTGGCATTTGTAAGTGTACGATCACAAATAAATCGTTTAAAAATACATCAAATAAGATTAAACGTTTAACCTAGAATTAATTCATTCAGAACAGTGATACATATAGTTAGAAAATAGGCTTTTAATGAACGCTAGGCTGAAGTGTCTTGATGAGGTGAACAGATGGGAAAAGCAACAATTGCACACGTCGCGAAGCATTGTCAGGTCTCAACCGCGACCGTTTCTATGGTCTTAACCAACAAAGGGCGAATTTCCGAACCAACTCGAGAGCGAGTGTTGAAGGCTGTGGAGGAGCTTGGGTATGTGTACAATCAAGCGGCCGCCAACTTACGGCACAAACGCAGTAACCTCGTTGGCTTAGTCACCCCCGACATTACCAACCCCTTTTACTCAGAGCTCATCGCCGGCCTTAGCCACTTTCTCGAAGAACGAAACTCCATGTTATTTCTCGCCAACTCAGAAGAAAGTGTCGAACGGCAAGATAAGTTCATCGACTCATTGCTAAGCCAAAATGCTGGAGGTGTGGTGATATGTCCAGCCGTCGACACCGATATCAACTATTTAAATACCGTTAAAGGTCGCGGGCTTCCCGTCGTGCTGGCAGTTAGGCCACTTGGTGATGATCTGTTTGATTTCGTCGGCACCAATAATTTTATGGGACTACAACTGGCTACCGAACACTTGATCCAACTCGGCCACACTCATATTGGTTTTATCGGTGGTTTGGAAGGTTCGAAAACACGCTCACACCGACTTGGCGGGTATTTATCTAAGTTGATGGAACATGGCATTCCATTTCGTGAAAGCTATGTGCGCAGCTGTTCTGCGAGCCGTACCGAAGGAGCAAAAATCACACAAGAGCTGTTAGAGCAACACCCTGAAATTACCGCGGTGATCGGTTATCAAGACATCGTGGCGTTTGGTGTTATGCGTGCAATCAAAGCCATTGGAAAGCAAGTGGGTAAAGACATCGCTGTCGTCGGTTTTGATGATGTGCCAGAAGCGGCGGACTCCATGCCTGCACTCACCACTATTTCTGTCTCCGCAAAGCAGATAGGCCGAGTTGCGGGTGAGCTAATTCTGGCGAGAATGGAGGGTGATAAACAGACGGTGAAAAGCACTATCTTTCCCCCCAAGCTTAAAATTCGGGAGTCGTGCTGCTAGCTATCAATACAAAAAAGCCCCTCTCAATGAGGGGCTGGAGCATAGTCATAGGGGGTGACTATAGAGAGTTAAAGCTTTGACTGGATTAATGCCGTTGCGTTATGCATTGCGTCTTTTGTTGTGACATCCAGTGTTGGTAAATCGTTAAAACGTTCAGGTTCTTTGATCGCAACATCGTGAGCAAAAATCACAAACTTCGCATTAGCCACATCTTTGGCAGTAATGCGGTTATTGATGCCATTTGCGCCCTGAGTTTCCACCTTGATTTTAATTCCTAAAAGATGGGCCGCTTTTTCCAATGATTTGGCCGCAAGGAATGTATGTGCTACACCTGAAGGACAAGAAGTAATCGCAAGAATGTCGGCTTCGCCCTCACCTTCAACTGATGCATAGACTTCTGCGACAGCGCTTTCAGATTCATCTTCAGTGACATTCTTCTTAAGTAAAATAACGATCAATGCCGTTGTGAGCGCCCCCGCTAATGTCCCAACAACATAACCAATCTTGCCATCAACAACAGGGAGAACAATCCATCCGCCCCATGGCGCATGGTTTAACACATGGAACATAAAGCCAGTAATGTTACCAACGATACCACCAGCAACAATGGCAGGAAGTACACGCGCTGGATCGGCAGCAGCAAATGGAATCGCCCCTTCTGTAATACCGATCATCCCCATGATACCTGCAGCTTTACCTGCTTCTCGTTCATCACGTTTGAATTTCTTAGGTGAAAGGAAGGTTGCCAGCGCCATACCTAAAGGAGGCGTACAAATAGCAATGCCCACACCACCCATCAGCCATGGTTGCGTATCCACCTGAGTTTGCGCAAAAAGTGTCGCGACTTTGTTGATAGGGCCACCCATATCAAAGGCAGTCATCCCACCTAAAATGGTACCAAGCAGCACTTTTCCTGAACCCGCCATTCCTGCCAACCACTCGTTCATGGTTGTCATTGCACTGGCGATTGGCGCACCAATAACCCACATGACAGCACCACAAGTAATAAAAGTGCCCACAAGCGGATAGATAAATATGGAGCCAAGCGAGCTCATGCTGTCTGGCAGTTTAATTCGTTTGAGTTGCCGAACCACAAAACCAGCAAAAAAACCAACAACAATTGCGCCAAGAAAACCGGTGCTGTACTGGCTCACGGCAACCCAAGAGCCAATCATACCCGGCGCAAGACCCGGTTTGTCTGCAATGGAGTAAGCAATATACCCACCCAACACCGCAGTGAACAGCGTCAAACCAGCGATACCCATTTGGGCAATATCCGCTAAGATGCCACTCTCCGGGACTGCTCCTTGACCAGAAATCATGACCGATAACGAAAGCAGCACGCCACCTGCGACAATGAATGGGATCATGTGTGAGGTGCCAAATAACAAGTGTTCTTTGATGCGGCCAAGCTTTTGCTTCATCTCACTAGTATTGTTGGCCGTTGATGGCATCTCTACTGGGCTTGGTTTGATTACATCCTGAGGTACATCAATCAATAACGCTCTCGCCTCTTCCACCGACTTAGCGGCTTTTAGGCGCTCAACAAAACCGTCTTCGACTAACTTACCTGAAATTTGTGCTAACACTTCAATATGATGATTGTCTGCACCATCTGGTGATGCCAACATAAAGAAAACATCTGACAATTCACCATCCTCAGCACCATAGTCAATGCCTTTGCGGCTGATGCCTACCGCTACTGCCGGTGTTTTTACCGCATTACTTTTAGCATGGGGAATAGCAATACCATCTTCAAAGCCCGTATTACCAATCTCTTCACGTCGCCATACGTCTGCAAGAAATTGCGATTTATCATTTAACTTACCGGCTTTGTCTAGCAACTCAGCCAGCTGTTGCAACACATCATCTTTGGTCCGAGCTTGCAGATCTAATGTGATGATCTCAGGCTCAATAAGGTTTGTAATATCCATCTTGTCATTACCTTTATATTCACGCTCGGATATAGATTAGTGAGCCAACTCATTTGTAGAAATAGGACGAAAAAAGCATTCACTGGACAAACGTATCACACCAAACAAAGTGTGATGACCGTCGTTAATTTGCTGGTTTTAAGTCACTTTTTTTCCGTCAGGCTATGCTAATATTCGACAAAATTGTTATTGAGAACACCGATGAAAATTGTAGCCGTGACCGCCTGCCCAACGGGTATTGCACATACCTACATGGCCGCAGATGCTCTGATTAAAACTGCGCCAAAATATAACGTACAAATAAAAGTTGAAACCCAAGGAGCAATGGGGATTGAGAACCCGCTCACTCCTTATGACATAGCTCATGCCGACCAAGTGCTCATTGTTTCCGATATTGACATTGAACAAGCCGCACGTTTCGAAGGCATGAATAAAATTCGACTTTCCATTGAAGACGTTTTACTCAACGTCGACAAAGTATTCCAGCAGTACTGTCGTAGTTAATTACTGCTGTATGTACGAATATCAGATCACTTTTCTCGTTAACAACGCCGATCGCAGTGTTCAACTGGCATCGGCGTTGCCACCCATTGTTAAAAAATTCAAAAGCACCATTCATCTCATCAACATCACCCAAGATCGCAGTGGCAATTTATCCAAAGCCCTCGGGGTATTTAAAGCCGGCATGGTCGAAGGTGACTTGTGCCAAATTACTGCTATCGGTGTCGATGCAGAGCTGGCGTGCTTTGTCATCAAAGATCTGGTTGCCGATTTATATACCGTTATAGGAACCGATATCTACTCTGTGCTGTCCCAGCACGTGAAAACACCTCTTCCATTTAAAGATATACATTTTGATTACGCCAAAGCCCAAACGATACTGACTAAATTTGAGTGCTTAAAGGGCATAGCGCAACTTATCTATCCTAAGAACCCTGACGAGCTATTATTAGCTTTCATTAAGCGCGAAGAGACCTCATCAACCTGCGTTACTCCAGGAATTGCGCTACCTCACGTTATGTTTAAAGAGAGCCATCAGCTCTCCATTGCAGCGATTTCTACTGAAGACGCCATTGATTGGCAATCACCCATCGGCAAAACCCACTTAGCGATTGGCTTGGTCATGCCTGATAAGCCAACAAAAGCGCAAATCATCGCGGTAACCAATTTGACTCGCAACCTACTCAACCACACCTTGTGTGAAAGGCTGCTGCTCACACGAAATAGTAGTGAGTTGCAATCCATCATCATGTACGCCACATCACGGTTAATTTAAGCTGCACCACGATATTCGGTTGGCGTTCTTCCTGTCCGGTTTTTAAACACACGGCAAAAATAATTCACATCTTTAAAACCACACCGAACCGACACTTCGTTCAATTTGAAGTTGTACTTCTTCAACATAAATTTAGCGCGGTCGATCCGCACCCACGTAATGTAATCAGCCAACGTCATATGCCCTTGCTGACGGAACATTCTCGACAGATGGTTCGAGGAGATACTAAAACGCTCAGCAATGCTGTCACGGGTGATCTGGCGATGAAAGTTCTCTTGAATATAGATACAAATCCCCTGATACAGATCTGTTACTCGATTGTGTGACTGGGTCACAGGTTCATCCAGCATCGATTTGCTGTACTGCAACAACGCCTGAAGTAGCAGTTCATCCATTGGCTTTTTGTGAGACTCTTTCGCCAATGAGCTAAGGGCCTCAAGAATGTTATCAATGGCAAAACCTGAGCGGGTCTGAATGCTGTGTTTTTGAACATCAAAAAAGCCCACTTCATTTTTCCGCTTACTGACAAAACTCAACCCAAGCTGACGACGGCCAAACAACATACTAAGCACTGAGCAATCTGTATCCCAGTCCGGCTTATTCCAACAGTTGGGAGGAATAAAAATCGCATCACCCGGCTTAGCTATAATATGCGAGATCTGGCGTTCGTGATTTTCCATTTCATTAATGTATTCACCGTCTAAAATCAGCTCCAAACGAGGGAAGTTCACCTGATAACTGAATGCTGGAGGCGTATGAAAGTCTCCCGCAAACCAAATGTTATGGAACGGTTCTCTTTCACTTAATACCGATGAAATTAAATCCTGAAATACTGTCATACCTACTCGCTTAGCCACATAAATCCAGCTGGCTATTTCATACGGCAAGGTATAACGCGTTATTGAAATAAGTACTATTGGGGGAGTTCACAATTACAAATGAATGTTACAAAAATCCAGTAAAAGCCTTAATTATCCTCCCTCCTTCGCAAACAATACTGACCAAATGCAAACCTTTGCATCCAATGGAAGCAGTTGTATTTACTGGATTCTGCAATTTATCGAATATCAAACTCTATTTTGATTAAACATTAACCATGACACTGTGTTCATAGATCCAAATCACATCCAAGACATTAGGTTACAATCATCCAGCTAATGCATTTTTTCTTCACTACAGTCTCGTAGGTTCAAATTTCACAATAACCCCGACATAAGAAAAACAGTTAGGGGTCAAACATGATTAACCAATTAATCAACGAGAACTTAATTCAACTCTCGCTTGGTGCTGAAACAAAAGATGACGTGTTTCATGAGCTGATTGAAATTTTGTTCCAACAAGGTCGGATTAACGATAAAGCGCAGTTTCTTGCCGATATCAAAGCACGCGAAGAACAAGGCAATACTGGATTTGAAGACGGTGTTGCACTTCCACACGCTAAAAGTGCTGCGGTTATCGAGCCTGCCGTTGTGATTGGTGTGAGCAAAAAAGGGATCGATTACGGCGCAGAAGACGGTCAGCCCTCTAAATTATTTTTTATGATCGCGTCACCTGATGGTGGCGATAACCATCACATTGAAGTCCTTGCAGAGCTCTCTTCTAAGTTGATTGAACAAGGTTTCATTGAACAGTTTATCAATGCAGAGAGCAATCAAGAAGCGTTAGCGCTGCTACTGGAAAAATCCGAATCGGCGCAGCAACCTTCAGACAGTGAAACAAAAGGTTTCCTTATTGGTGTCACTGGTTGTCCTGCTGGTGTCGCCCATACTTACCTTGCCGCAGAAGCGCTGGAAAAAGGGGCAGCAAACAGTGGATACCAGATCAAAGTAGAAACCAATGGTTCAATTGGGGTGAAAAACAGCCCAACTGAGGAAGAGATAGCCCGAGCAGATGCCATCATCGTTGCCTGTGACAAACAAGTTGATATGGCACGATTCGCTGGAAAGCGTGTGATAAAAACCAATGTAAAAGCCCCTATCAAAGATGCGGAAGGCCTGATTAAGCAAGCGTTAAGTTCACCAATTTATCAGACGGATGCATCAAGTGCTGACTCGTCTAGCACAAGTAATATTGCACAAGCACGCTCAGATCTTTATCGCTTCTTAATGAACGGTGTGTCACACATGATCCCGTTTGTTGTCACAGGTGGTTTGTTAATTGCGCTGGCACTGGCAATTGGTGGAGAACCAACAGAGGCGGGAATGGCAATTCCTCCTGAAAGCATGTGGAACCAAATCCTCAACGTCGGGGTTGTTGCCTTTACTCTGATGATCCCTATTTTGGCTGGTTACATTGCTTATGCGATTGCCGACCGCCCTGCTCTAGCCCCTGGTCTTATTGGCGGCTGGATTGCGAATAATGGCTCATTTTATGGTGCGGAAGCTGGCACTGGCTTCATCGGCGCTATCATCGCCGGTTTGCTTGTTGGCTACTTTGTTAAATGGCTCACCTCAATTAATTACCATAAATTCGTGCAACCTCTTGTGCCAATCATGATCGCACCGATTACAGGTTCGCTCTTCATCGCTGGCTTATTCATTTTCGTCATCGGTGCTCCTATCGCCAACCTCATGGATGGTTTAACAGCTCTTCTTACCAGCATGAGCACCGGAAACGTCATTCTACTGGGGATCGTTTTAGGGGGCATGGCTGGCTTTGATATGGGTGGTCCATTCAACAAAGTGGCATTCCTGTTCTCTGTCGGCATGATTGCCAGTGGCCAAACTCAATTCATGGGAGCAATGGCTTGCGCAATCCCTGTAGCACCGCTTGGTATGGCACTCGCTACATTCCTTGGTAGAAAACTCGACCTATTCGAACAATCTGAAACCGAAGCAGGCAAAGCTGCTGGCGCAATGGGGCTAGTAGGCATTTCAGAAGGGGCGATCCCATTCGCCGCTCAAGATCCAATGTCTGTTATCCCTGCAAACGTACTTGGTTCCATGGTCGCTGCCGTCATGGCGTTCTCCTTCGGCATTACAAATAGCGTGGCACACGGTGGCCCTGTTGTGGCCTTACTTGGCGCAATGAACTACCCGCTGCTTGCGCTTATCTGTATGGCGGCAGGTGCAGTAACCACAGCTGTCACTTGTGTCGCACTGAAGAAAGTTCGCAAAGCCAAGCCGGTTGCAGCAAGCGCTTAATTTTATTGGCTGACAGGCTTGAGTCGTAGGGCTTAAGCCTGCCTTCGCATCACAAACTCAGAGAATTCCATGACTTGCACACGAACCACGCATCCGGTGTTCTATCCGATGACCAATGTTATTCAAAACTACGCTTGGGGCAGCACGTCTTCCCTTACACAGTTATTTGATGTACCAAATAGCGATAACCAACCTCAAGCTGAGATCTGGATGGGCGCACATCCAAACGGCTGCTCGACCATCGAGAGCGATGGAGAATTAACACTACTTTCAAGCTTGATCGCCAGCGATAAGACGTGTTTTTTAAATCCAGAAATCACAGAAAAATTTGGTGAGCTGCCCTACTTGTTTAAAGTGCTTGCGGCTGATAAAGCATTGTCGATCCAAGTCCATCCAAACAAGCAGCAAGCAGAACATGGCTTTCAATTAGAAGAACGGTTAGGAGTCGCGCTTAACGCCAGCAATCGAAACTATAAAGATCCAAACCATAAACCTGAGCTGGTTTATGCACTAACACCATATCAAGCAATGAATGGGTTCAGAGCCATCAAAGAAATCGTTAAACACTTTACAGCGCTTGATATCACCGTACTCGCGCCTTTAGTCAACGCACTCCAACAAAGCCCAGATGAACAAGGGTTAAAGCATTTTTTTAACGGTTTACTCTCACTGCCACATGAGCAAAAACAGAGCGCAACGGCAGCTCTCATGCAATATGCAGCACAACATGAAGAAGCACCTTTCCCACTGATTCTAGCGTTAGAAAAGCAATACCCCGGTGACATTGGCCTATTTGCGCCTTTACTACTCAATGTCATCACATTAGAGCCCGGTGAAGCTATGTTTCTTGATGCTGAAACACCGCATGCCTACATCAAAGGCACGGGACTGGAAATCATGGCAAACTCAGACAACGTCCTTCGTGCGGGTTTAACACCTAAATACATGGATGTGGATGAATTGGTTGCATGTACTCGCTTTGAAGAAAAGCCATTTGAACAATTACGCCTTCAACCAACCTCAGAGCATGGCATTGAAGAATACCCTATCCCAGTGGATGACTTTCGATTCGCCATCATCCGTGATTCGATACAACGGACGCTCCACCTAAATAGCGCGGAAATATTGCTCCCGATTGACGCCCCGATGGTATTAAATCATGCCAATGGTGAGCGATGTACCGTCGCTAAAGGGCAATCAGTATTCATCCCTGCTTGTACTGAGCACTACCAGCTGACATGTTCAGGACGAGTAGCACGAGCTTACTGCTAACATAAAAAATGGGCACTTAAGGTGCCCATTTTCTTATAACGTCTCTTCCAGTACGCCAAGCTCTCGACCTAGCCATACCGCTCGTTCAGTATGATCTAATAAGTGCTCTTCACTGACTGGATGGATCAACACACTCATTGTCCCCCGCTGCGCATCCAACCATTCGATCAGTTGGTGCTGATTGTTCGCAAAATGCAGTTCAAACATCGGCATTTTGTGGGGGCCAACTAGACGCGGAACTAAAGGAAACTGCGCCAGCACATCTTTTCGTTCCGCTTTGATTTTATCGTGCAACGCCTGCGCTTGATCCATATCTTTTAAAGCGAAATAAACATGGGCATGGAACATAAACTCTCCTTCATTCATTGTGATATGCGAAACAGTGTAACGTTTTTCATCTCGAACATAATCAAATAACGTCGATCAAGTTGTTCAAGTTTGTCTAATGATAACGTCATTTCAATATATAAAACCTATCAAGCGGGACAATTTTCCATATTCGGAACATATTTTTTTGCCCTCATAATCTTATGGATTCTTCCATTTTCTTAGCGATTCTTTTTGATTTTTAACAACTCAAATGGAGCAATGCCATACTTTTGACTGCTTTTCGTCAACTGTAAGAATTATTTTACTCGATACTAAAGCACAAAACAGGCACCTTTTAACATTTTGATTACAATTATTATATTGGGATATATCAAGATTCATCACTACATTACTAAATGTAACTAGCAATAAAGCGCGCCATAAGGGAGTTTTTCAGAATAGTATTTCAACCAGCACGCTTCATTCTTTAGTTTGATGAGCCTTTTTATCACGACGATCAACAGCAGTCGCCTTTGGTAGCTAAAGGCGAAGTGAAAGGAGCTTGAAATGAGTGTTCAGGCATTACCTATGCACCGGTTTATCGATCACCAAGGTCATGTCACCGGTTCTCTTCCATCATGGGCCGACCTAGAAACATTAAAGCAGTTTTACTGTGACATGTTGGTTGCCCGCACTTATGACAACAAGGCTGTAGCCCTTCAACGTACTGGAAAGCTTGGGACTTACCCCTCTCACTTAGGTGCTGAAGCTTTTGGAATCGCGATCGGACACGCACTCAATCCAGAAGATGTTTTTGTGCCCTATTACCGAGATATGCCAGCTATGTGGGTACGCGGTATTGGCATGGAGAAAAACCTTCAATATTGGGGCGGAGATGAACGCGGCAGTGACTTTTGTACTGAAAAAAGTCATAACGCAGTACGAGATTTGCCCTTCTGTGTACCCATTGCGACTCAGTGCACTCATGCCGTTGGCGTTGCAGCAGCACTAAAAATTGAAGGAAACCACAATGCAGCATTAGTCACTTGTGGCGATGGAGCAACTTCAAAAGGTGATTTTCTCGAATCACTGAACTGTGCAGGAGCTTGGAACATTCCTTTGGTATTCGTCGTCAACAATAACCAATGGGCCATTTCAGTCCCGCGTCGGTTGCAATGCGCCGCGGATTTACTCTCAGAGAAAGCCAAAGGAGCTGGAATTCCCGGCATCACCGTTGATGGAAATGATGTTGTCGCCATGTATGATGCCGTTTCGCAAGCATTAGATAATGCGAGAAAAGGCAAAGGGCCAACCTTGATCGAAGCCATCAGTTATCGCCTGAGTGACCATACCACCGCAGATGACGCCAGCCGTTATCGCAGTGATGATGAATTGAAACAAGCTTGGCAGTTCGAACCCGTCTCACGACTCAAACATTACTTAATCGCGAACCATGCTTGGTCGGAACAACAAGATGAAAAATGGTTACACCATGCAAAAAGCTTGGTTGAACAAGCTGTAGAGCACTATCTCAATTTGCCCCCACAAGCGCCTGAGAGCGCTTTTGATTTTCTCTATGAAACCCCACCGGTGGAATTAAATGCTCAGAGGGATCTTTTGATCAACAAAGCTATGCGAATGCAGGGAGGCAAACATGACCAATGAAATCACATTAGTCGAAGCCGTTAATCTCGCGCTGCATTATGAAATGAGCCATGACGATAATGTGCTAGTTCTGGGGGAAGATGTTGGCGATAACGGTGGCGTCTTCCGTGCAACGGTGGGATTAAAAGAGAAATTTGGCCTACGAAGAGTTATGGATACCCCACTTGCAGAAGCGTTAATCGGCGGTGTTGCGGTTGGTATGGCAAGCCAAGGGTTACGCCCTGTTGCTGAGTTTCAATTTCAAGGTTTTGTTTTCCCAGCACTTGAGCACTTAATGTGTCACGCGGCAAGGATTCGCAACCGTACAAGGGGGCGCCTAACCTGCCCCGCAGTGTTCCGTGCCCCATTTGGCGGCGGTATTCATGCACCCGAGCACCACTCTGAAAGTGTCGAGGCGCTATTTGCTCATGTTCCGGGTTTTAAAGTCGTCGTGCCCTCCTCACCACAACGCGCTTATGGCTTGCTATTGGCCGCGATTCGTAGCAATGATCCTGTGATGTTTTTCGAACCCAAACGTATCTACCGCACAGTGAAGTCCACCGTCTTCGACAACGGAGAAGCCCTGCCATTAGATACCTGTTTTACGCTACGTAAAGGGCGCGATTTAACTTTAGTTAGCTGGGGGGCATGCATCGTCGAATCATTACAAGCCGCTCAAACCCTGTCATCTCAAGGCATAGAAGCGGAAGTGATTGATCTTGCCAGCATCAAACCGATTGATATGGATACCATTTTCCGCTCGCTTGAAAAAACGGGTCGGTTATTGGTGGTTCATGAAGCAAGTAAGACCTGCGGTGTCGGTGCAGAAATCATTACCCGTACCGTAGAACACGCCATGTGCATGCTCAAAGCGCCACCAAAACGTGTTACCGGAATGGACACCATCATGCCTTATTATCGCAATGAAGATTATTTCATGATTCAGGAAGAAGATATCGTACTCGCGGCCAAAGAGCTGGTGGAGGGATGGAAATGAAGTCATTTATTTTACCCGATTTAGGCGAAGGACTTGCCGAATCCGAGATCGTCGAATGGCACGTCAACATTGGTGATCAGGTTGAAGTTGACCAGATTGTACTCACGGTTGAAACCGCCAAAGCGGTGGTGGAAGTCCCCGCCCCGTACAGTGGTAAAATTGTCAGCCGTCACGGTGAACAAGGAGACGTCATCAGCATTGGCAGCCTACTGCTTGAAATCGAAGAACTGGGTGAAACCGTTGTTCAACACGCAGAAAAGCAAACTGAAGATGCAGCGACTGTCGTTGGTAATGTATCTCAGCAAACCCATCAAGTTCAGGTTGACGATTACTGGGTTGGCAGTGTGCATAACCCATCCAGTGAAGGACCGCTGGTTGCCATGCCTTCCGCACGAATGTTAGCCAAAAAGCTTGGTGTTGATTTGCTAAAAGTGGTCGGTAGTGGCCCCAACGGACTGATTTTAGATGCTGATATTTACAGTGAAGCAGGCAAACAAATCCCGGGAACCGAAGTCCTTAAAGGCGCAAGACGCACCATGGCAGGTACTATGGCAGAGTCTCACCACAATGTCGCGGCGGTCACCATCACCGAAGAAGCGTTGCTTCACAAATGGGCTGAAGGCGAAGACATCTCTGGTCGGCTCATTCGCGCTGTCGTTCATGCTTGCCAACAAGAACCCGCTCTGAATGCGTGGTTTGATGCCGAAACCATGACTCGCTGCGTCCACAGCACAGTGAACATTGGCATTGCCGTAGACAGTGCTCATGGATTGTATGTACCCGTGCTACGCCATGCTGATGAGTTTGACCAAAACGGAATTCGCCAATGGCTGGATGATACAGTGAAGGGGATACGTAACCGCAAGATCGGGCGGGAGCAGTTACAACATGCCACCATTACCCTATCGAACTTTGGTGCCATCGCCGGAATTTATGCAACACCCGTCGTTTCACCACCACAAGTTGCCATTGTCGGCGCGGGTCGAATCATCGAAAAAGTCATTCTTGAACAGGGTCAGCCGATTGCGATTAAAGCGATGCCACTTTCGATCACATTTGATCATCGAGCATGCACTGGTGGTGAGGCAGCACGGTTCACCAAAGTGCTGGTTGAACATTTACAAATGCCAACACTTTAACAAACAAGAACAACCGACGCTTACTTTACATCCGCTCATTTTGGGGGTTCAAATAACTCAAATTGAGCGGAAATCGGGAAATAAGTCCGGTTTGAGCGCAATATAGTGCGTTAATTATTTGATCCAACTCATTAAATTAACATATTTTATTTGCCAATTTTTTGGCTCTCCGGCCACCACAAATCTGTAGCCTGCAAGCTCATAACACCCAATCTTTCGTTGTAAAGCAGCGCGTTATAAACACCAAACTTTTATATTAAGCCAATCTCATAGCGCCAAAAAACAAACACCCCACCTCGGCCATTAACAATCTAACTTAAGTTATTAATATTGCTTGTTTTATTTAAACAGTGCATTCAAATCTCACCTGTAGAATGAAGATTGGCTTGAGAAAGAATAACCACAATAAAGCCAAAACCTATTCACGCTAACACCTATATGAGGTTCGAAAAGCAAATGTTTAATAGTATTCGCACAAGAATAGCGGTGAGCGCCGGAGTCGCTATGTCTTTTACCTTGCTTATCGCTATGGGAATGACCACCAACGCCTTTACTAACGTTAACCAACAGATCTCACAAAGAGTTTCGGAACAACTGACTGAAGCCACCACTTCTCAACTACGCTCTACTGCTTCAGAACAAGGTAAAACCATCGCCAACGGCCTTTTCCCAGTTACCGGTAGCTTATCGCAATTACGTTCAATCATTGAACAGAGTGCCGTCGATCAAGCCGGCGCTCACGAGCTGGTGAATCAATTTGTTGCCGCTCTTAAATCCCAAGATGAAGCGGTTTTTGCGGGGTATATGGTCTTTGAACAAAAGACGTGGCCTGTTGAGAGTGAGCCCCTAGCTTCTGATGCATTTAATAAGCTTGGCTACCTTGCTCCCTTCTTTTCACCAAATAGCAACGGTGGTTTTGATGCAGTCGCCATGGACAGCTTTTCAAACACTGAGTTAAATGCCAATGGTGAGCGCAAAGACGATTGGCACTTAATGCCGTTTGAAACCGGACAAACCTTTGTGATGGAACCTTACATGTACCCTGTCAGAGGGAAACAGGAGCTCATCACCACCATCAGTCAGCCCATCAAGGTGAACAACCAAATCATCGGTTCATTGGGGTTTGATTTGGCGCTGACTGAACTGCAAGGTCAAAGTGAAAACATTGCCAAAGACCTCTTTGAAGGCGAAGGTAATGTGATCATCGCATCTTGGAAAGGCGCGACCTTAGCCAATGCTAAAAAAGGCGCAACGGTAGGTAAAAAAGTACCAGATGTTCTGTTTCAACAATGGAAAAAAATTCAAGGTTTGGCGACGCAATCTGACATTGGCATGATGACTCAAAATGGTCGCGAATACGCAGTTACCTCGGTTGATACCTCTGGTGCGCCATGGATCGTCATTGTTTCGGTACCCACTCATGTGCTGCAAAAAAGCATCTCTGAATTTAATGACTGGAATAGTGAAATCAACGCACAAGCGCTAAAACAAGGTGTTATCGGTGGGATAATTGCCATGGTTCTCGGTGTTGCGGTCATGGCCATCATCGCAACGTCACTAGGTAAGGTACTGATCAACTTAGTGGAACGATTTAAAGATGTTGCACAAGGTGACGGAGACCTCACCTACCGTCTTGAAGTAAAAGGCAAGGACGAAACAGCGCAGCTTTCTCACTGGTTCAACTCATTCCTTGCTCGCATGCAAGAAATGCTGAAAACCGCAAAAGAAACCGCAGTTCAAGTCGATGGCAGTGCAAAAGAAGGCCAAGTCAGTGCGAGTGTGTCTAAAGACAAACTGAATGATCAGTTAAATGAGGTCAATTCACTGGCAACGGCCATCAATGAAATGACAGCAGCGGCACAAGAAGTAGCAAATTCCGCCGTTCAAGCCGCAACCGCTGCAAGCCAAGTGCAAAGCAATAGCGTAAACGGTATGGATCGCATGGATAATGCAGCAAAAGCCGTTGATACCCTCGCAGCCCAGGTTTCTAATGCCCAGACCCAAACCCTTAGCCTTGCTGAGTCTAGCACCAGCATTCAGGGTATTTTGTCCGAGATTGGTGGTATTGCAGAACAAACTAACTTGCTGGCATTGAACGCCGCAATTGAAGCTGCACGCGCCGGAGAGGCAGGTCGCGGGTTTGCCGTCGTCGCCGATGAAGTCCGTAATCTGGCCAATCGCACACAGAGCTCGACAGAAGAAATTCGCTCGATGTTGGCGCGACTTGAGCAAGACACACAAAACATCGTCGAACTGATGGAACAGAGCCAGCAACAGGCGACAGACACTCGTGGTGAAGCGCAAGCTGCTCAAAGTGCATTGGTTGAAATAAACCAAGCAATTGAAGTGATCAACGACATGAACAACCAAATCGCCGCCGCCGCAGAAGAACAAAGCCTTGTAGCAGAAGAAATTAATCGTAATGTGGTGATCATCAATGACACAGCGGTAGACGTGATGGATACCATGACCACTTCAGTGAGCATCAGCCATCAGCTCTCTGGCCAAGCATCCGATCTGCATACTGAGCTGAATAAATTTAAGATTTAATGGATGAGCTTTCTAACAAAAACAGCGCCCACTGGCGCTGTTTTTATTTAAGGAACACAACAAGCACATATCGCATATAAATCAAACCGTTATAAAATAAATGCGATTAAAATCTCAATGAAATTATTGATATTTTTGCGTACATTTTTACAAGCATAAAAATATTATTAATCATTATCTGTTTGATTTTATTAGTACGAATCAACCTCATTTTCAAACTAATTAATGAACTCATCCCACATGATGTAACTATTTGTATACAGTGCAAACAAGCGAATTTAGATAAGAATTGGCGAGAGCGTTAATTGTCTTCCATTTTTTTCTTGCCAGCCACAAGTTGCTTGGCCTCTGATCAAAACATCAGATCAGAGAAGGAAAAATATAAACAGGATAGATAAAAATGAAACGCAAACAACGTCAAACCCTCTTATTCGCTACCATTGGAGCGATAAGTTCACTTTCAGTCACCGCTGCAGAAATGGTTCCTGTCAATGACAGCGCCGTATTAGAACAAGCACTCTCAACTCAGGCTCGCAGTCTGGTTCCTACGGAGAATGGTTTTCAAGCCGTAAAAACCGTAACGCTGCCAAACGGAAAAACCAAAGTTCGTTATCAACAAACCTACCTTGGACTCCCTGTCTTTGACACTGCCGTTGTCGCGACAGAAAGCCGAACAGGACTCAGTCACGTCTATGGCGCAATGGCACAAGGAATCGCAGCCGATGTTGCTTCCATTGTGCCACAAATCGATGCCAAGCAAGCGCTTGAGATAGCCAAGCAGAAACATCAAAAGAAACACTTTAAAGACAAAGCTTTTAACTCCGAAAACGAGAGCACCAAACTGATGGTTCGCCTCGATGAAAACAACAAGGCGCAAGTGGTGTATCTTGTCAGCTTTTTTGTTGCCGAAGATGAACCTTCCCGCCCCTTTATGTTTATTGACGCAAACACAGGCAAAGTTCTGCAAACGTGGGATGGCTTAAACCACGCGCAAGACACAGGGACAGGACCTGGCGGTAACGACAAAACAGGTCGATACGAGTTTGGCACTGACTACGCTGGTTTGGTCATTGATAAAGTGGGCACCACATGTACGATGGAGAACAGCGTTGTTAAAACCGTGGACTTAAACCACCGTACTTCCGGTTCCAAAGCCTTTAGCTATACCTGTAGTGGCGCTAGCAACTACAACGACCACAAAACGATCAATGGTGCTTATTCTCCCCTAAACGATGCACATTTCTTTGGAAAAGTCGTGTATGACATGTACAAGGACTGGATGAACACGGCCCCACTCACCTTTAAACTGACAATGCGAGTTCACTACGGCAACAGCTATGAGAATGCCTTTTGGGATGGCTCTGCCATGACGTTTGGTGACGGGGCTAACACCTTCTATCCATTAGTCGATATCAACGTGAGTGCTCACGAAGTCAGCCACGGCTTTACTGAGCAAAACTCAGGGCTTGTTTACAGCAACATGTCTGGCGGTATGAACGAAGCCTTTTCTGACATCGCAGGTGAAGCAGCTGAGTACTATATGAAAGGCAGTGTTGACTGGATTGTGGGCGCTGATATTTTCAAATCGAGCGGCGGGTTACGTTATTTTGAACAACCATCGCTGGATGGCAAATCCATCGATCATGCCTCGCAATATTATGATGGTTTGAACGTTCACTACTCTAGTGGTGTGTATAACCGCGCGTTTTATCTACTGGCTAATAAAGCGGGCTGGGATGTACGTAAAGGGTTTGAGGTCTTCACGCTCGCGAACCAACTTTACTGGACAGCAAATAGCACATTCGATGCGGGTGCATGTGGCGTAGTGAAAGCGGCAACAGATATGGGCTACAACGCAACTGATGTGGCAGACGCATTCAACCAAGTTGGCGTAAACGCCAGTTGTGGTACTCCACCATCGACTGGAAATGAATTGCAGAACAATGTCCCTGTGAGTGCTCTTTCAGGAAGCAAAGGAGATGAACTGTTCTATACCTTCACGGTTGATCGCAATGTCGCCGCTACTGTGTCTATCTCTGGCGGCTCAGGTGACGCCGATTTATACGTGAAAGCAGGTGCGAAGCCTACTACCAGCTCATGGGATTGTCGCCCATACCGTTATGGTAACAACGAGAGCTGCTCAGTGAGTGCAACCACGGGCACGACATATCATGTCATGCTGAAAGGTTATACCAACTTTTCGGACGTAACACTGAAACTCCAATATTAAGCTTCCCTTCCCCTTCTTTGGCACTCTTACGAGAGTGCCTTTTCTTTATTTCACCACACCTTAAGCTAGCGTTAAATTGATAGATATTTGATTCAGATTAATAAAGGTTGAACTAGATCACCAAAGCGGAACTGAAACCCGTAGAATGCGTGCCTATTTTATTGCTAGGTAGACTTCAGTGACACGAGAACAGTTTGAGTTATTGGCTCCGGGTGGCGATCTGGACTCCATTAAAGCGGCCATCGCTGCCGGTGCAGATGCCATTTATTGTGGTTTAGATCGTTTTAATGCCAGAAATCGCGCAACCAACTTAACCTTGGATAACTTAAATTCGGTGCTCGAGTTGACACATCAGCACCAATGCAAAATTTTTCTTACCCTGAACGTCTTGATCCTAGAAAGTGAAATCCCTGCGATTGTGCGTTTACTCAGTCAGCTAAGAACGACAAAAATCGACGGCGTCATCGTACAAGATTTAGGCCTTGCCTATATTCTCAAACACCATTTTCCTGAGTTAGATGTTCACGCTTCTACCCAGCTAAATACCCATAATGAAGGGCAAATACTGTTTCTAAATCAGTTGACGGCAAGCCGTGTTAATTTGTCCCGAGAATTGAATATCGATGAGATCCGCCATCTGGCTCAATTTGGCAAGCAGCATAACGTGTTGATGGAAGTGTTCGTACATGGTTCCTATTGCATCGGCTTTTCTGGTATTTGTTACATCAGCTCAGCTCGAAATGGTGCGTCGGGTAACCGAGGACGCTGTAGTCAGCCTTGCCGTGAACAGTATGAAACCACCAAAACGGGTCATCAATACCCATTAAACATGAAAGACAATTCTGCTTTTGGTGATCTTGAAGCGCTTGCCGATGCGGGCGTTTACTCACTCAAAGTCGAAGGACGGATCAAAAAATCCCATTACGTTTATACCGTGGTCGACAACTGGCGCAAACAGATTGATCGTTTATGCGATGGTGAGGCATTATCTTCTGACACCACCGAGCTCTACACTGTATTTAATCGCGACTTTTCTAACGCATTTTTGCAAGGAAACTATGGCAAATCGATGTACATCGATAACCCACGTGACCATGCTGTGAAACACTTTTCTAAGATCTATCAATGCCAAAGTACTGATGATGTTCAGCGGGTTAAAAAGCAGCTTTATGATGCCAAAACCGCCATTATTGAAACGGTGGCAGAAAAAACGCACGACTTTACATTAGAAACCGGGCAAACCAGTGCTAGCTTGAAAGGTACCATCGATATCCCTGCGCTCCCTGCCCTAGCAGACCACGACACAAACGATGAAACGACCCGCCTTTCCGTACTGATTTCGTCTATTGATGATCTACTTTTAGCTGAAAACGACATTGACCTCTATTACCAAATGCCGATGGGCCTCGCATCAGAGTGCGCTGAACTGGTCTCTGTTTTTAAAGCGAATCCACAACTCAAGCCGTGGTTTCCTGCCATATTGATTGGTGACGATTACCTTGCTGCGCGAGATTTTCTAGAACAAGTTAAGCCAACGCAGCTGATCACCAATAATTCTGGTATTGGCGTGATAGCCAATGAGCTTGGTTTAAACTGGGTTGCAGGCCCACAGATGAACACCACAAACTCCTATGCACTGAAGTGCTTGAATGAAGAGTTTCATGCCACTGGTGCATTCGTCTCTAATGAGCTGAATATGAAACAAATGCGCCATATTAAGCGTCCTGAGTCTATGCGCCTGTTTTATAGCGTCTATCACCCAAATACCTTACTCACCAGTCGTCAGTGTCTTTTCCAACAAACCGAAGGGTGTAAGAAAATTAAGGTCAACAAGGGGTGTTTAAAACGTTGTGATAAACGTACTTCGATCATAAATCTTAAAGATAACCCTTACGTCATCCAGAAACTCAGAGGCAGTCACAACGCTATCTACAGTGAACACAATGTGCTCAATCTCGATGTACTGACAGACTTGCCGAGCCTGTTTACCGACGTGATGATTGATTTGCGAGACATCCAAACCGAGACCAATGTGACCATCGACAAAACAACTTTAATCAAAGAGTTTTTGTCCTTGCTTGAAGGTAATTTAACGCCTACGTGCCTGCATCAATGCATTCAACCAACCGGAAATGCTCAATACCGCAAGGGATTGTAAGATTGAGACTATTGCGCCACATCAAGTTGTGTGGCGCAGTTGGCGATTAGACTAACTCTTCACCCAGCAAATACCTTACTTAGCATGAACCAGCCGAAACATATTCAAGAGATCATCGCTTCTTTTACCTCGATAGAGCAAGCTTTGGATTATTTTGAGATCAGCTTTGAACGTCGATTCATTGATGAATATCGTACTCAATTGGTCAAACGCTTTAATGGCTATTTGTTGTTAGAAAAACCGGATGATTGGTTCTCTGCACGAAGAGCATTGAAGAATGCCTATTGCAAAGTACAACGTAGTCGGCTCGATCGGCATACTCGTTCAGCATGCCGTGGTTGTACCTCGTGCCAGCGAAGATAAGCATCACGCCATAATTGTCCTGAATTGTCTTTGGTTAAAATAGCATCAACCAATTGAAATTAGAGTAAAAACTGTAGTCTCTAACCACCACCAGCTATAAAATGCCTGCGCTATGTTGTTTTAAATGAAACGCTATGAATAAAAGTCGTGTATTAGGCGTACTTGTTGCGCTTACTTCTGTTGTTGGCTTAATTTTTTTACTCTCTGCAGGTTCTCCTTTACCTGTAATTCAATGGCCAACTGAGGCCCTAAACGGGTTAGCCTTCTCTTTTGCATGGGGCTTTGGTTTATCTAAATATCTGGCATATTCCGTTTCTGTTCTGTTTTTTATTGTGATAGCCGTCGCTGGTTACTTCGTCGGAACCAAACTCGCTAAGTGCCCATTCTGTTAAACAAGCGAAATGGTGTTTACTCACAATGAAATGAAATCGATTGCATTTCATAACGACTGATCAATTGCGAGATATGCTGCATAAATCTATGAAATTTAATCCTTAGTTAACACTAAAATGAGAACTTCGTAACCATCATTAAACCAATTTAAGTCTATGGTATCTGGGATTTTGATATCAGATCGGAGGTTACATGAAAACAAAAACCAACACTCTGAGCATACTGACCCTACTCTGCTCTCCACTCGTACAAGCCGAGATTGTGAACGGTGACTTTGAACAATGGAATGGAAATAATCCATCCAATTGGACAATCATTGATTCAGGCATCGCCGTTACCCCTTCTAGCACCCAAATTAAAACCGGCGGACTCTCTGCAAAAGTTGCAGTCAATACAGCAAGCCAAAGCAGCACTGATTTATTGCAAACCATTAATGTTGAACAAGGAAAAAGCTATCCGTTCAACGTGTCGCTTTTCCATACCGAAGGTCACGTGAAAGCGCGCTTGGTTGTGGATGGTTATCAAGGCTATTCTGATCCCGCTAAAACGAACCAATGGCAAACCATCAGTTATACATACACAGCAAATAGCAATCAATCCATCCAAGTGGGCTTGCGTTTTTACGACACCGCTGGTTTTGACGGTTCAGAAGTCGTTTATGTCGACAACTTTCAGCCAACAAGTGGCTCTGATACCACACCACCAGTAGAACAATGCCAAGATCACTCCGTGACCTTAACCCTCACGACAGACCGTTACGCGGCAGAAACCAGTTGGACCCTGAAAGACAGCCAGTCCCAAACGCTGTTCTCTGGCAATGGTTACGACAATTCAACCACCATTACAAAAACCATGTGCCTTGCCGATGGTGACTATCAGTTCACCATTAACGACAGCTATGGCGATGGTATCTGCTGTAGCGCTGGAAATGGCACCTATACGCTAGCAACAGACCAGCAAACACTCGCCTCTGGCGGAGAGTTCCAATATAGCCAAACCACCGACTTTACCTTAGGTGATAGTGGCACCACGCCACCACCAACCGGAGATTATTATCAAGCTGCCGCAGGTAAAAACGGTTTTGAGCTAAAAACGGCATTACACAACATCATTAAAACGCATACCAGCCAAGGTTATTCTGCGGTTTGGAACCTAGTGAAAGAAGCCGATATCGACCGTTATTATGAAAATGATGGCTCCATTCTAGACGTTTACTCGGAGAAACCTTCAGGGGCAGATTCGGTATCGTTCACCAAAGTCACCAACCAATGTGGCCAATACAGCAAAGAAGGCGATTGCTACAACCGAGAACACTCATTCCCGAAAAGTTGGTTTGGTGGCAAAGTTGAACCGATGAATTCAGATGGCCATCACCTGTTTGCAACCGACGGCTACGTCAATGCCAAACGCAGCAACTGGCCATTTGGTGAAGTTGGCTCTAGCTCTTACGTATCCAGTAATGGTTCCAAACTTGGCTCTGCCAGTTCGCAGTTGGGATACAATGGCACCGTATTTGAACCGATTGATGAGTTCAAAGGAGACTTTGCCCGCGCCTACTTCTATATGGCAACCCGCTACGAAAATGTCATCGGTAATTGGCAAAACAACACAACAAACTCTGATGCGGTACTGAATGGCACGCGCACCACCGTATTCGAACCTTGGGTACTCAGCATGCTAAAACGCTGGCATCAAAACGATCCAGTCAGTGAAAAAGAACGCCAACGCAATCAAGCCGTGTTCGAGTTTCAGGGTAATCGAAATCCATTTGTCGACCACCCAGAATTCGTCGGTCAAATTTGGGGCAACTAGAACTGCATCTTATTGAATTAAAATGGTAATGAACAAGCGCACCTAACAGTGCGCTTGTTTCGTAAATACCCTCACAATACTTAGCGTTTTTATTTAGTGTGTTATGTGTCACATTTAGATGAGACAAATATGTATGACTAAATCTGCTCAGTCAGTGAGAGGTTACTATGCTCAATATTGCTTTCTTCAGTACAAAAAACTACGACGAAACCTCCTTCAACACCGCCAACACCAACCCCGAGGTTCAGTTCCACTTCCATGACTTCCGTCTCAACGAAAAAACGGCACAAATGGCAAAGGGAAGTGACGTTGTGTGTGCGTTCGTCAATGACAACCTATCCCGACCAGTGCTTGAAAAACTGGCTGGTTATGGTGTTAAGATCATCGCTATGCGCTGTGCTGGGTTTGATAAAGTCGATCTTGAAGCTGCCAAAGAACTTGGCCTCCAAGTCGTGCGCGTTCCCGCTTATTCGCCTGAAGCTGTCGCCGAACATACGGTCGGTATGATGATGTGCCTAAACCGTCGCTTGCATAAGGCGTATCAACGCACTAGAGACGCCAATTTCTCTTTAGATGGACTGGTTGGCTTTAACTTTTTTGGTAAAACCATTGGCGTAATTGGCTCTGGCAAAATTGGCATTGCAGCAATGCGTATTTTTAAAGGTCTTGGCATGAATATTCTCTGCTTTGACCCATATGAAAACCCACAAGCGATTGAACTGGGTGCAACGTATTGCTCTTTAGATACGTTATTCGCTCAGTCAGACATCATTTCTCTGCATTGTCCATTAACACCTGAGAACAAGCACTTACTCAACGAACAAGCGTTCAATCAAATGAAAGATGGTGTGATGATCATTAACACCAGCCGTGGGAAATTACTCGACTCGGCGGCGGCGATTGAAGCCTTGAAGAAAGGTAAGATCGGCGCATTAGGCTTAGATGTTTATGACAATGAGAAAGACTTGTTCTTCCAAGACAAGTCGAATGACATCATTGTCGACGACGTATTCCGCCGACTTTCAGCTTGCCATAATGTGCTGTTTACAGGCCACCAAGCTTTTCTGACTAATGAAGCACTACATAACATCGCAACCACAACGCTCGATAGTGTTGATAAGTTCTTTGCCGGCGAAACCTCCGGAAATGAACTGATTAAATTGTAATTGGAAAAGCCCTCACGTTTATCGTGAGGGCTTTGGTTTTAACTAGGCCAGTCAATCGCCGTTACGGAGTCACCACGCCAACCTGCGATCCAAACAGATCACGGCTCAATAACAGCTGACACACTTAAATGGCTTCGATTAACTCCGGAAGAATGTCAAACAAGTCACCGACTAGGCCATAGTCCGCTACCTGAAATATTGGGGCATCCAGATCGCTGTTGATTGCGACAATCACTTTTGAATCTTTCATCCCCGCCAAGTGTTGGATCGCGCCTGAAATACCCACTGCAATATACAGTTCTGGGGCAACAATTTTTCCCGTCTGACCAACTTGCAAGTCATTGGAGACAAAACCTGCATCGACCGCAGCACGAGAAGCCCCAATGGCTCCTCCTAACTTGTCTGCCAACTGCTCCACCATTACAAAGTTTTCTTTGCTGCCAAGCCCTCGTCCCCCTGACACCACCACTTTGGCCGCTGGTAGCTCAGGTCGCTCACTGGCAACTTTTTCTTGCGAGACTAACGTTGAAAGTGCATTTGGAAAAACGGGTTCTAGTCGCTGGATAGCACACACAGAGTTATCAGTTATCTTTTCCGCATCAAACGCAGAGCTTCTCACCGTAATCACTTTAATCACATCATTCGATTGCACTTGAGCAAGCGCATTTCCTGCATAAATCGGCCTTACCACCGTATCGGGGGATTCAATGGCAATCACATCTGATAGCTGACCCACATCCAGCATTGCTGCGACTCTTGGCAGCAAGTTCTTCCCTGTGGTGGTTGCCGCCGCCAAGATATGAGAATAGGTTTTGCCAAGTTCACTGACTAATTGCGATAGGTTTTCAGCAAGTTGAGGTTGGTAAACTTCATTCTCAACGAACAGAACCTGACAGATCCCCTCGATTTGACTCGCTTGCTTGGTGACATTTTCGCAATCACAACCGATAACCAGCAGGGATACAGCAAAGCCAATTTGTTTGGCAGCATTTAGAGTACACAAAGTATCCGTGGATAACGTTTGATGATCATGTTCAGCGACAACAAGCACCGCTTGATTTATCTCTTCCATGTCCCCTCCTACTCGATGACTTTGGCTTCGTGTTTCAGCTTATCAACAAGCTCAGTAACCGTGGCGACACGCTCTCCCGCTTTTCGCTGTGGTGGCAACATGACCTGCAACACACGCTGCCTGACACTAATGTCTACCCCTAAGCTTTCTGCTGCAATCACATCTAGTGGCTTTCGCTTTGCCTTCATAATGTTCGGAAGCGATGCATACCTAGGTTCATTTAAACGAAGATCCGTACTGATCACCGCAGGTAGCTGCAACTTCACTGTTTCTAACCCACCATCGATCTCTCGTGTCACCAAGACGGATTCACCTTCAACCGTTACTTTGGATGCAAAGGTGCCTTGAGGTCGCTGCGCAATCGCCGCAAGCATTTGAGCCACTTGATTATTATCGCTGTCTATCGACTGTTTACCCAAAATAACTAAAGTCGCTTGCTCTTGCTGCATCACCGCATGTAATAACTTGGCGACGGCTAAAGGCTCAAGTGGCGATGAGATTTCGACGTGAATCGCTCTATCCGCCCCCAGAGCAAGAGCCGATCGAAGCTGTTCTTGGCAAGCAGTTTCACCAATGGACACCACTATTACTTCCTCTGCCGCGCCTGATTCTTTCAGGCGAATCGCCTCTTCCACTGCGATTTCACAAAAAGGATTCATCGCCATTTTGACATTGTTTGTTTCAACACCGGAGCCATCACTCTTAACTCTCACTTTAACGTAAGGATCGATGACTCGTTTTATCGCAACCAGAATTTTCACAGTGCCCCCTCATGTAAGAACCGCCACAGTTAAAATAATGCATTGATTTGAAAGATTATTTGTCTATCTCACGCTTGATTTACTTCGATATAACGGCATAAATTGCGTGCGTTTAATCCTATTAAAGAGCTTAGTAAAGTTTACGTTTACGTCAACTGGACTATATTTAATAGCAACTCATGTGTTGATGGATACGCGCACTATGGAAAGAGAAGTCATGGAATTTGACGTTGTCATTGTCGGAGCTGGCCCAGCAGGTCTGGCAGCCGCCTGTAAGCTCACTCAACTTAGCCACAATATGCAGCAAGAAATTAATATTTGCGTTGTAGAAAAAGGCGCTGACGTTGGCGCGCATATCCTTTCCGGAGCTTTGCTCGAAACCACTGCTTTAGAAGAACTGTTTCCTGATTGGCAAGCAATGGGCGCGCCTGTTAATACCCATGTCACCGATGACCAATTGCTTTACTTAACGTCTGCAAATAATCATATTGCGCTTCCCGAATTTCTTACCCCAAAACCCATGCATAATACGCACGACAACTATGTCATTAGCTTAGCCAATATTTGTCGCTGGTTGGCTCAACAGGCGGAAGCACTAGGTGTGGCGATCTTTCCCGGCTTTCCTGCTGCAAACATCAAATATGACGACCATGGCCATGTCACTGGTGTGATAACCCAAGATATGGGGCTCGATAAACAAGGACAACCAAAAGATAATTTTGAACCAGGAATTGAACTCAAAGCGAAATACACCCTTTTCTCAGAAGGCGCTCGCGGCCATCTGGGCAAGCAACTCATTAAACGATTTGAGCTCAACAAAGGAAAGCAGCCACAACATTACGCTCTTGGTATTAAAGAGATCTGGCAACTACCAAAAGCGCATCCGAAATTTCAACAAGGGCTCGCATTACATACCGCCGGATGGCCATTGAGCGAGACAAATTCGACCGGCGGCGGTTTTGTTTACCACAGTGAAAACAACCAAATTGTGGTTGGCTTAATCACAGACTTAAACTACCAAAATCCATATTTAAGTCCATTTGATGAGTTTCAACGCTACAAGCACCACCCTGCAATCAAACCGTTTCTCGAGGGGGGTGAGCGCATCGCATATGGCGCAAGAGCGATAGCCAAAGGCGGGCTGCATGCACTGCCCAAACAGCAGTTTCCCGGCGGTGTATTGATTGGTTGTGATGCGGGCACCTTGAATGCCGCTAAAATTAAAGGTACGCATACCGCGATGAAATCCGGAATGCTGGCTGCCGAAGCCGTATTCGCTGAGCTAACCGCTGGAAATGCGTTAACAGAACCGGATTATCAATCTGTATTTCAGGCATCATGGCTATACCAAGAGCTATTAGAAGGTCGGAACTTTAGCGCGGCACAACATCGATTCGGTAGTGTACTTGGGGGAATGCTCTCGACGTTTGAGCACAATATTTGGATGAAACTGACGGGCAAGATTGCACCTTGGCATCTTGATGACCCATGCCCTGATTACGTCAACCTAAAGCATGCCTCACAGTGTCATCCCATCACCTATCAAAAACCTGATGGCAAGATTAGTTTTGATAAAAACTCTTCTCTGTATTTATCCGGCACGCAACATGAAGAAAACCAGCCATGTCACTTGGTTTTATCCAGCCAAAGCATACCCATTAACAATCATCTCGTGATGTTCGAAGAGCCAGCGCAGCGTTACTGCCCAGCTGGCGTCTATGAAATTGTGTCTGTCGAGGGGGCGAACAAGCTTCAAATCAATGCGGCAAACTGCCTACATTGCAAGACTTGTGACATTAAAGATCCATCGCAAAACATTACATGGCGAACACCAGAAGGTGGTGGAGGGCCGGGCTACCAGAATATGTAGCCTTCAAAGCAGAGCATCGCCTCTGAAAAAATTCTCAGAGACGATGCTTGAGACATTAAAGTTTTTTAATTACATCAACATCTACTGACTTTTTATTCCATTCGGAATCCACTTCGCCAAACAATTGTACTTTGTCTTGAGGTGTAACTTCTTGACCAGCCCACTTATCGTGATCGATTTCCACTTCCATTTCACCAGTCGCATCCCGGAACAAGTAGCGTTCATCACCTAAGCTTTTCACAATGCTACCTGTCAACTCAACGGCACTGTCATCCCTAGCTTCACTGGCAGCTTGAACGGTATTAATTCTTTCACTACCGGGGCCAGAAAAACCACCAGCGGGCTGAGTAATTGTTTCTGTGGATGCGTTTGCCATTGCAGACGCAATAAGAGTTATCGAAACCAACAGCAATTTTTTCATAATGAATCCTTAATCATTGTTTATAGATTTACTTCAGGAACAGCCGACTTAGTCATCTTCGGCTTCAATTTCTTGCGCGATGTACTGACCATTTACTTGAGTAACTTCTGCTTCTACTCGTCTTGCTGGTAAAGTGGTAAATGAAAGTCCATCGTCATAGCGCGTATTGTTATTAACGAAAATGGTATGTTCAGCGTTAACAGTGCGGATCACAAAGCTATGGTCGAGTTGGTTTGTACTCAGCACGACGCCTTCTAAGTCCAACTCACTGTCACCCCAGTCCCCATTACCGATCTCGTCATCAAATTCAACTTCGGTTGCTACAATACGCGGACCATTTTTCGAAGTAGAGACTTCAACGCGCACTCCTGGTTTGAGAGCAGCTTTCGTCCCATCTTCAAAGCGGGTTTGGCTTGTGATCTCAATGTGTCCGCGATAATTCAGCTCAAAAGAATTGCTATCATTCGCAACCCAAGTGACAAGCCCTTCGATTTCAGCATCATCATCCATACCCTCAAGATCTTCGACTTCAACCTTGGTTGCGGTAAAACTTGCACCGTTCAGTGAACCCGACACCTCAACCCACAAGCCATTTTGCAGTTGAGCATTGTCCTCGACGAAGGCGTTGGAGAAATCAATATTCAACGCAGCGCCTAAATCAAAATTAGTATCGGTTAAGTTATTGATAACCCCTTCGACTTCGATGATCCCAACCAAATCCGCATCATCAAACTTGACGACGGATAATACGTGGTACCCGGCATTTGCAGTGGGTAATGAAGACACCATCACCCAATCTCCATTACTTATCTCTGAAGAGAGCTGAGTGAAACTGAGGGTAATACCATTGACTGAAAATGAACCGGCCCCACGATCGATATCGCTGATAAATCCCGTGATAGTGGGTTCAAGTTGAAGTTGGACATTATTCGCAGCAGTAGAACGGCGAGTAGAAGTACCAGTTCTGACTTCCACCAACATATTTGGTCGTAGTTCAGACAAAGGAACCGCTTGGCTAGCGTAAGTCGCCTTGCTCACCGTGTAGTGGTGACCATTGACCGTGACCGTATCTCCAGAAACGGCCTCGATTGTACCGAGAACAGTCGATGGGTTTGCCTTAGCAGGTGCTGAATCACTGCTCTCTCCGCCGCCACACCCGCCCAAAAATAGACCAATCATTGAAGCAATCACTACTTTTTTCATTTTTTACCTCGATTCCTGACGAACTTTTCTCATTCTCGGCGTATGGTATTGCCTCAAACGTGAAGCACTCGTGAAGAAAAGTGATAAGCCTATGAAAATTCTGATTGTCGATGACAGCCACAATGTGGCTGAAACCATCGCGGACTATCTTGAACTCGAAGGCATGACCATTGATTGCGCCTATCATGGTGAAGCCGCGATTCAGCTTGTCAAACAGCACCATTATGATGTCATCATCATGGATATCATGATGCCAAAAACCGATGGCATTTCAGCGGTGGCAAAGCTTAGACAAGAACTCTATTGCGATACACCCGTTCTTTTTCTCACTGCAAAAGATGCCCTCGAAGATAAGGTTGCCGCATTCCAAGCAGGTGGGGACGATTACCTACTCAAACCATTTGCCATGCAAGAGCTTAGCCTCCGAATACATGCTTTAGCGAACCGAGGCCCAAGGCAAGACATCGGACAGTTGGCATTTGCTGATATTCGCATCGATATCAAGACTGACGAAGTCTTCCGTGATGACACTCCGATTAAGCTCAGCCGTCTCCAGTTGCGCATACTCAAAATTCTAATGCGCTACGCCCCTGCAATCGTCAGCCGTCAAGAGGTTATTGATTCCGTTTGGGGAGATGAATCACCGTCAAGCGACGCTTTACGCAGCCACATTTATGGCTTAAGAAGTGCCCTTGATAAAGGGTTTGAGCAATCAAGATTAGAGACCATTCATGGACAAGGCTACCGAATCAAAGCATAAAACGTTTCCTAGTATTTACCGTAAGATCCGTAATAGCTTCGCTATCATGACCTTCGCCATGTTTAGTTTGTTTTGGTCGGTCATTTATGTCGCAGAAAATCAATTGGAGGTGATAAGTCTGCACCATTGGCTGGATACGGAAGCCAGTCGCTACATCGAAGAATACAAAACCTTAGGCGATAAAGCTGTGCTGCCCCATGATGGGGAGTTTTCTACCTATTGGAGTAAACAACCTTTACCTAATTGGCTCCAACAGTTTCAGTCTCCGGGATTTTATGAATATTTGCTGGGTGAAGAAGACAAACACTTCATTGTCACACCTCATCCTTCTGGAGATGGATTAATGTATATCGTGTTTAAGGACGATGCCGATGACTACCTCGACGAATATGAGTTGAGTTTGCACAACTTTACTTTTTTGATGGGAGGGATTATTTCCTTAGTCATGATTGTCTATGGCTTCTACTTGGTACGTTCATTGTCTAAGCCATTGAACCACATCGAGGAAAAAATCACACAAATGCCGCCCGATCAGCCGACATTTAACGTCGAAACCGCTTTTGCTGAAACTCGCCATATCGAGCAAACGCTGCTCGACTCGAAAAATCACATTTCTGGATTCTTCCAGCGAGAAAAAGAGTTCAGCCGCTTTGCCTCTCATGAGCTTCGAACACCGATTATGGTCATCAAAGGCTCTTCTGATTTACTGGCTAAGATCCCTGAACAACCACCTATTGCTAATAAAGCGATTAAACGGCTATTACAAGCAAGTGACCAGATGCGTGTTCTGACAGAAGCCTTTTTGCTCTTGGGAAAAGAGGCCATCGAGCCTCATCACTTAACTGAACAAAACTTAGCACAAGCGCTAACCCAACAACTCGACGAAATGGCACCACTTTTTGCCAAGCAGAATTGTGGTTATTCGCTGCGCATTGATTCAACACACACCCTACTCGCACCAGAAAGTTTTGTAACAATTGTGATTAATAACCTAATAAAAAATGCATTTAGCTACAGCGTTGGGGACATAGAAATCAACCTAACCGATCATGAATTGATAATTTGTAACCAACATGACGGAAACGAGACTTACAACGCAGGCTACGGCTGTGGCTTGGTGATTGTTCAACGGATCAGTGAACGCATGGATTGGCAATTTGAAACCAGTGAACACCATCAATATTTCACTGCAAAAGTCCGATTCAACTAACCATTAGGAGCAAACAAACCGGTAAGTGAGATTGCATCTAACTTTTGCAATCTCACGTCTTTGCTTAATTATTTAATTCCACTTCATAAGCGATATATTGATCATTCACCAGATACACCTCTACTTCAATGGACTGACTCACTAAAGAACCAAAACTGAGCCCATCTTCGTAGCGTGTATTTTCATTAACGAAAATCGTAAGATCATTGCCATTAACGCGAATAATAAATGATTGAGAAGCATCATTTTCACTTTGCACAACGCCTTCAAACTCTATTTCGGCGTTTCCCCAACTTCCTGAATAATCATCATCTTCAAATTCTATTTCTGTTGCGATGAAAGCGTCGGCTTGACGGATAAACTCTACTTCAACCAATTTACCCACCGCTAAGTCACTTTGAGCGCCACCTTCAAACTCAGTGGAACTGTTTATTAGAAAATAACCGAGGTAATTGAGTTGAATTGACGAGAGATCATCAGCTACCCACGTGATCATACTTTCGATTTCAGCATCAGACGAAAAATCGTCAAAATCTTCTACTTCTACCGTTGTGGCATTAAAAAGCGAGCCACTAAATGTCCCGACTACTTCAACCCAGACACCATTTGCAAGCGAGTCACCTTCTAAAATAGAAGCATTACTATAATCTACCGTTACAAGGCCACCTATCGTAAAGGTTGATGACGTCAGATCGCTCACAACACCTTCAACTTCTGCCTGACCCAATAATTCCGAGTCATCAAATTTCACGACCGATAATACAATGTAACCACCGCTACCATCAGGAAATGCAGAAACCATTACCCAGTCCGAATTCTCTACTTCTGATGAAAGCCCGATGAAGGTGAGGGAGATACCATTCACCTTAAAGGAACCCGTCGAATAGTTGATCTCTGAAATAATGCCCGCAATGGTTGGTTCTAACTCTAAGTTAATGTGGTTACTGTAAGCCAACTCTCTTGTTTGCGTGCCAGAGCTTACAATCGCAATCATATCTTTACGGACATCAGATAAAGATAAGCTAGTTGCACCATAATTAACCGACGATACATCGTAAACGTGGCCATTGACGGTAACTTGGCTACCAGATATCGAATCGATAGTCCCATAAGCTGAAGATGGTATTGATTGAGTGCTGTTACTTTCACCACCGCCTCCTCCACATGCCATCATCATCAGGCACGTAAACATCACCAATAGACGACTCATCTTAATATCCCTCTTCATCAATGACGTACCAAGCTCTAAAGCTTATCGAACAACGTTAATGATAAAATTATAGACAACCTTAATGAGCACTATGTGAAAAAACTCAGCGAATTAAAGAACCTCATACTTCAATACGATGGATGTTGAACTGCATGCATTCAAAGCCTTGATTAGCGACAAGCCGCTACGAGAGCGGCTTCAACATTGAGTAAACTTATCGAACGGCATTTAACGTTACATCCGGATTCCACCATCGATCTCTAACACTCGGCCTGTCACATAATCATTTTCTAAGATGAATTTGACTGTATGAGCAATTTCGTTCGCTTCCCCCATTCGCCCTATCGGGATCATCTTTTCAAATCGCTCAATGGCTTCTGGCTTCATTTGTTGAGCCATGGCTGTATGAATTAATCCCGGCGCAATGGCCGCAGCACGAATGCCATATCGTGCAAGTTCCTTCGCCCATGTAGTGGCTAACGCCGCGACAGCAGCTTTAGATGCCGCATAATTGCTTTGTCCGATATTCCCGGCACGAGAAACACTGGAAATGTTAATGATCACGCCCTTAGTATGTGTTTCAATCATCTTGGCGGCGGCTTCACGCCCACACAAAAAAGTACCGGTTAAGTTAACGTTAATAACAGAGTTAAACTGTTCCAACGACATTTTCGTTAATTGACCATCTTTTGATTTGACCAACAAACCATCACGTAAGATCCCAGCGTTGTTAACCAAGCCATCAAGCTGCCCAAAGTCAGCCACAATATCGTCAAAAACCTGCACCACATCCGCTTCTTTGGTGATATCGAGTGAGTAACATAAGGCTTTAGTGCCCAGCATATTACACTGTTCTTGTGTGCTATGAAGGCCCTCTTCATTGACATCAATAAGCGCCAATTCAGCTCCTGCTTGAGCAAGTGTAATTGCCATCATTTGGCCTAATCCTTGCCCTGCTCCAGTAATCGCAATCACACTCTCTTTCAGTTCCATGTTACTTCTCCAATTAAGGCTTCGACTGTTGCCTGTAAAATTCAAACAAACTTGAAAAGTCTAGCTCTTCATTGCCATTCGCGTTATGAAATGCATATAAGTTTCTTGCCAGTGCCCCCATTGGAATAGAGGATTGGCTCTTAGATGCGGCTTCCAAGCCAAGACCAAGATCTTTTAGCATCAGTTTAGCCATAAAACCCGGTTGATACTGATTACTTGCCGGTGAATTTTCCATGATCCCCGGGCATGGGTTGTAAAGTTCCAATGCCCAGTTACGCCCTGAGCTCTGCAACATAATATTCGACAACACTTGAGGGTCGAGCCCATTATCAATACCCAGATTAAGCGCTTCACAAGTACCGGACATCAAAATTCCGAGCATCAGATTATTGCAGATTTTACCCATCTGTCCGTCACCAGCCTTACCGGCGTGGAAGATGTTTTTACCCATATGGGTTAAAACCTGCTCAGCTTTAGTGAATGCAGTATCACTACCACCAACAATAAAGGTTAATGTGCCTGCCTTTGCGCCTGCTACACCGCCAGAAACGGGGGCGTCGACAAACTCAAGACCATGCTTTTCAGCCTCACTTGCTACTAACCTTGCGGAATCTGGATCAATGGTTGATGAGTCAATCAAAAAGGTATTTTGTGCCACTAGCTTTAGTAGCCCCACACCACCACTATGATCGCCTAGATACACCGCACGAACATGCTCGCCAGCCGGAAGCATAGTGATCACTACATCGGCTCCCGCAACCACTTCCTCGGCACTGCTTGCAACTTTTGCTCCCTGCGCAGCAATACTTTCCGTTGCCGCTGTATTGAGGTCAAACACTTGTACTCGCTTACCAGCAGCAAGTAAGTTTGCTGCCATGGGGGCCCCCATGTTACCGAGGCCAATAAAGGCAATTGTGTTCATTTGTTTCCCCCTATTCTGCTTCCTGCCCAAGATCTTTTAATGGATGCTCACCTTCCGGCCACAAAGAGGTGAAGAGCTCGTCAATCACCTTTTCATCAACCGCATTAACGCTATTAAACATCCAGTTAGGTTGATCATCTTTGTTTATGAGCCGCGCTCTAACGCCTTCTTGAAACTCGCCGAGCAGAGCACTTCTAACGGATAGATTGAGCTCCACTTGAAAACACTCGGCCAATGATAAAGTGTGACAGCGAGTAACCTGACGAAAGCATATATGAGCGGTAATCGCACTGCCTTCGGCCAGAGTATGCTTCGCCTGAGACAGCCATTTGCTGTCTCCCTTCAATGACAAAATTTGTTCGCACATCACGCTAAGATCTTCACCTGAACAAATCTGCTTGATGGCCGGGAGATACAAAGTCATCTGACTGACTGGTACGTTGTCCCGAAACTGGCGTGATAAAGCTTCGATCACTTCGGTCACCGCAAGGTGGGCATTCTCTTTCTTATTCCAATGCGTACCTTGCAGCGTTTTAATGAGCTCTTCTTTTTGCTCGGACAATAAAAAATGATCCGCCATATTAATCGATAGCGCATCACAAGCATTTACTGATGCACCCGTTAAGCCCAAAAACAGCCCGACTCTTTCATCCAATTGATTAAGAAACCATGTACCGCCCACATCAGGGTATAGACCAATGTTGATCTCTGGCATGGCTAAACGTGAGGCTGGAGTGACGATCTTATGGCTCGTTCCCATAAAAAGCCCCATTCCACCGCCCATAACGATGCCATCACCCCAACCAATAATGGGTTTAGAATAAGTATGAATGCGATAGTCACATTCGTATTCGACGGTAAAAAACTCGGTGCAGAAGTCTTGGGTTTCTTGCTTTGTTTTGTCTCGCATCACGTTGTGCATCGTCCGCACATCACCACCAGCGCAAAATGCTCTTTCACCCGCACCTTGCATGAGCACACAGACGAGATGCGCGTCATCTTCCCAAGCCTTTAGCTGCTCATTAAGCTGCTTGAGCATCGTCAGTGTTAGCGCGTTGAGTGATGTAGCGTTGTCGAGTGTCGCAATGCCAATTTTATGCTGACCATCACTACAATAACGTTCTTCAAAACTCACCCTATCGACCATAAAGCCTCCAACCTGATTTTCATTGGTTCTTCCATTGTGCTTTTCGTTTTTCTAGAAACGCTTGAACGCCTTCCTGCTGATCTTCGGTATCAAACAAGTTGATAAACAGTTCTCGCTCTTTTACTAACCCATGTGATAACGGCGCATTTCTGGTGTTTTGGATCAATGTTTTACAAGCAGCAACTGACGAAGGAGACTGATTAGATACTGAACTGGCTAATGCAATTGCTGTCTCTAACGACTGGCCTTTTGCCACAACTTCTTCCACCAAACCAATCTTGTACGCTTTTTCTGCACAAAGTTGCTCGCCACATAAAATGACCCGTTTGGCCCAACCTTCTCCCACCAACGCAGTGAGATTCTGCGTTCCTCCAGCACAAGGCAATAACCCGACTTTCGCTTCCGGAAGTGCCATTACCGCTTGCTCTTCGACAATACGAATATCACAAGCGAGTGCCACTTCGAGTCCGCCACCCATGGCGTAGCCGTTAATTGCGGCAATCGAGACGCCACGAAACGCAGACAGCGTTTCAAATGCTTCGCCAAAAATGCGCGACATCGTGACAGCAACCGACTTATCACCACTTGCAAACAAATTCAGGTCGGCCCCTGCTGAGAAAAATTTCTCACCTTGCCCGGTTAGGACTAAGGCATAAATGTTTTTATCTTTATTTAACGAAAGGATAAGCTGCTTTAATCCTATGAGGCTCTCTGCCGTCCAGGTATTCGCAGGAGGGTTGTTCATGGTGATCACGGCAATGTGACCTTCGATTCGAGACTCAATTGCAGCTATTTCAGACTGTGGCATCACTCACTCCTTGGTTAATGACGGCTGAACTTAAAGTAGCTCTGCACTTTCCGTTAATAATCGGCGGGCGATAATCAAGCGCATGATTTCATTAGTACCTTCCAGTATCTGATGCACACGAACATCACGAAAATAGCGCTCCAACGGATACTCTCGGATATATCCGTAGCCCCCATGTAACTGCAGCGCCTGATCACACACTTTAAAACCCACATCAGTCGCAAAACGTTTTGCCATTGCACAATAAGCGGTCGCATCATCACTGCCTGCATCCAGCTTGCTGGCGGCGTAGCGAACTAATTGGCGCGCAGCCACTAACTCCGTCGCCATGTCTGCCAATCTAAATTGTAGTCCTTGAAAGTCAGCCAATGGCTTGGCAAATTGTCTTCGCTCTTGCAAGTATTGCTTGGTGTTATCCAATGCTTGTTGCGCCGTTCCTACAGAACAGGTTGCAATATTGATCCGCCCACCATCTAACCCTTTCATCGCGAAAGTAAATCCTTCGCCCTCTTGGCCTAAAAGGTGGCTGGCGGGAATGGAAACCTTGTCGAACGTGATCATTCGGGTGGGCTGGCTGTTCCAACCCATTTTAGGCTCTTTCCTGCCATAGCTAATCCCTTCTGCATCCGCTGGTACCACAAAGGCAGAGATACCTTTGGCTTTTTCGTCAGAAGTTCGCGCCATCACCACTAATATTTGGGTTTCACCTGCGCCGGAAATAAACGCTTTACTGCCGTTTAGCACATAATGATCACCCATTTTTTTGGCCATTGTTGCTAGCGAAGCGGCATCTGAGCCTGCATTGGGTTCTGTTAAACAGTAAGACCCTAAATACTCACCAGTGACTAACTTCGGACAGTAGGTTTCGTGTACCTCTTTTGAACCAAACGACGCCACCATCCAACTCACCATATTGTGAATGGTCATAAAGGCTGTGGTTGAGGTACAACCCATCGCAAGTTGCTCAAAAATGATCGATGAATCCAAACGGCTCAATCCAAGGCCGCCTTGCGCTTCCGGTGTATAGAGGCTCATAAAACCTAACTCGCCTGCTTCGCGTAACACATCCACTGGGAAATGCTGTTTTTCATCCCATTCAGCGGCCATTGGCGCTAGACGCTCCTGCGCAAATTGTCTTGCTGTATCGGTAAACGCTCTTTGATCTTCGTTTAACTCAAAATCCATTTCGCGCCCCTTTTAACGTCCACTTATTGATGGTCATAAACACGTACTCCGATGAATCAGCCACTATTTAAGCTGGATCGTTAAGTTTGGGCCTGTTGGAATATCATCATCGAACCATCGCGCCGTCACCGTTTTTGTTTCGGTATAAAAACGAACGGCTTGTTTCCCATAAGCATGCAGATCGCCATAGAAACTGCCTCGCCAACCGGTAAAAGAAAAGAAAGGCAATGGAACCGGGATTGGCACATTGATCCCAACCTGACCCACTTGAATTTGGTGCTGGTATTTGCGCGCAGCAGCGCCGCACGCAGTAAAAATAGACGTCCCATTTCCATAAGGGTTGGCGTTGATCAGCGCAATCGCCTCTTCTAGGGTTTCGACTTCCATGCACAGCAGAACTGGCCCAAAGATTTCTTCTTGGTAAACCGACATGTCGGTAGTCACACCGCTAAATAACGTTGGACCAACCCAGTTCCCCTCAGGAAAACCATCAACATGGCACTGGCTTCCATCCAATTCACATCGAGCACCCTGAGACTTCCCTTCCTCGATTAACCTTAATACGCGCAGCTTCGCTTGCTGACTAATCAACGGTCCATAAGCAGCATTTTCATCATCCCAAGCGCCGGGACACATTTTTGCCATTTCATCGCGAAGTTCACCAATCCACGCCTTTGAACTGCCAACAAATACCGCCACCGAAATCGCCATACAGCGCTGACCCGCAGCACCGATGGATGAACCAACAAGGTTGTTGATGACCTGCTGCTTGTTCGCATCCGGCATCACCACCATATGATTTTTGGCTCCGGCAAAAGCTTGAACCCGTTTAAAGTGTCGCGTGGCCTCGGTGTAAATATACTGCGCCACAGCAACCGAGCCGACAAACGACACAGTGCGAACATCAGGATGTGACAGTAGGTAATCCACCTGCTCTTTGCGGCCATGCACAATTTGCAACACACCTTTCGGAGCACCTGCTTGCTCAAACAATTGCGCGAGCCGAATGGAGGTTAACGGTACTTGCTCAGAAGGTTTTAGGACAAAGGTGTTCCCAGCGGCAATGGCGATAGGAAACATCCAGAGTGGGATCATTGCAGGGAAGTTGAATGGTGTAATGCCGCAACAAACACCGAGTGGCTGGATCATCGAGTAACTATCAATATCCGTCGCCACATTCTCAACGGTTTCGCCCATCATATTGCTGGCTATATTAGCGGCTTGTTCCACCACCTCAATGCCACGCCATACATCCCCTTTCGCATCGGCAATGATCTTACCAGTTTCTTGAGACAGCAACTCAGCCAGTTCATCGTGGTGCTCTTTTAACAATTGTTGGTAGCGCAGCATCAGCCTTGCGCGTTCAGACACAGCAACTTCTTTCCACGTTTCAAAAACCTGAGCCGCACTCGCAACGGCTTCAGCCATTTCATCCTCGGTGGCACATGGCAACATGGCAATTTCCTGATTGGTTGCTGGGTTCGTAACTTCAATCCACGTTTCGGTATCTGATTGACGAAACGCTCCAGCAACAAATAATGGCACTGGTTGTGACATAGTGTTGTCCTTATGCTTTCTGGCTATCACATGTGTAATAGCCATTCAGTTTAAACCGGTATCTCGATTCCAATAGCGGTCGCTTCTCCGCCACCAATACAGAGTGATGCCACACCACGCATCACCTTTCTTTCACCATGATTCGATTCGGAATCCGCTTGTTGTAACTGCCGCAGCGCATGCGTTAACGTAACAATAATCCTTGCTCCGCTAGCACCAATAGGATGGCCAATTGCACATGCGCCACCTTTTACGTTCACCTTATCTTGAGAAATACCGAGCTGCTGAATCGCAATTTGAGTCACAACCGCAAACGCCTCGTTGATCTCCCATAAGTCCACCTCATCCACTGCCCAATCAAGCTGTGACAAAAGCTGTTCAATGGCATAAACAGGCGCGATGGTAAATTCTGCAGGTTGGCGTGCATGTGATGTATGACCGCGAATAACAGCAAGTGGAGACAAGCCATTGTTTTGCGCTTGTTCCGCCTGCATTACCACCAGTGCCGCTGCACCATCTGAAATTGCGCTTGAGTTGGCCGCAGTGACGGTACCATTGGCATCAAACGCTGGCCTAAGCATGGGAATTTTATCTGGGTTTATCGTGGTTGGGTGCTCATCAAAATCCAACACTTCTTCACGGTTTTTCCGCTTATGAAGAATAGTAATTGGCACGATTTCATCATCGAAAAGCGATTGTTCCTGAGCATTTATCGCCCTCGTCAATGACGTTTTGGCCCAAACATCCATCTGTTTACGTGTATATTGGAATTTATCGGCCGTACTCTGAGCATAAACGCCCATGAGCTCGCCTTCGTAAGCATCTTGTAATCCATCCAGAAACATATGGTCAAAAGCCGTGCTGTGCCCCATTCGCATGCCTTTACGACTGTCTTTGAGCAAATAAGGCGCATTGGTCATACTCTCCATGCCACCCGCCACTGCCGAGCAAATGGTGCCCGCCTTAATCAAATCATAAGTCAGCATGACTGCCTTCATCCCGGAGCCACAAACTTTGTTGATGGTGGTACAGGCAACATGCTCACCCAACCCAGCCCCTAAAGCCGCTTGTCTTGCTGGCGCTTGGCCGATGCCGGCAGGCAGCACACACCCCATGTACACTTCATCCACCAGTGAGCTCAAACATACATCAGTCGCTAGCGCACCTTTAATCGCATACTGCCCCAGCTCTGGAGCTGAAAATGTCGCTAACTTTCCTTGAAAGCTACCAATTGGTGTTCGTTTTGCTGCAACAATCCAAATTTCATTTTCCATGACGTCTTCTCGGTATCCTCACTATTCGGAATGGCAGAAGAGAAAAAAGCGCATGAGCGTGAATTTCTTATCTATCGACCTACCAACAACCTATCCGGATTTCAAACTTGACGTTTACGTAAGCATAGCACTAACATTTACGTAAACGTCAACAAACAAACCGATAACACAGTTAGATTTAGAAAATTCCTTGTTAAATAAGCAGTTTTTGAAGCCAAATTAATTTACATGATTGGGGAACGTCACCAGGTGGAAACATTTAAGATCAGTGAACTTGCAAAAGAGTTTGATATCACAACCCGAAGCATTCGATTTTATGAAGATGTCGGCTTAATTCAGCCCGATCGCAAAGGGAAGATTCGTGTTTATCAGCGCCGGGATAAAGTGCGCCTTAAACTTATCTTACGCGGCAAAAGGTTGGGGTTTTCCCTTGCCGAAATTAAAGAACTGTTTGCGCTTTATGATACCCACCAGAGTGAAAATCAATTGATCAAAATGCTCAAGATCATTGATGAGAGACAAGCATTATTGCAAAGACAACTGGATGATATTCGCGTCGTAATGGATGAACTGAATACAGCAAAGCTGCGTTGTGAGGAAGCCTTAAAACGCACTGAGGTCAGCTAATTCAATTGAATGGTTCATTCATACGCTCTCGTCTACGCTGAGGAGAGGTTATGAAGAGTCACTATAGCGCACTAAATTTTGGTCATGACGAAACCCTCAATTTACTGCGAGAACATGTGAATGCGTTTGCCGCAGAGCATATTGCGCCAATCGCAGCTGATATTGATCGAGACAACCAATTCCCCACCCCTTTATGGCAAAAGCTTGGGGAAATGGGGCTGCTCGGCATCACTGTCGACGAAACGCTCGGCGGTGCGGGTATGGGATATTTGGCTCACACCATCGCAATGGAAGAAATTAGCCGAGCCTCGGCCTCTGTTGGCCTAAGCTACGGTGCCCACTCCAATCTCTGTGTTAACCAAATCTTTCGTAACGGGAATTCTAATCAGCGCAAAAAATTCTTGCCCAAACTCATCGATGGAAGTCATGTCGGCGCACTGGCTATGAGTGAAGCCAATGCGGGCTCTGACGTGGTCAGTATGCAATTAAAAGCGGATTTGCACGGCGATCATTTTGTCCTTAACGGCAACAAAATGTGGATCACTAACGGCCCAGACACAGACGTGTTAGTGGTGTACGCCAAAACCGATCCAGCGGCAGGTTCCCGTGGTATTACGGCTTTTATTATCGAACGCAAATTTGCTGGATTTAATCATGCTCAAAAACTCGACAAACTGGGTATGCGGGGCTCAAACACCAGTGAGTTGGTTTTTGAAAACTGCAAAGTTCCTATAGACAATGTGCTTGGCCAAGTAAATCACGGTGTCGAAGTGCTGATGAGTGGGCTCGACTATGAACGCGTCGTACTCGCAGGTGGCCCACTTGGGATCATGCAGGCATGCTTAGACTTGGTTGTGCCATATATTCATGATCGTAAACAGTTTGGTCAATCTATCGGCGAGTTTCAGTTAGTTCAAGCCAAGCTTGCCGACATGTACACACGCACCAATGCTGCCAGAGCTTACGTTTATACCGTCGCATCTGCCTGCGACCGCGGTGAAACCACACGCAAAGATGCCGCAGGAGCCATTCTCTATAGCGCTGAACTAGCCACCCAAATTGCACTCGATGCCATCCAACTTTTGGGCGGCAATGGTTATATCAATGAATTCCCTGCGGGCCGTCTTCTGCGTGACGCCAAATTGTATGAGATTGGTGCTGGTACTTCTGAAATACGACGAATGTTGATCGGCCGAGAGCTGTTTGACGAATCTCATTAATTCATTGGGTTACTACCTTTATTGGAGAAACACATGGCCATTATTCAAAGCAGAATCAAACCAGAATCCGAATTGTATCAATCCAATCACAGCATCATGTCTGAGTTGGTGACGAACCTAAACTCAAACTTAGCGGCGATAAAACTGGGCGGTGGTACCAAAGCCATAGAACGGCAAAAAAGTAAGGGGAAACTTCCTGTTCGAGAACGTATTAAGGCTTTGCTGGATAAAGACAGTCATTTTCTTGAAATCGGCGCATTTGCTGCATGGCGCGTTTACGACGAAAACGTACCATGTGCTGGTGTTGTGGCTGGTATTGGATTGATTAACAATGTGCAATGCATGATCGTGGCAAATGACCCCTCGGTTAAAGGTGGTACCTACTATCCACTTACGGTGAAGAAACATTTAAGAGCGCAGGAGATCGCTCAGCGCTGCCACTTACCTTGCCTATATTTGGTTGACTCCGGAGGCGCAAACCTGCCTCACCAAGCCGAGGTTTTCCCTGATAAAGAACACTTTGGCCGCATATTTTTCAATCAAGCACGGATGTCTGCCTTAGGCATTCCCCAAATCGCGATTGTGCTTGGTCCCTGCACCGCTGGTGGCGCGTACATTCCGGCGATGGCGGATGTGTCTATTATCGTGAAAGAGCAAGGCACCATTTTCTTGGCCGGCCCTCCTTTAGTCAAAGCCGCGACTGGTGAAGTGGTCACTGAACAAGCATTAGGCGGCGCTGATGTTCATTGCAGAAAATCGGGCGTCGCTGACTATTATGCTGAAAGCGAAGCCCACGCATTTACCTTAGCTCGTGAAGCAGTGTCCAGTGCCCATGCCGTGGAGATTTCGCCTTCAACATCGGCTCTACCTCCTCGTTATGGCAATGATGAACTCTATGGCATCGTCAATGCCGATTTAAGACTTTCTTTTGATGTTAGAGAAGTGATAGCCCGGCTTGTGGACGATTCCAACTTTGATGAGTTCAAAGCTCTCTATGGCGCCACGCTTGTTTGTGGTTTCGCCCAGCTCAACGGCTTCCCCATTGGTATTGTGGCAAATAACGGCATTTTATTTTCAGAGTCAGCCCAAAAAGGCGCACACTTTATTCAGTTGTGTGCCAAACGAAAGATCCCACTGCTCTTTTTGCAAAATATCACTGGATTTATGGTTGGTAAAAAAGCCGAGGAGCACGGTATCGCCAAAGATGGCGCCAAATTGGTGATGGCCGTGGCCTGCGCTGACGTCCCCAAATTTACCGTGATTATCGGTGGTTCTTATGGTGCAGGAAACTATGGCATGTGCGGACGAGCTTATGATCCCACTATGATTTGGATGTGGCCAAACGCACGGATCTCGGTGATGGGCGGTGAGCAGGCCGCAGGCGTTCTCGTCCAAGTAAAACAAGATAAGTTACATCGTCACGCAGAGAATTGGAGTGATGAAGACAAGCAAGCCTTTCGCAAGTCAGTGATCAAACGATATGAATCAGAAGGTCACCCTTTCTACGCCAGTGCGCGCTTGTGGGATGATGGCATTATCGACCCCAAAGAGACCAGAAAGGTACTTTCTCAAGCACTATCGGCAACACAAAATGCCTCCACTCAAGAGAGCCAATTTGGTATTTTTCGCATGTAGGGAACCAGCTTATGTCCACCGAACAACAGAAAGATCCATTGTGTGAGGTTAATGACTACGGTGTTGCGACATTAACGTTAAATCGAGTCGATAAACACAATGCATTTGACGATCAACTCATTGCAGGCCTCACCAACCAGCTCAAACAACTTCAGCAACTGCCTAACGTTCGAGTATTGATATTGCGTGCCAACGGAAAGCATTTTTCCGCCGGTGCCGATTTGCACTGGATGAAGTCAATGGCACAACAAAGCCATGAAGCAAACTTGAGTGATGCACGCGCTTTGGCTCACTTAATGCGAACGCTCGATACCTTTCCTCACCCAACGATTGCCCTTGTTCATGGGTGCGCCTATGGCGGAGCTCTGGGACTCATATGTTGTTGTGACATTGCGATCGCTGAAGATCGATCTCGATTTTGCCTGAGTGAAGTGAAGTTAGGATTGCTCCCTGCCACCATCGCGCCCTATGTGCATCGCGCAATAGGAAACCGCCATTCGCGACGTTATATGCTGACTGCCGAAGCCATCACAGCTCAAACCGCAAAGGACATCGGCTTGATCCACGAACTGGTCGACGTTGGAACATTAGACAGCGCACTCTCTCCCCTTATTAAACACATCCTTAAAAACAGCCCTGCGGCCATAACCCAAGCAAAATTGCTGTGCGCCAAATGTTATCAGCAAACCATCGACAACGACCTCATCAACCACACCAGCCAGTTAATTGCCGACATACGTGTTTCCAAACACGGACAGGAAGGATTAGACGCCTTCTTTTCACAGCGCCCTGCGAGTTGGGTCAGAACAACCGGAGATGACGAAGATGAACATCCAACTTCCTGACTCGGTCACTATTGTCGAAGTCGGTGCACGTGATGGTTTGCAAAATGAAGCCAAAATTGCAACTCGTGACAAAGTCACGCTGATTAATCAGCTGTCACAAACGGGTTTGACACATATTGAAGCGGGTGCTTTCGTCTCCCCGAAATGGGTGCCACAAATGGCAGACTCAGATGCTGTCCTTACTCAAATATCACGTCAAACTGGTGTGATTTATTCCGCCCTCACGCCAAATCTAAAAGGCCTTGATCTTGCGCTTCATGCCAAAGCTGACCAGGTCGCCGTGTTTGCGTCTGCATCCGAAGGTTTTAGCCAGAAAAACCTCAACTGTTCAATCGCTCAAAGCTTAGAACGATTCGCACCTGTGATTGAAAAAACCAAGCAAAGTAACATCAAAGTACGTGGTTATTTATCCTGTGTAGCAGAATGCCCCTATGACGGATTCACAACGCCAAAACAAGTTGCCACCGTTGCCAAGCACCTGTTTGATATGGGCTGCTACGAAATATCTCTCGGAGATACGATAGGAACAGGAACACCTTTACGTATCGCTAAAATGATTGAAGCCGTGTCAAATGAAGTTCCTGCGTCGCACCTTGCGGTCCATTTTCATGACACATGGGGACAAGCGCTGCCTAATATCTACCAAGCGCTACAAATGGGAATACGGGTGATCGACAGCAGCGTGTCTGGGTTAGGTGGATGCCCGTACGCACGTGGTTCAGCCGGGAATGTCGCAACGGAAGATGTATTATACCTTTGCCGTGGGTTAGGTATTAACACCGGGATAGATATGGATAAAGTCATTGAAGCGGGTCGGTTTATTAACCAAAAACTCAAGCGGAAACCGACGTCTAAAGTCGCCTTAGCTTACACGTCTCATACCCGACACAACTAACTTACTACACCTCATAGTTGGACTTTATCCCAATATCAAAATGCAATGGCATGCGCCATTTAGCAAAAGAAAGGTAGCCCATAACAAGTGAAGAAAAAGCAAGTGCAGCGGATGCGATCATCGGTTGTTCAAACCATATCGCAAACGCAGAAATGGCGAGTAAGACAGGAACCGCCTTTAGGCCAAACACCTTAAAGCAGAACGATTCCTTTAAAGCGATACCGGAAAAAGTGATAAAAATAAACCCCAGAGACATGCCCATACGAACCTGTTCTGGGTCGCTGATCATCAAGGCTAACCCAATCCAAGCTGACCAACTGATAGCCGCTCGTACATGTTTGCTGTAAACATGAATATTCGCCGCACACAGTGCCGCAGAAACCGCAATCATTAACAACGCTGGATTAGTGAAGCCAATCAGCCCTTCAACCTTGCCAGACAAAGCCCCCGCAAGCAGTAATATCGATAAAGAAAATAAGCTAATACCGGTGCGATAAAGACAAACACTGAGTTTATCAAGACTATCCAATGTTTCTTTGTATTCTGGGTTCGCCATAATGTGCTCTAACAACATCCACCTAAGTGCACAATAGTATCAAAGTAATCGCTCAACTTACGACTCTAGTTTGCTAAAGAATTACTGTACATCAGTAATTTCAGTGACCCCATAACAGCTTGCTTATATCTTTCATTGTAGAAGTTATCGAAGTCCGTTTGTGTCCCATTACAAATAGGGTGATTTGTATTACCGAATCCCTCGTTGCCACATTTACCATAGCTTGAGAAGCCTTGTTTCACATCGCCTTTATAATGTGGATATACCATCCAATAATCTCGCCAAGACAACGACTCATTAATATCACCGTCAATGGCTGCTAATGTGTTTTGAGCCGTTTGCTCAAGGATTTCGACAGGCGTTTGAATGTGTTGAAGCATCGACGAACATTCAGATTCAGAAATCGTCAGCACCACTGCATCTTTCGGAGAATAACCATCAAAGGCATCTTTTTGCGTGGAAAGATGGTAGATAGGTGCGACATGAGCTGGGACGGCCATATCTTGGATCAAATGCATTAAGTGGCCAATGAGTTCCAGCGATTGGTGACTAGCCGTTTCTTTTTGCTCAAGTAACTTATTAGCTTGTTTAACAAAATAGGGATGTAACGAGCGATTCATGCCAATTAAATTAGGCAAAATTGAGCCGGGCTGCATTTTTTCATAATCAAAGCGTGCATCGTAAAAGTGCCAGTTCCACAACCGGGAGAAGGTAATGTTGTCCAAGTCTTTATTCGCGTCGGCAGTATAGTTGGCCTCTTCATCACCAAATTCAGTTTTCAATTTATCTGGCATCAATTGCTGGCAGGTTTGGTATAACTTAAACGCATCGAGAGACGGTTGTTTATGCTTTTCCGCATCATATGCCATGGAAGGTAAAGGAAGAAACAATACGGGTAGAAGGTAGCGGCACAATGATCTCATTTGTTCTCCTTAGAGTGTGTTGCTGTAAACCTAGAGTCAGCATCACCATTCATTAACAAAACCGATAACTCAACAAACTTTTATAAAGTCTTAAAATCCTTCATCAAAATCCATCTAGCCGCCTTCATATGGAAGTAACATCACACAATGTAAAAGCCCCTTCATATCGATAAGGGGCTTTCAATAAAATCCGTTAACGTTGAATGTTAGTGCTATAAATCAATATATAAGCGAAGCATGTCTTTGTGCTGAATGCCCTGCTCCATAATGGGTTCAGGATAATGATCCAGAAAATAGTCTTTCACCACTTTATCAACTCGAAACCCAACGCGTTGATAATAGGTGAGTTGATAACCAAAGCTACCAGTGCCCAGCTCGACACGTCTCACCTTCTCTTCTGCTAATGTCGCTAAAGCAAACTTTAAAAGTTCTGAGCCAATACCCTGCCCTTGGAACGCTGGCAATACCGCAATATTTAGCACTTCAGCACTGTACTCATCAATCTGTTTGACGACACAAGCACCAATGATCAGATCGCAATCTTTTGCCACATAGCAGGCCGATTCCAAAGGATAAGATTCGATACTAGCTTGGCTTGGGTCCGCTTCTAGTAAAAGTAACGTAGGTATTTTGTCTATCGTAGTTCTTATATATTCCATAGATGACTCGCGTTATTTTATTTCAACACGTTATTAGTCAAGATTAGCACGTTAACTAAATGCCAGTTACACAAACCTCAGTACGGGAGCTATGTCAGTTTTATGCTGAATCTGCTGACAGGACTCATTGCCTATTCATTTCAACCTAAAAAGCCGAGTATTAAAGTGACTCGGCTTGAAAAAGATGCGCTTATGCAGATCTGAGATTAGGCTAGTGTGGTAGCGGATAAAAAAGTAGATTCGACTCTACTTCTAAGCCACCTTTATTTTTAGCTCGCTGTGGGAACATTTCAAAAAAGAGAAGGTGTGATTGTGAAGTCGCCTCCGCCACCGATTTAGCTACAACTTCACCAGTAAAGTCCCGAATAGTCACTTCGTAAGTTGCATCGAACCAAAAGTCATTTTCCGATACAAAATCTACTGCTAACAAGTATGAACCGTACTCAACAGGCTCACCATGACAGTGTTCCCAAGCATAAGTATGTCTCCCTGCTGCAGGAGATGAAGAACTTAGGTATATTGGCGTTTCCTTTGTGAGGATTGTACTGATATAACCGTCCCAAAGGACCCGTTCATTGCTCTTACTTTCAGAAAATCTACCAGCATCGCATGCAATGTAATCGATCTCATCGAGATACAGATCATCTGGTGTATTATCACAGTAATAACTTCTTTCAGGGTCATTGTTTCTCTCCTCAACACTCATACGATCAATAAAACCATAATCATGGCGAGTATATCCACCTCTCGAGATATTCTGTTTAACTTCAACTTCAAACATGTAATCTTCCCACTCAGGGACTGTTACTTCATCAAATGCTCGATGCATAGATGATTGCACATCAATTTGCGGATAAGGGGGTAAATTAGACAAGTATGTAGCATTTAGCCCATGCCCAAAACCGAACCAATCATTTGAACCGTCAAAGTCCATAGTAAATGTACTCGCTATAGGGGTTAGGCTTGATTCCTGTAAAATACGAATTACAAGATCTTTTGAATTGAGGTGATGCTCACCATTAAGTTGGATCGAAGCTGGCGCAATATGCACTACCTTCACATTCTCATCACTGTATCCGTAGCTATCGGTAACATAATTATACGCTTCGTTTAACCACAAGTTACCCTGTGAATGCGCAACAAAAACGAATCCATTACCAGCTAGAATTCTGTCATCTAACAGTTCTTTATGCTTATTTCTAACCTCGTGGGTATTTGGGGAGCTGCTAAATTGTTGAAGAAGAGATGTACTTGCAGCAGTGATTAGCTTGCTTAAGTCTTGTCGTAAGTCCGCAACCAATAAATGCCATATTGCAGAGTCAGTGTCTTGATTAAACAAAGTTGTCTCACCGTCAGGTGATTTAAGCTGTCCATCCAACATCATCCACATGATTTCCCAACGCTCAGACTTGGAGTCAGTTAGATTTAATTCTCTCAACCGTTGGTCAAATGTCTCAACAAAATCTTCAACGGTGCTTAACCCACCACCCGTATCATTATATAATTGTAATGGCTCACTATCCTTGGAGGTTCCCGATTTCGCCATGCTATACAGTCGAAACATATCTTGGCGTGCAGTTCTCAATGTGGTTACTACACCATTTAAGTATCCAAAAGTATATCCCTTCTCATTCGAGCAATAGGCAAATGCAGAGCTATTGAACAGAAAGGTAACAGTTATTATAAACATGATATATTTACTCACAGTCATCTCCTGTAGGCTCCGTACCTATAATAGCGGTACCATCTAACGCTTTATTGTAATGAACATAGTGCTCGCTTCTAAGCTTCGTATTTAGTGTCATGGCAAACAAAATATTCCCAGAACCTGTAGCATCATCCCAATCAAGATTCAGTTGCATCATACAGTGAATAACCGGATCAAGTGTAATTGCTCTCGCGCTTGCAACCTCTGTATCTATTTCGGTCCCCTCCGAGTAGTCGTAGTCAAATACCGTTTGTAAATGCCTTGCACTTTGCTGATAGTATCCGCGCTCATTTTCTGGGATTATCAATACATTAATAAACTCATCGATATCATCTCGGATGCCATTTTCATCGACATCAATACCTTTTAAAGTGTCATCTCGATTAAGGACAGGCTCAAAATTCTGATACAGATACGTTAATTGCTCTTTTGTTGTTGATGCGCTCTCTAAGGCTTGGCGGTCTTCTTCTGACAATATAATTTTGTATTCCTTATTCTCCTCAGGAATACACCCTACCAACAATAAACATCCAACCAATGCTGCAAAAGTTTTATTCATTTTAATTATCCTATTAACTTATGTATTAGCTTGGATATAATAACTTGCCTTTATTCTCATAATTTAGACTAGATTTAATTGAAGTCACTGAATTAACAAAGTGTGAATAAGATCTGGTTCTTACCATCATTTAATTATTCCTTTAAAGTCATTCTGTCCTTAGGTTTGTCATAAATACGGCCTATACTTTTCATAACTTACAGCAACAGTTCCCATCGAATACCAATTAACATTGTTCTTAGCATAATTTTGCGTTGTGGTTTGTTTTAAGCGAAATAAGTTTTAACTCCTTAGCATGACGTTCAAAAAACACTCACGAAAGATCAAGATACCCTAGCCAGATTCGCAAGAATTTCTTTTCGTCCTTGTTTGTGACAGATTTTCTTTAGGAAGCAATCAAAGAGTATATTTGAGAATAGATTTCGTTATATAATTACAGCTTACTTGCACTTTGCTTTGATGCTTAGAAAAAGCAACTGACGGTTCATCACAGAACTTTAATAAGATCATGTCCTGTATTCTTAAATAGTGTGATGGGCCTGAGATTTTTATTAATTAATTGCTCACTAAGTACACAACCATACATTTATAATTACCTATCTTTTTATTTATGTTAACTCATTGTTAATATTATTTCTTAAATGTTAACTACGACCCTCCCAAATCGCCGATAAAATCACATCACACTAAAAATTTAACAATATCGCAACACAAAAACACCTATCGATTAACATTAACGTGCTTAGATCACAATGAGACATCAAGTACTCAAACTCTTATTGAAAGGCACCTTAAGATCGTTTCATCGATTCACCTTACCCCCTACCCATAACAATTAAAGGATTGATGAAGATGAAGAAGGTCTTATTAAACGTGGCAGCTTTAACGCTCGCCCTTGCTGCTACAGCTACTCAAGCGAAAGATTATGAAATCGTAAACGTGGTTAAAGTTTCGGGTATCCCTTGGTTTAACCAAATGAACAAAGGTATTGAGCAGGCGGCTTCAGATCTAGGTGTTAACGCACGCCAACTGGGTCCATCAACTCCTGACCCAGCTCAACAAGTAAAAATTATTGAAGATTTAATCGCCAAAGGTGTGGACGCGATTACCGTCGTACCAAACGACGTGACGGTACTAGAACCTGTGTTTAAAAAAGCCCGGGAGAAAGGGATCATTGTGTTAACCCATGAGTCTCCGGATGGACATGGCGCAGATTGGGACATCGAAACGATCGATAACCAAGCGTACGCAAAAGCGACCATGGATGAGCTAGCAAAAAACATGGATAAAAAAGGTGGCTACGCCATTTATGTTGGCTCATTAACTGTGCCACTACACAACAACTGGGCGAATCTTGCGATCGATTACCAAAAGAAAACCTACCCAGATATGCATGAAGTAACCAGCCGTATGCCAGTTGCAGAAAGTATCGACCAATCTTATGCCGCAACCAATGATTTGATGAAAGCACACCCAGATATGACTGGTATCATCTCTTACGGTTCACTCGGTGGGATTGGTGCTGGAGAAGCTCTTAAGAAGAAACGTGCTAAAGACAAGATCAGCGTAGTTGGCATTATGATGCCAAGCCAAGCCGCACCTTACTTAGCGCGTGGCGAAATCGATAAAGGCTTCCTATGGAACCCTGCGGATGCGGGCTATGCCTTAGTGGCTGTCGCTAAGCAAATGCTTGAAGGTAAAGAAGTCTCTCAAGGTGTAACCGTTCAAGGCCTTGGCGATGCAGAAATCGATACACAAAACCGCGTAATTAAGTTCAACAAAATCCTAGAAGTCGACAAAACCAACGCTCGTCAACTAGGTTTCTAAGCACGGCACTTTCTGTCGTAAATGGGCGGTGCAATGCCGCCCCCCTCATTCGTCCTCTCATTGTGGAAATGGTTATGTCTGATACTCCTTTTATTACCCTCAAACAGGTATCTAAACACTTTGGCTCGGTGAAGGCATTGGATGGAATAGACCTTACGTTCAATCAGGGTGAAGTGCACTGCTTAGCTGGCAAAAATGGGTGTGGTAAAAGCACGTTATTTAAAGTTATTTCCGGCGTTCACGCACCAGAAAAAGGGGCTAAAATCATACTGGGTGACAAAAGCTATTCTCGACTCTCCCCGCAGCAATCAATAGAACACGGCATTCAAGTTATCTATCAAGACTTGTCTCTATTTCCGAATTTAACGGTCGCTGAAAACATTGCCATTCAAGATCATGTTGAGTGGGCCAAAGGATTCGTCCAAAAAAAGCGTATCCAAGACATTGCAATTCGAGCGATGGCAAAAGTAGGCGTCAAACTGCCGTTAGAAAAACGCATAGAACAGCTTTCGATTGCAGAATGCCAACTTGTTGCGATATGCAGGGCAATGGCATCAGACGCTAAACTGATGATCATGGACGAGCCGACGGCATCACTCACACGTACTGAAGTAAACCAGCTAATCGACGTTGTCGCCGATCTGAAATCCAAAGGGGTTACTGTTGTATTCGTGAGCCACAAACTTGATGAAGTGATGGAAATTTCTGACCGAATCACCGTTATTCGCGATGGTCGCACCATTGGAACCTATCAAGCAGATGACGTCGACAGTGATGAGTTAGCGTTTTTAATGACCGGACAACGCTTCGAGTTCACTCCCCTCCCGAGTTATCATCAGCAAGGTGAAGTCAAACTGGACGTCGAGAATCTCTCTAAACACGGTCAGTTTAAAGACATTTCATTTCAGGTTCGTGCAGGTGAAATTGTTTCTATTACTGGGTTACTTGGCGCGGGCCGCACAGAACTATGTATGGCGCTATTTGGCATAACGCAGCCAGACAGTGGTGTGATACGCGTAAATGGTCAGCCCACGAAATTCAAATCTAATCGAGATGCAATTTCTCAAGGCATTGGTTACGTATCTGAAGATCGAATGTCGACGGGACTAGTGATGGACCAAGCCATTCAAGACAATATCACAGCCTCAGTCATGCCACGCCTCAAGAAAGCATCTGGATTTCTTGATCACCTAAAAGCAAGCAAGCTTGTCGATAAGCTAATTTCTTCGCTCTCAATCAAAGTGGCTGATCCAATGCTGCCCGTGACCAGTTTATCTGGTGGTAATGCTCAGCGTATCTCTATTGCAAAATGGATCGCCGCAGAGCCTGATGTCCTTATCCTCGACTCACCGACTGTTGGTGTCGATGTTGCCAATAAAGAAGCAATTTACACCATTGCTAAAGACCTTGCGGCAAAAGGAATGGCCATCCTTATGATCAGCGATGAGATCCCAGAAGTGTTTTATAACAGCCACCGCGTGATTGTGATGAAAGAAGGACGTTTCACTCATGACTTCCAACCAACCCACTCTACTGAACAAGAAATCATGGAGGCTGTTAATGCTTAACCAATTTCGTTGTTCTTTATCTTCATTCGCCAAACGTCATGAGTTCTACTTATCTTTAATGATTGTGTTGATCGTTAGCGTGCTGACCTTCATCTCAGATGACTTCCTGACTCTGGGCAATATTTTCGATATGTCAGTCAGTTCAGCATTACTTGGCATCATGGCTTGTGGTTTGTTTGTTGTGCTCATCGCAGGCGGCATTGATATCTCCTTTCCCGCGACCGCCGCGATCGCTCAGTACATCACTGCAACGTACATTTTGACGCTTGGCGGTAATTTTATGATTGCGTTTGCGATTGCAACACTTGTCGGGGTTTTACTGGGCATGATCAATGCCACGCTGGTATACAAACTCAAAGTACCAGCGATCATCATTACTATTTCAACACTTAACGTTTTCTTTGGCTTACTGATTTACTTTAGCAACGGCGAATGGTTATACGGTTTTCCTGACTGGTTTATGGATGGTATTGAGCTATTCACATTCACAGGCAGCGATGGATATGACTATGGTCTATCACTTCCCATCATGACCGTAGTTGCCATGATTGCTCTCACTTCATTTTTGATGTCTAAAACACGCTTAGGTCGTCAGATCTATGCCGTAGGAGGAAATGCAGACGCTGCGAGTCGTATTGGTATCAACCTCTTTGGTATTAATCTCTTTGTTTACGGTTACATGGGGGCGCTAGCTGGTATTGCCTCTGTTGTCCAAACCCAAATCACCCAGTCCGTAGCTCCAAATTCTCTTATGGGATTTGAGCTCACGGTATTGGCCGCTGTTGTGTTAGGTGGGACCAGCATGACAGGCGGTAAAGGCACACTATTTGGCGTGGTTCTTGGCGTTATTTTGCTCGCCGTTGTGAAAAACGGCCTAACGTTACTCAGTGTGCCTTCTTACTGGCACACGGTCGTAACTGGCTTAATCATTGTTTGCAGCATCAGCATGACCGCAATCAATGAGAAAAAACAGACGCTTAAAGGAATATAAACTATGGAACACATGCTAAATAGTTTAAAACTGCCAACCGATAAGAACATTCGCTACCTATTGGTTATTTTGGTCGGCATCCTCGTGGTTATGGCGTTTTCAAGCGGACAAGCCTTTTTCTCGATTGATAACTTACAGTCAATGTCGTCACAAATGCCATTACTCGGCCTACTCGCACTTGCAATGGCGGTTTGTATGCTCACTGGTGGGATCAACCTGTCGATCATTGCAACGACGAATGCGTGTGGTTTGGTCATGGCGAGCATCATTACGCAAGCTCCAGATAGCTCAGCAGTACTCATCCTCGCGCTGATTGGAGGACTTATTACGGCCATTGTTGTCGGTTTGCTCAATGGTGCATTGATTGCCTACATAGGTGTTTCTCCTATCCTCGCAACGCTGGGGACCATGACACTCATCAATGGTCTCAACGTTTTGATCTCCGGGGGTAGCGTCATCTCAGGTTTTCCTGAAGCGTTGCTAGTTCTGGGGAATGGCACCGTATTTGGCGTACCAATGCCACTGATTTTATTTATTGGCTTTGCCATCGGCTTATGGGCGCTACTTGAACACACCAGTTTAGGTAAAACTATCTACCTCATGGGCTCTAATGAAAAAGCCACTCGCTTTTCTGGTATCAACACACACAAAGCCATTTTGTATGTTTACGTTATCTCCTCGGTGCTCTGTTGGGTTGCTGCTATTGTGATGATGGCAAAGTTCAACTCAGCCAAAGCAGGTTATGGAGAGTCTTACTTACTGATCGCGATTCTTGCGTCAGTGCTTGGGGGAATCAACCCTGATGGTGGCTTTGGACGCATTGTCGGCATTGGCCTTGCACTTATCGTATTACAGACACTAGAAAGTGGCCTTAACTTACTAGGGGTGAGCAGTTACCTCACGATGGCACTGTGGGGCGGTATCTTGATCTTATTCATCTTCTTACAAAAAAATAAAACTTAACGGAGCGGTATATGAGTATTTATTTTATCGGCGTTGACGTAGGCAGCGGCAGTGCTCGAGCAGGCGTATTTAACGCCGAAGGTCGCAAAGTGGGAGAAGCCAAACGCGATACCTTAATGTTCACACCTCAAGCGAACTTCGTTGAACAATCATCCGACAACATCTGGCAATGTGTGTGTCTTGCGGTAAAAGACGCCGTATCAAAAGCCAATATTGACCCTATCCAAGTCAAAGGGATTGGTTTTGATGCGACCTGTTCATTGGTTGTATTAGATAAAAGTGGTCAGCCGCTAACCGTCAGCCCTACTGGACGCAGTGAACAAAACGTTGTTATGTGGATGGATCACCGCGCAATGACCCAAGCAGATCGAATCAACAAAACTCAGCACCCTGTTTTAGCTTACGTGGGTAATCGTATCTCACCCGAAATGCAAACACCTAAACTGCTATGGTTAAAGCAAAACATGCCAAACACATGGGCGAAATCTGGCTACTTCTTTGACTTACCAGACTTTCTTACGTGGAAAGCAACATTTGATGCGAGTCGTTCACTGTGCTCAACAGTATGTAAGTGGACATACCTAGGTCATGAAAATAAATGGGATAAGGATTTCTTTGAGCTGATTGGTCTAGAAGAGTTACTAGAAAACGACGCCAAGGCTATCGGCGATAGAATTTTACCAATGGGCCAACCTGTAGGTAATGGCCTCACCGCTCATGCAGCAGATGACTTAGGTTTAATAACCGGTACGGCTGTGGGCACCGCTATTATCGATGCTCATGCTGGCGGTATAGGAGTGCTAGGAGCACCTGGCATGACAGGAGAAAAAGTGGATTTCAATAAACGGTTAGCGTTGATTGGTGGTACTTCCTCCTGCCATATGGCCGCGTCCAAAACAGCACGGTTTATTGATGGCATTTGGGGAGCGTATTACAGCGCTATGATTCCGGGATATTGGCTCAATGAAGGTGGACAATCGGCCACAGGAGCACTCATCGACCATATCATTACGTCGCATCCACTTTATGAAAGCACGAAAGAACTAGCGAACAAGCAAGGTAAAACGGTTTATGAATACTTAAATGACCACCTGTTAAAGCTTGCTGGAAATAAAGAAGACATCGCTTTTCTAACCAAAGATATTCATGTACTGCCTTACTTCCATGGCAATCGCTCTCCACGAGCAAATGCACATTTAACCGGTTCCATCACAGGGTTAAGGATGTCCAAAGTACTGGATGATATGGCCCTTCAATATTTGGCCACCATTCAAGGGATTGCACTTGGTACTCGCCATATTATCGAAGTGATGAACGAAAGCGGTTATGACATCGACACCATCATGGCATGTGGCGGAGGAACCAAAAACAGCATCTTCCTGCAAGAACATGCCAATGCGACGGGATGTATCATCCTTCTTCCTGAAGAGAGCGAGGCCGTCATACTAGGTTCGGCAATGTTAGGCTCGGTAGCCGCCGGTTTTTACAGTGACATCCCTGATGCAATGAACGCTATGAGCCGAATTAGCAAGAGCGTGATGCCACAGACTGAAAAGATAAAACGTTTCTACGACGCCAAATATCAAGTCTTTCACAAAATGTATGAAGATGACATGCGCTATAAACGGCTAATGGCAGATTTTTAAAAACACCGAAAACCGAACCAACAAGCGAGCCATATAGGCTCGCTTTTAATAGTCAATTTGGCTTGGAGTTACAGTAAATCAACAAATTGGTGTTCGATGACGGACTCCTTGTTAGTTTGCAATTTATTAGTATGTTTTGTTCTAACATGCTTTTGGACAGAGCTAATCTTCAAATAATCAAACATTAGTAACTCATAAATTAATGTAAGTATGGCAGTGTTACGAAATTAGTAACCCACCGATGTTAGTGTAGTCACGTTTAGCATATCGAATGATGAAACTCACTAGAGTTATAAGCTAGTGCACTTAAAATCAGGCTGCATCACTAAGACGAAGGCTTTCGTAATAGTCTTCCGCTAGAGCAGTCATTTTAAACTCAGCATCTACTCCAGCGATCTTTTCAACAGCGTCTTTAATATCTTCTAGATCGACATTAAAAAACTCCTTACGAAGATTAACTGCATTAACACGTTGAGAGTGGAACTCACGGTGTAATGCTGTTTCGAGTGCAGGCGCATCATCTGTATAAATCATGGCATGTACATCAAACGGGAATGGTACACTGGCATCACCAAGTTCTTTAACCCTATCCATCGGCTCGAGCCGGCGCGTTAAACCTATCTTGTAGATATCTTCACCAAACGAGCCAATGTTACTTATCACATAGACATGGCCTTTGCGAGTTTGCTCAGCCATACTTTTAGCACGCTCTTCTTTAGCTTCGGCTGCGGCTAGTTGTTGTTCTAAAATCGCTATTCTTTGTTCCATTTCAGTACGTTCTTGCTCATTCGCTTGAGCAAGCTCTTGCTGAGCTTTATCAAGAAGGTTTCGATACATTTTTTCTTCTTTCTCAGCTTCAGCAATAGCCTTTTCAAATTCCTTTATTGCTCTCTGCTCTTCACGAATTTGCTCTTTGATAAGTTTCTGTTCGGTAATTTCTTCCTGCTTCTTCAAAATATATTGATACTGAAGCTTACATTCTTCGAATTTTAGTTCGATGTAGTCGATATCAAAGCCACACTCAAGTGTCGCAGCCGACTTTTCTAGAGTGTTTGCTAATTTCTCGATTCTTTCCAGTGTACGACCAAATGAGCTTGGAGATACTTTGCCAATAAGCATGTCACATTCAATGTTGAACGCTATGAGCATCAACTTAACTTGGCCATTAAGAATTTTCTTATTGAAAGACTTGTCATTAGAAATAACAGTAGTTTCTGGGAAAGTGACTGCGGTCTTCGCTTTAATCATGTCTTTTTGTTGCTGCCTGATATCTTTGATCTCTTCAGCATAGCGAGTAGACGTTTCGTAGAGATATTGAGGCATTTCGAAATGACCATAGGCAGTGTATTCATCGAGTCGTGAATACAAGTCTATTTCACCCATTAGCTCGTTCAGGTCAAGTTCGCTTTTTTCAATATTGGCATTAAGTTTATTTAGGGTATTTTTAGCAGCGTCAAGAGACTCTTGCTGTTCTTGAATACTAACTTTAAGAGAATCATCTTGTCCTTTCAAAGCTTGAAGGTCAGCAGTTTCAGCATGAATTTGGGAAAGCGACTGCTTTGCTATCTCAGTAGTATGTTTTAGTGAGTTATTAGCTTTCTTTAATGCATCGTGTTTTTCTTTAGCTTTCGTTAACGCTTCATCAATTGACTTATATTGCCCAACTTTTTTATCCGCAGATCGTTTCGTCACTATATAGGTCAGCAAAACTGCTAACAAAGATATGCCTGCCAACATCAGTAAATTATTATCCATTTTTACCTTAAAACCTCTTGTATAAATTGCTTTCTAAGGGCGGCTCGTTCTTCGCAGCGCTCTTGATACTCCTGACTTGCATCAGCTAAAGCATTCTTAAACTCTTTCTTTGCGATGGATTTTTGTTCTCTTACTTGTCGCTTTAGTTCTCGCTGAGCCTCACGCACTGCTCGTTCATGTTCTCTAAGTGCTTGAGCTTCAGCACGTTGTCGAGTTTTCTCTCTACGTTGAGCTTCACGAGCGGCTTGTTTATTGGCCCTATCTATTGCCTTAACTATCTTTATAGCTGTCCTTAAACCACTTCCTCGCCTAGCCAATACATTTCTCCTTCAAGCAAACAAAAACTTTACTTGCGATGCTAGCACAACAAAATTGGAAGAATTGTTATTTAAATCAAACAGAATACATAAACTATATAATTACAAAAATGGATATAAATAAACTTTACACTGATCCATCTAGTCTAAATAAACCACCATTAGAAACCAAAAAAGCGAGCCACTAGGGCTCGCTTTTTACTATTAAGTTTGGAAATCTATTACAGTAGTTCTACTGACTGCTGCGCAATCACGAACTCTTCGTTGGTTGGGATCACCATAGCAACAGCATCTAGCAATTCAGATTTTGCGATAACGCCAGCGTTACCAAAACGTGCGTCTTCGTTGCCTTTTTCATCTTCAACAAAACCAAGCAGTTTCAGGTTACGCAGAATTTCACGGCGAATTGGCAATGAGTTTTCACCAATACCACCAGTGAAGATAACCGCATCTAGCGTGCTTAATGGGATCAGGTAAGAACCGATGTACTTAGCAACGCGGTAAGTGAAGACTTCAAATGCGAGCTTGGCACCTTCATGGCCATTTTCCATCGCTTCTAGAATGCCACGTGCATCTGAAGTTAAGCCAGAAACCCCTAAGAAGCCAGACTTCTTGTTTAGCGTTTCAAACACTTTCTCTGTCGTCCAACCTTTTTTGATTAGGAACTCAATCACGCCTGGGTCCAAGTCACCAGAGCGAGTGCCCATCATTAGGCCAGCCAGTGGTGTAAAGCCCATTGAGGTGTCAACTGAACGGCCATTTTCAATCGCACAGACTGACGCGCCATTACCTAGGTGAACCGAAATAAAGCTCGATTGCTCAACGGATTTGTTCAGCATTTTCGCCGCTTCACGACTTACGAAGTAATGACTAGTGCCGTGGAAACCGTATCGACGGATGCCGTACTCTTTATACAGTTCGTTAGAGATAGCGCCAGTAAATGCTTTTTGAGGCATTGTTTGATGGAACGCGGTATCAAATACAGCAAATTGAGGAAGGCTTGGAAACGCTTGCATTGCCGCTTCGATGCCTTTTGCGCCTGCCGGGTTGTGGAGCGGAGCTAGATCAGACAAGCTCTCAATTTCTGCTAGAACTTCTTTATTAATACGAACTGTAGAGGTGAACTTCTCACCGCCATGTACGATACGATGTCCCACGGCAACCAGATCATTAGTAAAACCTAGTGTTTCAATTAAGCCTACAATTCGGTTAATCGCGTGCTGGTGATGGTTGTCCGGTGCTGAAATCGGTTCTTCGGTTTTCTCACCGTTGTATTTCCAGCTAATTACCGCTTCAGGTAAACCAAAACACTCTCCTAAACCACTAACAATGGCTTCACCAGTATTAGAATCAATAACAGCGAATTTGAGAGAAGAACTACCTGAGTTGATAACCAGCACAAACGAATTTGACATGGGGGTATGTATCCTGTTGCAGACTGAACTATAGAAGCCGTGAACTTCATTGTTTGTATGATGTCATTATTCAATAAATTTTGAATCTTTCAACTTTCTTTTATAGACTCAACAAAACAAACAGTTTTTTCTTGATCTAACGCAATTCTCGTTTTTTTTTGAACCCAGAATTAAATCTACGCGATCACAGTTATGACAATGGATTGAGTACATATGCATATGCTCAATCTCAACCACTTCTATAAATTCCATTAAAAAATAGTTGAATACTCAACTCAACGTATAAGAAAAACTTTGGTTACCTTCCAGCTCAGGTTAAAATTATAGTGTCTCATAAGATGCGGAGTAATTTATGAATATTGGCGCTGTTGCAAAGTTGACCGGGCTTTCCAGCAAATCTATCCGTTTGTACGAAGACAAGGGTATTATCAGCCCACCGAATCGTTCTGATGCTGGATATAGAGAATACAGCGAGAAGCATATTCAGGAACTGAATTTGGTTTCGCGAGCAAAAAATGCAGGCTTCTCTCTTGCCGAGTGTAAAGAGTTCGTTTTGTTAGCCCAAAACCCAAACCGAAAAAGTAGTGAGGTTAAAGCTCGGACATTGGAAAAGCTTGAAGAAATTAGTGTAAAGATCCGAGAGTTAAAAGAAATCGAGAAGCAACTCAAGAGCTGGGTTTCTGCATGCCCTGGTGATTCAGGTAGCCACTGCCCTATCATCGAAGACCTAACAAAATAAAGGCCTAGCATAGCTAGACCTGTTTCTTGAACTGAGTTAATGGTAAGTGCACATGCGCTTACCATCCATTTCTATAATATTGAATGGTGTTTCATAGATGGACTCCAGAACGTCACTTCGAATCACTTCTTCTACGGTTCCATTGGCAACAACCTTGCCCTTTTTCAATGCAATGATGATATCGGAATAACACGCGGCAAAGTTTATATCGTGAATCACAACCACAAGCGCTTTATTCAACTCGTGGGCTAACCGTTGCACGTTACGCATGATTTGCAATGAATGTTTGATATCTAAATTGTTTAATGGCTCATCGAGAAATACATAATCTGTATCTTGCGCGATCACCATGGCAATAAATGCCAATTGACGTTGGCCACCACTCAGCTCGTCTAAGTACTTATCTTGAATATCGGTTAAGTCGAGGTAGTCTATCGCTTTGGCAATGACCTGTTTGTCTTCTTCTGTAAGCTTACCCTGACTGTAAGGGAAACGACCAAATGCAATCATTTCTCTTACTGTAAAACGCATGGTGATGTTATTCGCTTGGCGAAGAACGGCTAAACGCTTAGCCAACTCTTTTGTGTCCCATTCCGCCAGTTCCTTGCAGTCAATATGTACGCTACCGCTATCCTTACTGACTAAGCGACTTGCCATAGATAGCAGTGTGCTCTTTCCGGCGCCATTTGGCCCGATAATGGAGGTGACTTTGCCTTTTTCAAACTCAGCACTTGCTGTATCAACAACAGCTGACTGCCCAAAAACTTTTGTAAGACCTTTTAATTTAATCATGGCAACACTATACAATCCGGTTGCGCAGCAGCATTGACAAGAAGTAGATGCCACCGACAAAGTTAATAACTACGCTCAGCGTGGTTGAAAAGCTAAATAGATTTTCAACGATCCATTGCCCACCCAATAAGGCAACAATTGAAATCAGCGAACAGCCAATCAATAACACTTTATGTTGATAGGTTTTGAATGCTTCCCGAGCTAAATTGGTTACTAGGAACCCAAAGAACATGATCGGCCCAATCAGTGCTGTTGAAATCGCGATGAGTATTGCAGAAAGCATCAACACCTGACGCGTCACTCGCTGGACATCTAACCCTAAACTGGTCGCGTTATCTCGGTCTAACCAAAACACATCGAGCTTGCGACGCAAGTGAAACAATGCCGCACTAACCAACAGCAATAACGGAGTACATAAATACACTAGCTCGACTTTAACGTTATTAAAACTCGCGAACATGTTGTCTTGTACTGCCGCGAACTCATTTGGGTCCATCAACATGATAAAAAATGAGGATATATTGCTAAATAACTGCCCCAAAATCACACCAAGCAACAATAAAACCATTAAGTTTTGCCGTTCACCACGGAAGTAAAAGCTGTATAGCAAAAATGAAAAGCCTAACATCACCACCACTGACAGCGAGAAGTTGATATAGGCATTCAACATAAATGCACTCAATCCACCAAATACCGCGACAACAACAACTTGGGTAAAGAGGTATAACGAGTCAAACCCCATGATACTTGGCGTTAAAATACGGTTGTTGGTGATTGTCTGAAACGCAAGCGCAGACTGGCCAATAGCAATACCCGCTAAAACCATAGCCAATACTTTGGGTACACGACGAGATAAGAAGTAGTGATAGTTATCAGCGTTCAAACCAATACCAATAAACAAACCAGAAAATACGATGGCTGCGAGAGCCAATACAATTAATTTATGCTTATCCTGCACGACGTTGACCTCGCAAGATAAAGAAGATGAACACACTGCCACCTAAGATACTGATGATCATCGAAATAGGGATTTCATACGGGAAAATAATCACGCGTCCAACCAAATCACAGCCGAGTACGATCAATGCGCCTAAAATTGCGGTAATTGGAATGTTTCGCCTTAGATTGTCACCGAAATAATGACTGACCAAGTTGGGCACAATCAGCCCTAAAAATGGCAATTGACCAACAATCATCACAACACTGGCCGACATCACGGAGACCAGTAAAACACCAATAACCAATACCTGTTGATAGTTAAGCCCGAGGTTAACAGCAAAGTCTTTTCCAAGCCCGACCGCAGAGATTCGCGTCGCGAACATGTAGCTGAAAATCGCTACAGGTAACGCGATATAGAGTAGCTCGTAGTCACCTTGTAGCAAGTTGGCAAAGTTCGCAACGGCCCACGCAGACACGTTTTGTACCGCATCATATTTGTAAGCTAAGAAGGTCGCTAAAGAATCAACGACACCGCCATAAATGATCCCGATTAATGGTACAAAAATCGCGTTTTTAAATTGGATACGATTAATAAACTGAATGAACAGTAAAGTGCCCGCCATCGCGACTAAAAAAATCAGCCAAAGCTGTTCACCGTCACCAAATAATACCAAGCTAAGCACATAGCCAAACATGGCACATTCGATCGTCCCGGAAGTAGAAGGTGCTGCAAAACGGTTTTGACTAATTTGTTGCATGATGAGGCCTGCAATACTGAGCCCTCCCCCCGCTAACAAAACAGCGACAAGTCTTGGAATACGACTGGTGATCATCAGGTGCCATGCATCTTCATCACCTGATAACAATGCCCCTAAATTTAAATCGCCTACCCCCACAAAAAGTGAAGATAGGCTCAATAAAATCAGGAGCAGCAATAACTTCTTCAAAGTTAACCTCTGCTTAAACCCTTCGAATTACATACTTAACGATGACTTCACATCATCAATCATCTGTTCAGTTGCACGCATACCAGCAATGGACAAATACCAAGCATTGATGTCTAGATAGGCCATGTGCTTGTTTTGGTAAGCTTTCGTCGCTTTCACTAAATCATTTTCAAAGTCACGCTCTGTAGTGCTTTTGCCTTTATTGATCAGTTTGTCTTTATCGATGATCAATAGCGTGCTTGGGTTTTTATCTTTAATGAACTCGTAAGAGATCAGATCACCGTGGCGACTCTCTTTTATACCTTCAACTGTTTCTTTGAAACCGAAATCTTTGTAGATAGATGCAAAACGCGATTTAGCACCAAATGCTGTAATATTGCCACCAGCACTCATGACAGTTAATGCATCCACATTATTCGTTTGGTTGTATTCACGAATAGCCTTGAAATCCGCATCAACTTGCGCGATTTTCTGCTCTACATAATCCTGCTTATCGAAGACCTTGCCTAGATTACGCCACTGTTGCTGTGTGCTTGCCCAGTAACCTTGTTTGCTGTCTGCGGCATATACAATCGTTGGTGCAATTTCAGATAACTCATCGTATTTGCTTGCACCACGAGCACCGACAATAATGAGATCTGGCTTTTGCGTAAAAATGGTTTCGTAGTCAGGTTCAAACAAACTACCAGCCGAAACATAGTCACCTTTGCGGTACTCAGCTAAGTACTCTGGAAACATACTTACCGTAGAGATTGCTACTGGCTCCACACCAAATTCTTTTACGGTATCCAGCGCACCTAACCCGATAACCACAACACGCTTTGGTTGGGTCTCAACCGTCGTTGTTCCCTGTGCATGGGTTATTTCAATTTGCTCAGCCTGAGCACCGAATGCAATCAGTCCGGTAACCAATGCAATTGCTGATAATTTCATATCTCGACTCCATTAATACAAACGCAATGCATTATCATTTAGATTTCTATTGGTGTCATCTGCTATTTACGTTCTTTACCTTTGTAGGCCAAAGTGTGTGAAGTTTGTATTGCGAGTCGACGATCAAAAAAGCCACCTTGAATACAAGGTGGCCTACGTAGAAGTTTGCTCAGTGGGATTTAAAAGAAATCAATCGATGATCGGCCATTCGACTTTGGCTTATTCTTTTGTTTCGGCTGTTTTTTCTCTGCTTTTTTGCTCTGGGCGTTTTTCTTATCTGACTTTTGGCTCTGTTTAGGTTTTGGGGTTTCTAGGACTTCAACAGGTGGAGTGTCACAAACCACCACATAATACTCTTGATTGAATTCAAAGAAATCGCCATCGTACATCTTCCGGCGTTTACGTGTCTCCAGTTCCCCGTTAACCGCAACATAACCTTCTGAGATGAGGTGTTTCGCTTCACCACCACCGCCAACTAAATTAGCAATTTTAAAGACTTTATAGAGCTCTATAGGCTGAGATGAAACTTCGATACCAATCGCTTCAATTTCAATCTCTTCTGCTTGTTCTGCCTGATGATCTTGGCTCATACATTGCCCCAATTGAAAAAACACGAGTCTAGCGGTTATCTTAGTAAAAATATAGCGCTTCTTACCTACACCTGACCTGTAGCTCTGCTACGCACATAATTTTTTCATAAAATTCAACGACACTTAATTTAAGCCAAACAACAGCTAGATCACTGACCCCGCCTTAAATCAAGCACCTTAAGCTGACAAGCAATTGACGCATATGACACTTTCATGACGATTTTTCCTTTAAGGAAACAACGCTTTTCCACCTTTTCCGTCAGCTTTGACCTACATTACTCTCCTAACGGAGTTGGTACACAAGGACCTTTGGTTAATAACAACGAGAATATGGTCATGTCATTTACAAAAACACTTATTATCGATACTCAGCCCATCATGCGTGAAGCGCTTGAACAGATTGTTTACGATTCTCTGCCACAAGCTCAAGTCTTTCAGGCTAACTCAGCAACTTTTGGTGTTCAGCTGATCCGCAACCACGATATTAAGTTGGTGATACTTGATGTTGATTTAGATAACTCTGATGGCTTCGAATTTGTACGTAGAGCACGTGCCCATGGTTACCAAGGTAAGATTTTGTTTATTTCTGGTAGCAAGCATCCAATGTATTCAGATACCGCTTATAAACTTGGTGCAAATGGTTATGTGGCTAAAACCGAATCTGCACTGGTGTTAAAAGAGGCGATCATCAGCGTTGCCAGAGGCTACTCTGTCTTTAAACATGAGCAACACAAAACACGCCGAAATATCGCACTTTCCAACCGAGAAACGGTTGTGTTTAATTATTTGATGAAGGGCTACACAAACAAGAAGATTTCAGAGCTTTTATCACTGAGCTCTAAAACCATCAGTACTTATAAGTCACGCATTCTCGACAAATACAATGTGGGCTCAATTGTTGAACTTATGCATCTTCAGGATCATGTAGTTTGTGGGGCTCAAACAGATGATGCGTCAACTTCTTAACCAACAGTTGGTGTAGCGGGTTCCCTCTATTGGCCAATTTATAATTGGCCACAATAGACAGCCGACAGTTTCGCTGCACTGACTCTGGAAGTTCTTCCCCAACGAGATTGTCGGGTAAATAATGTGAATAAGGAAATAGCGTTGCACAACCCAGTTTTTCAATTGTCTTAAACAAACAACTGGTGCTATCGACCGTCGCTATTTTCTTAATATCATACCCTGCTGCGACCAATGCTTGCTTGGTGACTGCCTTGTTATTCAACCACCCTTTCATTTCCATTAAAACAAAGGGCAACTTCAACTTTTCTTCCAGACTCAGGTCACCTAAAGAAGCCGGTGTAACGATCACACCCCGGTAAGCACTGAGTGGTTGTTGATAGATGGTTTTGGTCTGCGCTTCATTAAAATAGTGAATACCGACATCAATTCGGTCTTCAAGAATGTACTTAGCCGTTAGATCATGCCATGAGGTGAGCTTAATCGGTGCATTGGGAAATGTATTAAGCAGATCAATTAAAATCTGGTCTCCTAATATACATTGAGCAATATCCGGTAGTGCAATGACAATTTCTTTCTTATGACTCTTTGGATCAAACGCTTCTCGAGTTAATGCAGTATCAATCAATTGCATCCCTTCCGAGATTTTAGGTAGCAATTGTAGTGTATATTCAGTGGGCTCAAATTCATGCGCTCCGCGAACAAAGAGTGGGTCCCCTAACTGTTCACGAAGTTTCGCTAATTGCTTACTTACTGCACTTTCCGTTTTACCAAGTGATTTTGCCACTGGCTTTAAGTGACGATACTGATCAAGAAGTGTTAGCACCTTTAAGAGGTTCAAATCCAATTGAGATTTCATTGCTGCTCCGCGCCCTAAATTAACAGCCAACGTGTTGTCATCATGCGAGTTTACGAGATAAACCGCGAGCTTGCCCTTTGGAAAAACAATTATTGATTGCAGTCTCACAATCGGTGTGTTTTCCGTTTATTAATTGGGACGGACGTAGAGAGTAAACAGATCGTCAGCGTAGCTTAAAGATCTTTTAGCCAGTGAACCTCAACTATCTTAAACCTCTGCTAAGGTTTCGGTGGCCTTAGCCAGCTCAAGAATGGATTTGACTTTGTATTTTTCCAAAATGCGCATTTTATAGGTGCTGATGGTTTTTGCGCTCAAATTCAAGATGTTCGCAATTTCCTTGTTAGACGTGCCATCAAGCAAGTAGTTTAACACCATCGTTTCTCGGTGAGATAATTTCACTTCCGGGCTGACCCCTTTCTGAGCCCCAGCGAATTTAAAGAAAGAATAACCATTGAGTACCCCTTCAATGGCATCCCCAATCAATCCCATATCTTCAGATTTACTGATGTAGGCATCGGCACCAAGGCGGAAAGCGGTCTCACTGTACATTCGAGATTCATTAGCAGATAAGAACAATGTCTTACCAAGATAACCTTGTGCTTTGGCTCGACGTAAAAATTCAAAGCCATCAGAACTTGTCAATTTAACATCCAATACCATCAAATCGATATGATGCTCACGAAGTATCTTCATGCCCTCATTGATGTCAGTAGCGGTGTAAACCGAGCCAATTCGTTTTCTATTGTTCAATAAGGTTGCTATCGCAGAGCAAACTAGAGGATGGTCATCTAAAATCAAACATGCATACGATCTAAACTGCATTTATTACTCTCTTATTATGCGTCCATCTTTAAAAATTCATCCAATGGCATTGGCATTCCCGTCAAACTTCCCTGGCATAGCCCAACGCCTACACGCTTGAGGTAATCCCAAGTGGCTTGATCTTCTACACCTTCTGCTACGATTCTAAGGTTCATACTTTTCGCTAAACCACAGATCATTTCGACAATGGATTGAGTTCGAATATCGTAGGTACAGGTCGTTACAAACTCTTTATCAATTTTGATTTCAGTAAAAGGCAGCTGTGATAACTTCAATAACGACGAATACCCCGTACCAAAATCATCTAAAGAGAGACCAATCCCATTCATTCTTATGCGAGCCAACTGCTCTAGCATTGTCGGGGAGAGTTCTGTCACTTCATGCTCTGTCAGCTCAATAATGATGTGGCTCGGCGGTACACCGTGATGACGGCATTGTTGCAATATTGTATCGGCGAAATTTTCTGTCTCGATGTTTGTCTGCGTGGCATTGACTGAAAAGATGCAGCTTCCAGACGTTTGCGCCGCAGCGGTGACGGTTTGTTCTAAAACGCAATCAAATAAAGAATTTTGAAGCCCATACTGAAAAACCAAAGGCATGAAGTGTGCTGGGCCAATAATGCCGTATTTAGGATGCTGCCAACGCACTAACACTTCACAGCCTTTCAACTTCATTGAGTTGAAACTAAATTTTGGTTGGTAGTAGTTGACCAGCTCTCTGTTTTGAATCGCAGAGATAAGATCTTGCTCTGTGATATCTAAAGGCTGAGCAATACAATTCTTTGGACGCTCAGTTCTATTAATCTCAGTAAGCAAATTAAACAATGCATCTCTCGTTGCTGGCTTTTCCAATGCCGTGACAAAAGAAAAGTCCATTAATTTACACATGGTGCTTGCGGTTTTTAAGACACCATCATCCATCCCACTTAATATACAAATTGCCGCATTGTACCCAGTGAGATTTAGCTTTTTCAGAAAATGCAGGCCATCCATATGTGGCATGCTTAAATCACATATCAACAAATCAAACTGTTGTTGTGCACACAGTGATAGTGCTTCTTGCCCAGAACCGGCCAAGGTGGCATTTTCAATACCACACGCTTTTAATTGCAACAAAGTTCCATGTTGCTGAAGCGGACTATCATCGAGTATTAAAACCTTAGATGTAAGTTTCATTGTTTGTTAACCAACGTGTTGTTTCTTCTATGGTTGCTTCGATCATTTCGACCACGGTGTCCAAAGCTCCCTGGACGTTGGTTTCTCCTGCACGGATCATTTTTTCTAACTGTCCTGCATGTGCAGCCAGTTCACTTAAACCGACCGATGCCGCTCCACCTTTAATGCGGTGTGCGATCTCACCTTTATCTTCAATAGACGCCGCCGAAGATTTCAGATTCTGAGTGTCTTCGGCCATTGTGTGAAGAAAGATTTGACCTAACTGAAGCGCGTCTGATTTTTGATAATTTTCAAGCCAAAATGTGTTCGTTTCTTTGGCTAAACTTTCTTCAGATGCGACGTCTTCAGCAACAATCTCTAATTCTTCTTTGAGTAAATCGTTAAGTTGCTTAATTCCATACGGTTTATACAAAATATCATCGAACTTAACGTCATGGTTTTCTAAAGAACGAACTCTAGAATCTTCGGCCGTACAACCAAATATTTTCTTGTGATTAAATTGCGGAATAAGGCTTCTAACTTTACTCGTAAGTTCGTAGCCATCCATGTTTGGCATATGACCATCAGTGATCAGTAGATCGTATTTTTCATAATGACTTTGAAGCGCTAAGAAAGCTTCCAAGCCATCAGAAACGATGTCTGCGGTGACACCCATTTCTTCAAGTTGCCCTTTGATCAACATCTGGTTAATTGGGTTATCCTCTGCAACCAGAATGTGTCCTCGTAGCTGACATGTATCACTTTCTTGAACAACATCACCGTCATTCAATCGTTGCAAGCACTCATACAATAGGTCAGGGAAAAGTGGCGAATTTGATATCTCGGCAATGTTGTCCGAAATACGTAGAAACTCTCGCAGCTGCCTAGTAATGAAAATTGTAAAATCACTATCAGATTCAAGAGACAACATGTTCTCAGTCACTTTAACCGTCTTACGGCTCTCTTCTGTGACACCGTTTTGATTCCAAAGTGTAATCCAGCGTTTCACCTCATGACTCACATCGTGAGTACAAATATCAAGATGAGGAAAATCATTGTTATATCGTTCAAGCACTTTGTGCGGAAGCGTAAACATGACTTTTGTCCCTAGGCCTTTAATGCTGGATATATCAAACTCTCCCCCCATAAGTTTGACCAAATCACGTACTATAGTTAAACCTAGGCCAGTACCTCCAAATTTGCGAGCCGTTGTATTGTCTGCTTGCATAAATGGCTGGAACACACGTTCACACTCATCCGTCGTCATTCCTTTGCCTGTATCTGTAACAGACAGCGCCAATGATTCTTCGTTCACACTCAGCTCAACCGTAACCTCACCTTTTGACGTAAACTTAACCGCATTTGACAAAAGATTGTTAACGATTTGCCCATAACGAAGCGCATCGAATTCGATCACCTTAATTTCACTGGGTACCCACTTAAAATCAAACGATAAGTTCTTCTCAAGTGCAGCCGCTTGATGAATTCGTAACAGCTCTCCGGTGGAGCGCACGATTCGACAAGGTTGCGGATCAAGCCTTAATTGCTTCGCCTCAAGCTTAGAAAAATCAAGAATATCGTTAACCAGCAATTGAAGGTTTTTCGTCGATGTGGTGAGGTTTCTTAGAATAAGAGAGTGTTCTTCGCCTTTGATCTGCATGGTCAGCATTTCAAGCAGCCCACTCATGCCTGCGATAGGCGTTCTAAGTTCATGACTCATTGTGGCGAGGAAACGTTCACGTGACTGAACAGCTTTATGAGCGACATCATTAGCCTGACGTAACTCTCGCTCTTGCAGTTTTTGTTGCGTGACATCATTAACAACGGTCAACACCAAGCGCTTCATGCCCGGGCCATTCAGTACGCGTTTTCGGTAGTAATCTATCGTTTGGAAACTCGCAGCACAGCCTTTAATGTCAATATTTCGGTGGATCACGCTGCCAAAGTTCAGCACTTCGTCGAGCTCTTTGCTGTCACTAATGATTGCGGTGCCATCACCGTTCTCAAGCGACATATCGCACTTGTTACAACGACCTTGTTTGTATTCAATACAGTTGTTCAAGAGCAACTGATGGCTCTCATTATGGATAAAGATCTTGCTTGGCAGCGTATTGATAACATTCTGCAAAAACTTAAGCTCATCTTTCGAATGCTTAATATCACGCTCTTTGAGCCTAACTTGTAATTTTAGGTTCTTTAACCAGAGGTAGATGATGAAACTCAGTACAACAACAACAAGAACTGCAACCCCAAATAAAGCGAAAACCTGCCACTTTTCATAACCATAAACAATATTAAATTGGTTGTAGCCATTTTTGATCTTACGGATTTCACTGTTATCAATGGTGTTCAACATGCCATTAAGTACATCTTTCAGTACTGGGCGTTTTTTGGAAATACCGAGGGAAGTGTTTAAGACTTTAAAGTCATTTCTATTAATCACGTATTTATCGTTGTAGTACTGAGCAAGCATTACTTCAACGATGTCATCTCGAATATAAGCGTGACGGACTTTGCCTTTGTCTAAATCGGAGAGCAGGGTTTGAATGCTGCTATACACCTCAATATTTGGCCCAAACACGAGGTTCTTAAATAAGGCTTGTCCTGAGCTCTGAGAAAATAACACCCCTTCTTTATTCGTTGATTCTGGCGGCGTGATCACCGGCTGTACGCTCACGTACTTTAACCGCATAAAAGGCTGTGTGAGATCAACAACATCCTGATAGCCTGATTGCTTTAATGCGATCGGCAATATGTCGATTCGATCTTCTTGCAACATTTTTCGAAGGGTATCCCCTTCTTTCATTTTTACGTAAGTAAATTTAAGCCCGGAACGTGCTTGCAGAAGACGGATAATGTCATAAAGGTAACCAGAAAGTTCTCCCTCACTGGTTCTAAACAGAAGTGGGTAAGAGTCTTCACTAAAAGAAAAACGGACAGGTTTTTCATCAAGCTTACGTTCTCTAAATTTGATGTTAACCAAGTCACTCTGATGATAAATATTCTGCGACTTAATCGACTCGCGATTTAAGTTCTTTTCTTCTCTATCAATAATTTTATTGATGATGCTAATTAAAATTTGATGGTCTGGTTTCGCCATAATGGCGACTTTTTCGGTATCGAGCCAACCGGGCGTTTTAACCTGTCCAACCAAAGTGTTCTTATCATTTAGGTGTTGCATCACCGAGATATAGTCTGCAACGAGTGCATCCGCCTCACCTTCGTCAACAAGATGAACAGATTCGGCAAAACTATCCGTATGAATAATGTCGGTAATACCGCGTTTGGTGAGGCTTTGACAGTAAATGGAGTTAGCAATACACGCCCAAGTCACTTTTTCTGGTGCCATATACGGCATATGACTTTTACGATACCAAATCGCTAGGCTTCCTTGGTATAACGGTTTGCTGAAAATGAATTCTTTTTCTCGCTGAACGGTTTGACTAAACCCAAGCCCTAGGTCAGAGTCACCCTCACGTATCGATCGGAATACTTCAGCAATACTAGAGTAGGAATTGATTTTAATGGTAAAGCCGGCTTCACGAGCAATACCTTGTAAATAATCGGCATTGATTTGCTGAGACTGATCGATTGACGCCGTCTGCAGACCATCATCAGAAATTCGAGCTAAAACAGCAACATTAATAACATTGTGCTCTTTCAAATAAAGCTTCTCTTTCGGGCTAAGAACATAGCTTTGCGCGAAGCATGGAAGCGTTATAAATAAGCATATTATTGAAAGAACGAGTTTATTCAGCACAATGATTTATCAATTTCAGTAATGTGCAGCGCAGCTTAGTGCGGTCAATGACATTGTCAATTCGTTCTATGGCATGAAATAAATCTTATCCTATTGTTTTTTAATGACTTTATTTTTGTCGGTCAGTTTATTCTTACATCAATATCATCCTTTACAGACAAGAGATTGGAGAAAGCCACAAAAAAGGCTTACTGAAAAACAGTAAGCCTTTGTTATCCATAATTATTGCGTAACCATCTGGCTAATGCGCTTCGCTCGCTCTTCCTGAGTTTCACTCGATGGCGTCGGTACCGCTAAACCTTTTTGTACCGCTGGGCGTTTCGCTATCTCATCTAACCAGCGTTGAAGGTTATCAAGCCCTTCGATATTGATACCACTCCATTCGTAAATACGAACCCAAGGCCATGTCGCAATATCGGCTATCGAATATTCATCGCCTGCTAAGTATTTTGACTTTCCAAGTTGCTTATCCATCACTTCAAAAAGGCGACGACCTTCATTTTGGTATCGGTCGATAGCAGGCTGAATTTTTTCAGGGAAGTAACGATAAAATACGTTCGCTTGACCCATCATCGGCCCTACCCCACCCATTTGGAACATTAACCACTGAATCACTTTTGAACGTGCTTTCTCATCAGTTGGTAAGAACTTGCCTGTTTTCTCAGCTAGGTACAATAAAATAGCACCCGATTCAAACACGATGAAATCATCGTTATCTTTATCGATGATGGCTGGAATGCGGCCATTCGGGTTAATGGCCGTAAATTCAGGCCCTTTCTGGATATTGGTCGAAATATCTAGTGCATTGACATTATAGTCTAATCCCATCTCTTCAAGTGCGATTGAGATCTTGTGTCCATTTGGTGTTGCTGCGGTGTACAGTTCAATCATGCTTCACCCCTTATTGAAATGCAGGACGGGTTGAAACCACATCAAACCAGCGACGAATATTTGGATATTGCCCTAAAACATCAAGTTCCAAACCATTTTGTGCAAAGCCCACAAAGATGAAAGCCGTGATGTCTACGATAGTGAATTGCTCAGAAGCAACGTATTCACTTGCAGCCAAACGAGCATCCAATTGCGGCAAAAATGCGGCTACACGTTCTTTTGATTCTGCACCCCATTCGTATACACAAGTCTCACGGTCATCATAGATTGCAGTTAAGTTACGGAAAGCTTGGAATCCAGTATATAGACCTTGGAATTCTACAACACGATGCCACATTTCAACTTGCGCTTTTTCTTTTGCATCTCGACCAAACAATGCGTTGTTGTTTGCTGAGCTCTCATCAAAGTAGCGACAAATTGCCACACTTTCACAAATCGTCGTGCCATCATCCAATTCTAATAATGGAACGCGACCATTAACGGCCTTTGCCTTGAACTCTTCTTTTAGGTTGTCACCACCCTGAACATTGATTTCTTCTCTTGGTACTTCAACACCTAGCTCTTTTAGAAAGATTGATACACGACGGCAGCTTGGTGTCATTGCAGTTTCATAAATTTTCATTCTCGGTTCCTTTTACTCTTTTTCTGAACGATCGTTTAGTTTAGAATAAAGAATATCTAACCGATCAGTCAAGAACTTTTTAAGGAATGATCTTAATGGCACGTAAAAGCAAATTTGATAGGACTGAAAAATTGCATGAAGCGATGGAGCTATTTTGGCGTAAAGGGTACGCCAATACTGCCATCTCTGACTTAGTGGATGAACTTCAGATCAACCGTTTTAGCCTCTACAACACCTATGGTGATAAGCAGCAGCTCTACTACGAAGCACTCAATACTTACTTAAAACAAGTACAGGTGCCCAGTATCAAAGCGCTGGAACAAGAAAATGCAAATATTGATGAACTGAAGACATTTTTACTCGACTTCGCAGCAATTCAGCGCGAACGTCATTGTGGCTGTTTTATGCAAAATGCATTAGTAGAACATGCTGGTGAAGATGAGGTGGTGTTAAAAGCCGGCCATGGTTTATTTAACCATTTACTTGAAGTCATTACTCGTGCACTTAAAAATGCCCAAGACGATCAAAAAGTGATTCACCATATTCCAGCCGCACAACTGGCCGCTTTGGTATTGAGCCACATGCAAGGAATGCGTGTCCTTGGTAAAGCGTTTAGATACGAAGAAATCGATACAGCCACCACTGGCTTATTAAGCCTGTTAGAGCCGATCAAATCATGATCGTACCTATCGTAAAACGTCTAAAACGAGATCAAGACTTAAAGCAGGCAATCCAAGCATTAGTCACCGAGCATCAAATCAAAGCAGGCAGCATCGCCTCATGCGTAGGCTGCTTATCAAGTATCCATATTCGCCTTGCTGGTGCTGAATCAACACTGTTACTTACTCAGCCTTTTGAGATCGTTTCACTTATGGGCACGCTAACACCCAAACACCAACACCTACATATTGCGGTGTCTGATCGTGATGGGAAAGTCTGGGGAGGCCACCTGCTGGAAGGTAGCCTTGTCGACACAACTGCGGAACTTATTATTCACCACTACCCTAAACTCTCTTTATCACGTGAACAAGATGACACAACAGGCTATACAGAATTGGTTGTAGATTCGAATCAATAATAACCACAGTGATTACTTTGTAGCTCATTGCTGTTAAGAAATGTCGAAACTATCAACTAACAAACATTTTGCCCTAGTAGTTAATTACCAATTCATGTTAAACATGTACTACTCAACAAGTTCTTAAACAAATGGGTTAACGGATTAACATTGTCCGTATCAACGAGCCACTATTAGACCAAATGCATAAAATGGCCGTGATATGCACCGAATTTAACGATAACTTCTGCGTTTTCAAAAACCTAAATAGGATCGCAGAATTAGTTAAAAAGAGTGATTACAGTATATAGCCACGGAATTGGCTTGCCATGAGATGTAATGGGTAGGTTTTATACAATGTCAGAAAGTTACAAATTAGTTCGTTCGAATTTTGATTTGCCACCTCTCGCAGACTCTACTGTAATAAGCCCCCAACACAATATACCGTCCATCGTTCACTTTCCTGCTGAAGCACAAGAAATTGCTGAGCTAAAACGAGAGTATCTGTCCGATATGTTCGACGTTTTTAGCGATGGCCTGTTTTACATGTCGGAACAAGAACAGTTTCATTTATACAATCCAAACTTTTACAATAAATTTGGTATTGAGAACAATGAGATCTCCCTTGAGACTTGGATGTCTCTTATTCATCCTACCGATCGACTTAGCCTACATAAAAGGCTAAAAGAGCTTCGTTATATAGAAGAAAAGAAGATATCCACGCAATACCGAGTATTACGCTCAGACGGTCAATATTCTTGGATTGAAGGAACCGTTATCGTTAAAAATAAAGACGGAAAGCGCTATTTTATAGGCTGTCATCGCGATATCTCCCAAGAAAAGTTGATGGAAAACTGTGCTAAACGTGCCGTTTTCAGAGACAACACCTCTGGCCTTGCCAACACAAATCAGCTAACCATTGATCTTGAAGCTCTTCGACATAAAAATACCGTTAACTATTCCATCATTTACATTCAAATTGATGATATTAAGTCATATCTAAACTTGTATGGCCCACAGATCCTCAAAGACTTGATCTCACATTTAGTCACTTCGCTCAAAGATCTTCCAGAAGACTTTATTGGTATCTATCGTGTTCACTCTGATGATTTTGTCGTGCTATTGCGTGGTTATAACGATCAATTTCAATTGGAAAACTTAGGCAAACGTATTCTCAAAGGCTACCACCGCTCACTTGATGAAAATGGTTATCTCTATGGGACAGAAATTAATATTGGAATATACCCAGATATTGATATCTACAATACAGCCGAGGAACTCGTCAAAATTGCATCACGCACCTGTCAGTTTGCCGGATCCAATGAAACCAGACGAATTAGCGTGTATGGTGGACACACCAAAGATAAAGTCGATCGTCATTTCTACATCGAACAAGAATTAAAGCGTGCGATTACCACTAATACCCTTAGCCTCAAGTTCCAACCAATTATCTGTACCAAAGAAAATCGCGTCTCTAGCTTTGAAGCCTTAGTAAGGTGGAAAAGTGCACAAATTGGTGAGATTTATCCTGATGAATTTATCTCAGTTGCAGAGAAGAAGGGGCTTATTATCGAGCTAGGTTACTCAGTTTTTGCCAAAGCATGTAAGTTTATTAAGCTGTATCAGAAGCATCACGAAAGTGATGTAAAGGTAAATGTAAACGTCTCGGTGCTCCAACTGCTCAACAGCCAGTTTCCCGATACGGTCAAGCAAATGGCACATGATGCCGGTGTGGAACCCCATAAAATCGTGCTAGAACTCACGGAAACTATGATTCTCGATGGAAACAAAAGTGCTGCCAGCCAACTACAAAAATTGAGTGAGTATGGATTTCAACTGTCTTTGGATGATTTTGGTTCGGGTTATAGCTCGTTAAACAGCTTTTTTGACCTCCCACTCAACCAAATCAAGATAGACAAGTCGATTGCATGGCGCTCGCTCAACAATCCAGCAACGACTGAGTACGTGAAATTTATCATTCAGTTATGCCAAAACAATAACGTCGACATTGTTGTAGAAGGAATAGAAAGCGCTGAAATGCAAAGAAAATTCATTGCTCTCGGTGCCTCTTACTTGCAAGGGTACTGGTTTTCCAAGCCATTATCTTACGCCAGTGCCAGTCGTTATACCCACATTTGATACCATCAAAGCCCATCTTTTGTATCATTTTTGAGAAACAGCAAATGACTAATACTTAAGCATTGACATATTTGCGAATCAAATCAAAAATCTGCCACTTCTAATAAAAAATAAACAGTTAAAGTTCATCCCAGAGTGCTAGTTCAGTATAGCAACCCTACATGTGATTGGATTTCACATGCTACCACTCTCGAACACGGAGCAAGCTGTCATATTCCTGGTCTATTCGTCTTGGAGAAACGTATGCTTTGCTACCTGAAAAAAATGGGTCAACACTTATTATCGTCTAGTTTGTCAGTATTTCTGGTAACTGGAATGCTGCTACCAACACCTTCGTATGCCAAGGTATCGCCTGAGCTTTGGTTTACCCCATCCGATATCCAACTACCAAAACAAACTCATGTTGGTCTGCTGGATAATGGGTTACGTTATGTCATTTTACCAACCAGTAAAACATCTCCGGATGTGGCTATTCGCATTCGAGTGGGCTCAGGAGTGAGTCAAGATACTGAGTCTGGCTTAGTGGCAAGTTATACCGCAATGAAAACCATTTCTGGTACACAGTGGTACGCAAATGCTCTGTTCAGTCAAACGGTATTCGCAAAAGATTTATCACAGCCAACTCAAATGGTGCTCGCCAGTGAATTACGAAACTTCTCTGATAAGCTCATGCACTTCAACGCAGCACCACGTACTGTCGACAGTGATAAGTTACTGTATGAAGAAACCAAAATGCATTTTACGCACTTTAATCAGACAGCACAAAATAATGCCTACTATGGCCTTGACGCTGAAGAGCTTAACGAGGTGCTAAGCCCGAGTGAAAAAGCTATTCAGGCACTTTTCAGCAATGAGATTAATCAGTTTCATAAAGCGAATTACTTTCCTGCAAATACCACGGTTGTGATCACTGGTAATGTACGTATTCGAGAAAGTATTAAAGCCATTGAAAGTGCATTTGGCCGTTGGAACAACTCGGCTAAAGCGGTTACATTGATCAAACCTCAAGCTTACTTGATTGATGGCAATGCACAATCGGACTCTGACACCAATGAGTTTTCCATCAGTACATTAACTTCCGTGAATTTTGTACAAGATAGTAAGTTTTATCGCCGAAACTTGTTATTAAAACAAATTGCAAACGTCGCTTTAGAGCAGCGCCTTCAACTAGCTTTGAGTACTATTGCTCCGAATGCCAGCGTAAACGTTGAGTCAACAGTATTATTTAATGATAACGTTTGGTCGAAAGTACGAGTTCAATACAACAATGAAGATATGGTGCAACTAAAACAAGCCGTTGAGCATGAGATAAAACGCGTTATCTCGGCAGGTTTGAGCCAATCAGAGTTCGAACAAGCGCTCAGCCAAATCCGCGAGACACTCAAAGCACAAGCCAACTCAAATGCTGAAGGTTACGCAGGAAAACAAGCAGACATTTTGGTTAACGATATCAACTCAGGCCTTGTCTATCAGACGCCATCTCACTTACTGGAGCTGATCGATTTTCATGCCGCTCACTTAAACGAGTATGACGTCGTAAAATCATTTGAAGAGATGTGGGCTCAGAATAAAGCCGTATTCTTAATGACAAGCAAATAACAAAAAACCGCCCTATGGCGGTTTTTCTTTAAAATGCAGATAAAGCAACGAGTTCTTGTGTGTAGGACTGTTTAGGAGAAGCAAAGAGGGTTCGCGTTTCTCCTTGCTCTACAATCTCCCCATGCTTCATTACGATGGTGTAGTGACATAAAGAACGCACAACATTGAGATCGTGACTAATAAACAAATACGTCAGGCCAAATTTCTCTTGTAAGCTCTTCAACAACTCCAAAACCTGAGCCTGCACCGTTCTGTCTAACGATGACGTGGGCTCATCAAGTAAAATGAATTCCGGCTTCAGTACCAACGCTCGTGCAATTGCGATGCGCTGACGTTGGCCACCAGAGAACTCATTTGGGAATCGATGCCGAGTTTCTATATCTAAGTCGACTTCCTTCATCACAGCACAAATCATTTCATCAATGGTTTGCTCGTCAAATGTATGGTGCACCCTTAACCCTTCACCTATCACTTGGGCAACGGACATTCGTGGGTTAAGTGCAGAAAACGGGTCCTGAAATACAACCTGCATTTTGCTTCGATAAGGCAGCATTGAGTGACGATCTAATCCCTGAATCTCTTGTCCTTGGTAGCTGATAGAGCCTTCTGAGTTCACCAAACGTAAAATCGCCATGCCTGTCGTCGACTTACCGGATCCACTCTCTCCAACCAAACCAATGGAGTGTCCCTTCTTCAAGTCGAACTTCATGTCCGTCACCGCTTTTACATAGGATAACGTACGCTTAAACAGCCCTCCCGTAATGGGAAACCATACCCTCAGTTGATCAACGGTGAGTAAGGATTGCGAATCACCCAGAACCGCGACAGGTTCTCCTTTAGGATCCGAATCGATGAGCTCTCGGGTATAGGGATGTTTCGGTGCAGAAAACATCGCTTTACATTCTCCTGTTTCAACCAGCTCACCTTGCTGCATGACGGCGACCCTATCAGCAATGCGCCTAACAATACTCAAATCATGCGTAATAAACAGCATCGCCATGCCCAATTCTTGCTGTAAGGTTTTTAGCAAATCCAGAATTTGGGCTTGAACAGAGACATCAAGTGCCGTTGTCGGCTCATCAGCGATAAGGAGTTCAGGTTCGTTAATTAATGCCATCGCAATCATCACTCGTTGTCTTTCGCCACCAGATAACTCATGAGGATAGGCATTTATTTTAATATCGGGGTGTCGTATCCCAACTTTCGCAAGCCAATCTATCGCCAATGCTTCTGCTTGACGAGTTCGCATACCTCGATGGGTCGATAGCGTTTCAACGAGTTGTTTGCCAATTTTATGCAGCGGATTGAGCGATACCATGGGCTCTTGAAAAATCATCCCGATTCGGCCCCCACGAATGCCTCTCAGTTGACGTTCAGAGCAACTGAAAATATCAAGATCATCAAACTGGATCTTACCTTCCAAGTAATGAGCCGAACCTTTAGGAAGCAATTTTAGAATCGCATTCGCGGTAACAGATTTACCTGAACCACTCTCCCCTACCAGTGCTAACGTTTCGCCCTTGCTAATGGAAAGTGACACATTCTTTGTTACGGTTTCAACTGCGTTTTCTCGGCCAAAGCCAATAGAAAGGTTTTCAATAGATAAGATTGGTTCACTCATAGCTACCTTCCTTGATGGTGTGGGTCAAAGGCATCGCGCACCGCTTCACCAATAAATACTAATAGAGTCAGCATCATTGAAAGAATCAGGAACGCAGAAATCCCGAGCCAAGGTGCTTGTAAATTGGCCTTACCTTGTGCAAGGAGCTCTCCTAAAGACGGAGAACCAGCAGGAAGCCCAAAGCCTAAGAAATCGAGAGATGTCAACGTGGTTACAGAGCCGGAAAGAATAAATGGCATCATCGTCAGTGACGCAACCATAGCATTGGGCAACATATGTCGCAGCATTATGCGATTATCGGAAACGCCCATCGCCTGCGCTGCGCGAACATAATCAAAATTACGGCAACGTAAAAACTCTGCCCGAACAATTCCGACTAGGCTCATCCAACTAAATAGAACCATAATACCGAGCAACCACCAGAAATTTGGTTCTACAAAACTGGATAAAATGATGAGTAAGAATAACGTTGGCATGCCTGACCAAACTTCGATAAAACGCTGGCCCAATAAGTCTAACCAACCACCGTAATACCCTTGTGTTGCCCCCACTATTACGCCAATCACGCTCGATATGATGGTCAGAACAAACCCAAACAAAACCGATATACGAAACCCGTAGATCACCCGAGCAAGCACATCTCGCCCTTTATCATCAGTTCCTAGCCAATTGACATTATCCGGTGCAGAAGGCACCGCTGAGGTAATATTGAAGTTAATCGTGTCGTAACTAAAAGGAATCAGAGGCCAGACAATATATCCATTCTCTTCGATTAACTCGATCACAAAAGGGTCGGTGTAATCCGCTTCTGTTTCAAATTCACCGCCAAATTCTGTCTCTGCATATTCGTGAAAAATTGGGAAATACCATTGCTGGTCAAATTCGATTAGTAGCGGCTTGTCATTGGCAATAAACTCAGCAAATAGGCTGACAACGAATAATAATGAGAAAACCCACAGAGAATACAAACCACGTTTATTGGCTTTAAATCGATGCCATCGGGCTTCGTTTAATGGATTACGTCTGACGTTTTTTTTATGCCACATCATCTCGCCTCAAAATCAATTCGCGGATCGACCCAAGTGTATGTGAGATCCGAAATAATGCTCAAAATTAGACCCAGCAAAGTCATGATATACAAAGAACTAAATACCACCGGATAATCACGCTGAATGGTGGACTCAAACCCAAGCAAGCCAATACCTTCTAGAGAAAACATGACTTCAATGAGCATTGAACCCGTAAAGAAGATGCTAATAAACGCACTTGGAAAACCAGCGATAATGATCAACATGGCATTACGAAACACATGCTTATACAAGATGTTGCGCTCATCGAGCCCCTTTGCCCTTGCCGTTACAACATATTGTTTATTTATTTCATCAAGGAATGAGTTTTTCGTCAGCATACTTAACGTCGCAAAGCCACCAATTACCATCGCACAAATAGGCAAAGCTAAATGCCAAAAGTAATCGAGGATCTGTTGATACCAAGTGAGCTGTTCAAAATTGGAAGAAACTAAACCGCGCAGCGGAAACCAACTGAAGTAGTTACCACTGGCAAACAAGATAATTAAAATGATGGCAAATAAGAAGCCGGGAATAGCGTAACCAATGATCACAAGTGCACTTGACCAGATATCAAACCGAGAGCCATGGTGTATCGCTTTGAGTATCCCTAGCGGAATTGAGATCAGGTAGATGATCAGCGTACTCCACAGCCCGAGTGAAATTGAAACAGGTAATCGCTCTACAATCAGATCAATCACATTCCCTCCTTTGAAAAGGCTCTCACCAAAGTTGAATGTGACGTAATTTTTGAGCATTTCGAAATAGCGCTCATGTAATGGCTTATCAAAACCAAATTGCTTTTTAATCTCTTCAACTACTTCAGGATCTAAACCTCGCGAACCTTTGTATCCAGATGCACCTTCAGGCTCTACCTCTCCGAGATCAACTTCACTGCCACCACCAGCAAAACGCTCCATGATGCCTGAAGAATGCCCTTCCAGTTGAGCAATGGCTTGCTCAACCGGTCCACCCGGCGCAATTTGAATAATGAAGAAGTTAATCGTGATGATCGCCCACAAAGTGGGGATCACCAACAATAAACGACGAAAAATATAGGCAGCCATTGAAACCTCTAACGACGTTTTTCAGGGAGTTTCGCCGCTTTGGCGTCTGACACCCACCACGTATCTACACCTAAGTCATATTTAGGCATCACACTTGGGCGTTCAAACTTATCCCACATTGCTACGCGATAAGAACTTAAATGCCACTGCGGGATAATGTAGAAGTTCCACTGCAACACACGGTCAAGTGCGCGTCCCAATGGCAGCAACTTATCTGGATGTTGCTGATTTTTTGCGATCTGTTCTGTGAGACTATCCACCACTGGGTCCATCACACCAGCAGTATTGTAAGTGGAATCAATATATTGAGAGTTCCATATGATCAGTAGGTTAGAGCTTGGGTAAGGATTCGCAGAATACCCGCGCGATACCATATCAAAGTCTCGGTCACGTAAACGTTTTATGTATTGTGTCGTGTCCACCGTACGGATTTTCATGTTGATCCCCATGCGCTTGAGGTTTTTCTGCAATGGGATCGCAATACGTTCGGTTGTCGGGCTATAAATGAGCAGCTCAAACTCAAAGGGTTGACCAGTAGCTTTGTTGGTCATTACCTTGTTTTTCAATTCCCATCCAGCTTCTTTTAGCAGCTTGAATGCTGTACGCATTTGCGCGCGAATACGACCGCTACCATCTGTCATTGGTGGTTGGTATTCATCAGTTAGAGCACGAGCTGGGATTTTATCTTTGAAGGGGTTGAGAATAGCCAATTCTTCCGATGTTGGTTTCCCTTTCGCCTCATAATCGGTGTTTTGAAAGTAGCTGCGAGTGCGTGTGTATTGCCCATAAAACATGTTGGTATTCATCCACTCAAAGTCCATCGCGTAGCTCAAGGCTTCGCGAACTTTGGCATCTTTAAAGACGCCCGATTGGGTATTAAATACAAACGCTTGGGTAGATTCAGGCTTCTGATGGGGGATCTCTTCTTTTTTGATATAACCTTTATCAAAGTTCGAACCGGTATAAGAGTTAGCCCAGAATTTGGCTGATGTTTCCTGACGAAAATCAAACTCGCCCGCTTTAAAAGCCTCAAGCATCACGGTGTCATCACGGTAATAGTCATATTGGATCGTTTTGAAATTATTTCGTCCAACGTTTACAGGTAACTCAGCAGCCCAATAGTCGTTTACCAATTCATAGGTCACACTTTGACCTGACTTATAATCCACGATTTTATATGCCGAACTTCCAACTGGGGGGCTAGAGAGTGGCTCAGAGAAGTTCTTATCTTTCCAATAATGTTCAGGTAGAACACGTGTCGATTGCGCAAAACTAAAGAGTTTTTCTCTATTTGGTGTCGCCATATCAATGCGCACTGTTAAATCAGACTTAGCAGAAACTGATTTGATCTCTTTATAGTAAACACGATATTGCGGCACACCTTCTGTCATAAATTTATTGAAGGTAAACACAACATCATGCGCGGTAATTGGCTTGCCATCATGGAATCGAGCTTTCGGATTAATATCAATCTCCATCCATGAGTAGTCGTCAGAATAGCGGACTTTTTCGGTGATTAAGGGGTAATAAGCATCGATTTCATCATTCGGGGAATACATGAGGGTATCGTACAACTGGCCAGTAGCCGCAGCAGGAACACCACGGGAAGCAAAGCGGTTAAAGTTGTCATACGTTCCTACTTGGCCGTAGGTGATTTTACCTTTTTTGGGTGCTTCAGGATTGACGTAGTCAAAGTGTTTGAAGTCAGCAGGATATTTTGCGCTACCAAAACCAACAAGAATCGTTGATTCAATCACCTCAGCATAAGATGCCATTGCAAATACGGATAACACACTCGCTAGAACGGTTTGATGGATCTTCCCCATAGTTTACTCCCTTAAGCATAACGTCCCTTTATACCGTGCACGACACGGAATCATTACTTATTTATAAGCAATTACTATTCATATTTCAATCACTTGGATAAGTATAGGAAGGAGTGGCACTAAAGGCGAATAACCTTGAGAATTTGTCCACGTGTGATGATAAAAACGGAGGGACTTCCTCCGCTTTTTTATACCACCGGTTACAACATCTCTTTAGCAATCAGGTGCAGTAAGAACGTTTCACGCTCTATACTCATCCCTTTCTTTTCGCTTTCCGCCATGGTCTTCTCATTATGAGCGATCGCATCGTGAATATTCATCCAGACCGCCTTCATACCATTTTTTATTTCATAATCTTCGTAAGAAGTTTCGCCCAGTTCACGATCTATTTTGCAGGTATAGCAGTACGACAGCATATGCATGACGTCCGCATCAGCTTTATACCAAGGGCGAAATTCCTCATAAATCCCAAACGGTTTAATGTTGTGGATGTTCTTAGCGCCCGTTTCTTCTTCAAGCTCTCGAACCATCCCAGCAATCACATCTTCACCTTCGTCTAAACCGCCCCCGGGGATTGTATAGTCGTGATAACGCTCGGTATAAAGCAACAAGATATCTTCGCCATCAACAACAATGGCTCGAGCTGCATTTCGCTTAAAAATAATCTTATTATCAAGGTGATCGATATCAGGATGAATCGTGGTATTTAGGTGTCTCATTTCAGGAAGGGAATATCAAGAATTTGCGGCGATTCTAACACATCGTTTCCCCACAACAAATAAGGTGCTATGGGGAAACTGCCGTGTTTGCGGTTGGTTTACTACGCAATCTTGAAGCGATTGATCATGCCGACTAACGTTTGTGATACATGGTTTAGCTCTTTACTTGCACTTGCCATTTGCGCCGATTCAGCAGAGACCGATACCGTCATATCTCGCAAGCTAACCACATTACGGTTAATATCATCCACCGTCACCGTTTGTTCCTCTGCTGCTGTCGCTATGTGCTGGTTCATCTCTTCAATGGTATGCACTTCAGCATTTATTTTCTGCAATGCCTCTCCAGCATTCTCAGACATACTTGACGCATAAGCGGCTTTCTTCGCCCCAGATTCCATCACACTCACCACATTGGTTGCACCATGTTGCAGCTTTTCAACGATAGTCTGGATCTCAAGTGTCGACTCTTGTGTGCGTAAGGATAACGTCCGAACTTCATCTGCAACCACAGCAAAGCCTCGACCTTGTTCACCGGCTCTTGCCGCCTCTATAGCGGCATTTAAGGCAAGTAAGTTGGTTTGCTCTGCGACGCCGCGTATCACTTCTAACACAGTATCCACGTTGCGTGCATCATCAGCCAGTTTTTGTACTACCTCACTTGCTCGTTCAATTTCTTCGGCAAGTAAATTCGCTTCACTGACGTTCTGGTTAATGATTGTGCGACTATTTTGCGTTTCGTCTGCGGCTAATTTACTGGCATCATTTGCTTCCACAGTGCGACCTGCCACTTCTTCAACCGTCGCAAGCATTTCGGTCATTGCCGTTGCCAATTGGTCAACATCATTTTGTTGTTGATTGAGATGGTCATCGATATGGTGAACTGAGCTGGATAACTGTGTCGCGGCTGAAGACACTTGGCTGCCAGCATCACTGATACAAAGCATGATGTTTTGAACAGACGCCACAAACTGATTAAAGTACCGCGCTAATTCCCCAAGCTCTTTCGTTCCATCTTCATTGAGCCTTTGGGTTAAATCCCCTTCTCCTTTGGAAAGCTCTTTCATCGCATTCACAGTTTTCTTAAGTGGGGATGTGATCGTTCTAATAAAGAACCCAATGAAGATTGACAGTACGACTAAAATCATCAGTGCGTTGAGTATAGAAACCCATTCTGAGCGTTGAATGTCTGCTTCCAGTGCCACCATATTCATCCCAGAACCAATCATCCACTGCCATGGTTCAAACATCACTGCATAACTGGTCTTTGGCGCAGCCGTTGATTTGTCTGGATTGTGCCAGAAATAGTCAACAAACCCACCGCCATTTCTTGCCGCCTGATACAGCTCTTCAACAAACAGCTTACCGGTTGAGTCTTTCAGCGGCATAATATTCTTACCTAATAACGAACTGACTCCAGTAGCTAACTGCACGCCGTCGTTATCACCAATAAAAATGTAATTCCCGCCATCAAATCGCATAGCGGACACAGCAACAAGAGCCCGACGCTTCGCCTCTTCTTCATTGAGTGAACCATTTTTAAATAAGTTGTAATGTTGCTCAACAATGCCTTCCGCACTTTCAACCAACACTGCCACACCGCGCTCGTAATTCTCTCGCATGTGTTTTCTGGTTTTAGATGCATCCAACAACGTATTTACAAAGAGGCCAATGGCGAAGAGTGCCAAGATAGACCAAGCCCGCCCAGCAATAGAGACTTGATTAAGTCGTTTGAAAATCATAGTCATTTCCCTAACTAACCGTTTGTTGTAATCGATAAGAATTTTTTAATTCTTTAATAGTACAAAGTTAGCAGTTAAAACTAATGACAATGGGTACTTCTATAAAAAACCGTATCTACACTACCTACTGATATTAATATTTATTTAACAGACTGAAAGCTCGTTATACATTAGAGATTCATTAGCATAATATGCTGCGGGCCAGCTGCGCCACCATGATATAATTCGCCCGTATCAACGAAATAAGCATTGGCATAACATCGGTATGCAATTGGATTTTTGCAGTTTACCGTTAGATAAAGGTACTCAGAATCTAAATAGTGCTGATTTATGTATTCTCTTAGTTCCTTCATTACAGCAGAGGCGTACCCCTTACCTTGATGTTTTTCGTCAATAAAAAATGCACGAAAGCCTAATGCCTTATCACCACAGAAGTCGTATTGCAGATGATATTGGGTGTCGATAAGAAAAATTCCAACCACTTGGTTTTCAACGACCACAACATGAGGATGTACAATATCACTCACATTGACCAATATTTCTTCCATAGTGCCAACATACTTAAGCTGTTCATCAGACACCTTGAGGTGTTCGAGTTGTTGTAGGTGGGGTTCTTGCAGTGGATGTAGGCTGATCATCGTTCCCTCTTTGATAAGATATCCGGCAGTTTAGTTGTATTAAAAATGGCTCGATTTACTGGCAAACCGAACCATAACAACAGGTGCTATCCATCCTGTAGATAGACTGACGAGAAAGCGCAGAGAGAAATGTATTTCTCACTGGCTATCATTATGTTCTATATAGAACTTTCACAACATGCCAGCCAAATTTCGTTTTTACAATGTGTGGAACCAGTGTTTCGCCACTAAAACACACTTTGTCAAACTGAGGCACCATTTGCCCACGACGAAACTCTCCTAAATCCCCACCACGTTTTCCAGATGGGCAGGTAGAGTATTTCTTCGCTAGCGTTTGAAACTTAGCACCTTTCTTTAGCTGTTTAACAATGTCTTCTGCTTGCTCTTTATGCTTAACCAAAATATGTAAAGCGGCTGCTGTATTCGCCATATCTTTTCTCTAATTTGAAGTCATTGGGGCGGATTGTACCTAAAGACACTTTTATCACAAATTTAAAGTGGATCAATAATCGGTCAATTAAAACAAGTAGCAACATTACTTTGATTGAAACCCTCCCCAAATGGGTTAGTATTTTAGTTTAGATACGTATGAATTTGAGAAGATGTATGCCCAAAGTAGTAAGTAAAGCGAATCAATCTCAAGGTATGCTCATGTTTACTTTGAATGCCCAAAAGCAACTGTTTGCCATCGGGACATTAAAAGTAAGAGAAATAGTGCCTTTCATGCCGATGACTCAGATTCCTTATTCTCATCATCATGTTGTTGGAACCGTCACCATTCGTGACCTCACCGTCCCTGTCATTGATATGGCCGCAGCGATTGGCTTTCGCCCAATTACTGAAGAAGAGTACAGTTCTTGTTATCTGATCGTGACAGACTGTTTGAGAACCGTCGTTGCTTTTATGGTCAAGTCAATCGAGAAAATTATTGAATGCGACTGGAAATCCATTGAATCCACCCCATCAAGTGCTGGTCATAATGTGTTTGTTACTGGCATTACACGCTATAACGACAGTATCGTTCAGATGTTGGATGTCGAACTGCTGCTCTCAAAAATCTATCCACAATATGAATCGACAAAAATTCCGATGCTAACCGATATTGAGCGTGAGAGGCTTAAAGCATTAAACATTTTACTGGTAGATGATTCCTCCATTGCACGTAAACAGTTGTCTGATGCATTAGACAGCATCAATATTCCTTATCAGATCTGTAAAAACGGCTTAGATGCATTGGAGTTAATGAGAACTGAAGCTTCTCAGGGTAGTCCCATTGACTTATTAGTCAGTGATATAGAAATGCCGGGCTTAGATGGTTACGAGCTGGCTTTTGAGACTCAAAATGACTCTGAATTAAATGGTGCCTATTGTATTCTTCATACCTCACTTTCTAGTCAAATTTGTCTAGACCGAGCACATCAAGTTGGCGCACATGAAGCACTAGAGAAATTTAATGCGGCGGACTTAATCCAAGCCATGCTACGTGGCGCATCGAAGCTGGAACAGCAAAAACACGCAACTCAAGATGCAGTGTAATACTTACACAGATATATATTTAGTCATCATATAAACGTCAAAAAGCCGCATAAAGCGGCTTTTTTAATAGCTATATCATTTCACTTTAATATTAGTGAATCGGCGTATCCGTTTTCGCATAGAACTTGCCGAAGTATTGATCGAGTACTTCTGGTGTGAGTTTACCTTCTGCCTCAAGTTTTTTTAGTTCCGCAGCGATCGCTTTTTGTTCTTCTAGAGACGGTAAAGCAACTTCTGGTTCATCGCCCATTTCCTGAGACATCATCTCTAGCTCTTTTTCAAAATCACTCATTCTTACTTACCTAATGTAAAAAATAACTGGGGCTAAGTTTACCTACTTAGCCCCAGTTATACCAGTATAGGCCTGTATCAAACCAGAGTTTGCTTAGAGCTTAAAGCTACCAACCATACGGTCAAGACGCTCCGACAACTCTTTTAGCTCTAAGCTGGCTTCGGCCAACTCTTCCGCCGTACTCGTCGTCGCCTCATTTATCACGTTAATTTCTTCGATATTTTGGTTGATGGTATGAACAACGGTCGATTGCTCTTCAGTGGCAGTGGCCACTTGCGTATTCCGATCAGAGATATCATGAATGCGATCTGAGATATTCACCAATACGTCCACGGCTTCATCAGACGAAGAAACCCCTTCATTGGTAACTGATTTACCCGCTTCCATTGCCGTCACTGCATCGCGTGCATCACTTTGAAGCTGATTGATCATCTTCTGGATCTCTTCAGTAGAATCTGCTGTGCGACTGGCCAATTTTCTGACTTCATCTGCAACAACGGCAAACCCACGTCCTTGATCTCCAGCTCGCGCCGCTTCAATGGCCGCATTTAAAGCCAATAAGTTTGTTTGCTCCGAGATATCGCGAATTACATCCAAAATCGAACCAATGTCTTGTGTGGTCGATGCGAGTTGCCCAACGACTTTGCTGGTATTCTCAATATCCGTGGCTAAGCGGCTAATCGCATCTTTAGCTTGGTTCACCACATTTTGACCAACTTGCGTATTGTCAGATGCTTGGTTTGCCGTTTCAGCCGCTGTTGCTGCGTTGGAAGCAATTTCACTGATCGTCGCCCCCATTTGATTTATTGCAGCCACCACCTGAATGGTTTGGTCACGCTGACTCTGGCTATTATCATGTGTAGTACTGGCTTTGCTCGAAACCCCATCGGCCGCAGCTTGGAGTGAATGGCTTGTTGAGGCCACTTCTTTCATCGTGTCGTGGATCTTCTCGATAAAGCCATTAAAACCTTCTGAGAGCTGAGCAATCTCATCTTTGCCATTAATTTCAATACGCTGCGCTAAATCACCATCCCCTTTACCCAGATCCGTAAATCGTTGTGCAATCATGCGAATTGGACGAGTAATGCTGTTTGCCAAAACCACACCCATCAAAACAAATATCACCGCAACAACCACTGTTATTATCATGATTTGAGATGCGGTGGCATCAAGCTGTGCAAAAGCTTCATTGACTGGAACCACGCCAATCACGAACCAGTCCATGGACGGGATATATGCACTTCCTAGGAATAGATCTTGTCCTTTGCTCTCAAGTTGAATGAGTTGAACTTGCCCTTTATTCAATAAAGACGTGGCTGATGTCCCAAATTCTCCAGTTAATGATCTATCCGTTAACTGGCGGTTTGCGTGAATTTTAATTTTCCCGTCAGGATCGACTAAGAAAACATAACCGGTTTGTTCTATCTTAAAGTTCGTTAGCAAACGCACCATATCATCCATAGACTTGGAGACACCCGACATCGTATGTCCATCAAGATGCTGGTAGTTTGCAAACATTTTTACATCACCATTCGCTTCCGTAAAAATGCTGACCATCGTTTCTTGTCCTGAATCAGTAAAACCAAAGAACCATCCATCTTGTTCTCGGTTTAGTTGACGCAAGAAGCCATTCTGATTCCAGTAATACGCGGTCTCGCGGTTCGCCACTGAAGCATCGTTTAACTGGTATTGCTGCTTAACATTGTTTAACTGCTTGACCAAAAGCTGCTGGGATTCAGGCGCTTCAGTTTGTGCCACCGCGTCACGTACAAACTCGTTCCGTGCTAACTGTTGTGCTGCAGAGAGCAATTGAGCAACATCGCTATCGATATTTTGAGTGATCTGATCCAGGATTAATGGCAGATCCAGGTTGAGTAAACGGTGTTCCAAGACACTGCGTGCCTGTCGTTGTGCCATCACACCAACAATGACAGTCGAAGCAAGTACCGCAAGCGTAATGCCGATGACCACCTTTTGTTTGATACTTAGATTATTGAGTTTGAACATTCATTCTGCCTTCTATGTGCTGATTTGTGCGCTGTCGTTATCGGCTCCACATAACGTTTCTTTACTAAATATGTTCATTTCATAAAAAATAGCGAAACTATCGGCAGTAATGCGTATAAAAAGTGTGCTGTTACACATCAATCAAACATAAATTGCAAATATCTGTCTTGGCCTTTCTTGATTCACCATCACATAATCACCAAGATGTTTCGGGGTTCCCTCTTGGAAGTCTTTAATCCGCCCCAATATTCTAGATGGTTGAAAGATATCAACTAATTTGGAAAAGTGAGAAAGCGGCCTCCAGCGACCCGCTTTATGCGTAAAAAATGCGCAAAGATTTTCTATGCAAGAGAAAGTACGGAACTTTTTCACAGCCAGATTCACTAAGAGAAAAAAGTGAGGAGAGCAATTTTCATGACATCACAAGCGTTGCAACAACTACGTGAATACCTTAACGGTCAAGTAATAGGACAACAAGAATTAGTAAAGCAGTTATTGGTTGCTTTGTTAGCTGATGGCCATATCTTAGTGGAGGGACCTCCAGGGCTTGCCAAAACCCGTGCAGTAAAATCGCTCGCTGACTGCATCGAAGGAGATTTCCACCGAATTCAGTTCACCCCTGATTTGCTTCCTGCCGACCTAACGGGTACTGACATTTTCCGTCCGGAAACTGGGGAGTTCACCTTTCAAGCTGGCCCCATTTTTAACTCATTGATCCTTGCCGATGAAATCAACCGTGCGCCAGCAAAAGTTCAAGCAGCCATGCTTGAAGCAATGGCAGAGAAACAAATCACCGCAGGACGAAAAACCTACCCGTTACCTGAACTGTTTCTGGTTATGGCGACTCAAAACCCAATTGAGCAAGAAGGTACCTATCCGTTACCAGAAGCGCAGCTCGACCGCTTTTTGTTACACCTTGATGTCGATTATCCCGATGCGCAAAGTGAACTTGAAATCCTTCGTTTGAATCGTGGTGAAGCCAAAGGGGAAAACTCTGTTCAACCGCCAGTACTTTCTCAAGCCGATATCTTTTCGGCACGTAAAGAGGTGCTGGATATTCATATGGCCGAGAGCATCGAGCAATATATTATTCGTCTTGTGATGGCAACGCGGGATCCTGCGAAATATGACCAAACATTAGCACAGTGGATCGAAATGGGAGTGAGTCCTCGAGCAACCATCGCACTGGATCGCTGCGCTCGCGCCCATGCTTGGTTATCAGGTCGAGATTTTGTTTCACCAGAAGACGTTCAAAGCATGGCATTTCCTGTATTGCGCCACCGACTACTGCTCAGTTATCAAGCCCAAGCCGAAGGGATACACCCGAACAAAGTGATCAATCATCTTTTATCGCTGGTTGGCAGCGCCTGATTACGAGGCTTAACATGGCTAAAGCACAAACGCAAGCATTGCCACCTCATGCCAATGGAGTGACATTGTCACTTGACGAACTTTTATATTACAAGCAACAATCGGTTCAGTGGCTTCCACCCGCTAAAAGCTTATGGAGCCAAATGCTTGGGCAGCACCAAAGTCGGCAATTAGGCCGAGGAATGGACTTTGCTGAAGTTAGGCAATACCAAGTCGGTGATGATATTCGAAGCATCGATTGGCGTGTCACAGCACGCACTGGTAAGCCACACACCAAGCTTTTTACAGAAGAGCGTGAAAAGCCCGTTGTGTTATTCATTGACCTTAGCCCCAGCATGATATTTGGTTCGACGTTAATGCTGAAATCTGTCATTGCTGCCCATATGGCAGCGCTCATTGCTTGGCTTTCAGTGACACAAAAAGACCGCATTGGCGCAGTCATCGACACGGGATACGAACTTGTCGAAATCAAACCGACGAGTCGAAGTAAAGGCGCATTGGCACTGCTTCAGCAGCTGATTAATCATCACAATCAAGTGCTGCAACGTCCTTCTCCTGAACAAGCACATTCTTTTTCCAATGCGTTGGAAGCATTAAATAGAATGTGTCCTAAAGGCAGTGAAATCATCCTAATTAGTGATTTCGTTCGCTTATCAGAGCTTCAACAACCTATGTTGACACGGCTTCGCCAACACAATCGAGTTCGACTTGTCCATATATCAGATCCTTTAGAGCATGGCCAGACCACCTTTCGAGGTGTTGAACAAGTGACCGATAAACAAACAACACAGTGGTTAGATTTTTCTTCGCACCAAACCCGGCAACGTATTGAGCAAGCTTTTGATGCTAAACAGCAATCGCTCAAAGACTTTGCCTTATCCATTGGCGTTTCTTACAACTCACTGAACAGTGATCAAACATTATTACAACAATTATCCGGATAATTTAGAATGACAGAGAACTCCACTTCTTCGCTTTTACCACTTAAGGATTTGCATCTGCCGGATGCTCCGTCATGGCTACCTTTAGCTTGGGGCTGGTGGGCCGCTGTTGGCGCAACCATCGCCGTTTTGCTTCTTATTTGGCTCACATTGCGTTGGAAGAAAAAACGTATGGCACCGAAAAAAACAGCCCTTCGATTATTACAACATAGTGATCAACCCTCTGCGGCTATTGAGCTGCTGCGCCAAGCTGCTTTCTGTTATTTCCCCCGCGAAGAAATCGCCCAACTAACCGGGCCAGAATGGTATGTGTTTTTAGATTCGCATGTGCAAAAACCACTATTTGTTCCTAACCAAACAGCGTGGCAACAAGCACTCTACTCAAAAGAACCGATACAAAATTCACAGCAGTTGGTTCAACATTGTGCTCAATGGGTAGAAGAAGCCTTACCACCAAAAAGAAGGAGACGCTAGATTGGCGAATATCGAATTGGTCTGGTGGGGAGCGCTTGCTCTCCTTCCCTTACCCCTACTCGTATATTGGTTGGTTCCTGCGATAAAGCAGTCAACCCCAATCTATTTACCTTACCTACCCACAACGGAAGCGAAAATCAGTCCCAAAAACCTTAGTGCAAAAATACTGGCTTCACTGATTTGGTTTTTAGTGGTGTTAGCAGTGGCTCGTCCGGTTTGGTACGGTGAACCAGTGACTACTCAACCAAAGCATCGCGATATGATGTTGGTGGTCGATCTTTCTTACTCAATGAAGAAAGAAGACATGGCTGTTGGTGGTGACTACATTGATCGACTGTCTGCTGTTAAACAAGTGCTTAGTGATTTCATTGCTAAACGAGAAGGCGATCGTCTCGGACTCGTCTTATTTGCTGACCACGCCTACTTACAAACTCCGCTAACGCTAGACAGACAAACAATTTCAGAACAGCTAAACCGCGCCGTACTCAGGTTGATTGGTACTCAAACTGCAATTGGTGAGGGTATTGGCCTTGCAACTAAAACCTTTGTGGATAGTGATGCGCCACAACGGGTGATGATTTTACTCAGCGATGGTAGCAATACCGCTGGAGTAATTGATCCGCTAGAAGCTGCGAAGATCGCAAAAAAATACAACACCACAATCTACACCATCGGTGTTGGCGCGGGTGAAATGGTAGTACAAGACTTTTTCTCTACTCGAACCGTCAATACCGCAGAAGATCTTGACGAAAAGACGCTAGCTGAAATTGCAACAATGACTGGTGGTCAATACTTCAGAGCTAGAGACAGCAAAGAGCTTGCGAATATCTACGACACCATCAACCAACTTGAGCCAATCAGTCAAGCGAGTCAAACTTGGCGACCACAAACTGAATGGTTTGGCGTCCCATTAGCTCTTGCCCTCGCGTTATCCATTGTTCTTACCATTATGAGGAGAAATCATGTCTGAATTCTCTTTTCTCTATCCAATCTGGTTATTGGGTTTAGTCCCATTAGGGATACTCTCGATTTGGTTAGCCAAACGAAAGCGTAGCCAAACGCTTATCGCCCCTCATCTTGCCAACATTATGGGGATGCAAAACAAAACACATACGCACGTGTTACTTTGGGGCCTAGTTTTCAGCTGGCTTGTTGCGATTGTGGCTCTGTCTGGCCCTAGTTTTGAGAAAGCAGAAAGGCCTAGCTTTGCCAGTTCTAGCGCACGAGTGTTGGTGATGGACATGTCGATGTCAATGTACGCAACCGACATCAAACCAAATCGGTTAACCCAAGCACGTTACAAAGCTATCGACTTACTTAACCAATGGACAGAAGGGTCTGTTGGATTAGTCGCATACGCCGGCGATGCTTACAGCGTTAGCCCACTCACAAACGACAGTAAAACAATCATTAACCTCATTCCCAACCTATCTCCAGATTTAATGCCCTACCCCGGCGCTAATGCGGCGTCTGGCGTTAAACTTGCGATAGAGATGATGAAAAATGCAGGGCTTGATAAAGGAGATATCGTTCTATTTTCAGACGACCTAGATCAACAAGAAAAGAATGATATTGCTGAGTTGCTCGATGGCACTTATTGGTCTATCAGCATTCTTGGCGTTGGCAGCGCAGCGGGCGCACCTGTCGTTTTAGAAGATGGGTCATTGCTTAAAGCTCAAAACGGCACCACCGTCGTCGCGAAATCGAACTTTAATAATATGCGAGATCTAACTAAACAACTCGATGGCTTCTTTACCCCGATTCAGTTAGACAATCGCGATGTCGATTCAATCGCTAAACGCACACAATCTGTTGGGACAGAGTCAAAATCCAGCGATAAACAAGTGATTGAAGAACAGGTCAATAATGGATTCTGGCTGCTACCATTGCTTGTCCTTCCGGTGCTGCTCATGTTCCGGAAAGGGGTGGTATTCGCTTTACTTATCACGACCCTACCACTTTCCATGAGTCAAAAGGTTCAAGCAAACCCATTTCAAAACCAAAACCAACAAGCGATGGAGTACTATAAGTCCGGAGACTTAGACGCCGCTATCAATACATTCTCAAATAACGAATGGAAAGGCGTGGCGCAATACCAGGCTGGAAAGTTTGCAGATGCTATCGACTCGCTTCAAGGCTTAGAGTCCATGACGAGCAAATACAACTTAGCTAATGCCTATGCTCAAAATCGAGATTTTGATAAAGCCATCGACTTGTATGAAGAGATATTAAGTGCTGAACCAAGTAATACTGATGCGCAATTCAATCTAGATGTTGTGAAGAAAGCACAACAGCAACAGCAACAGCAACAGCAACAGCAACAGCAACAGCAACAGCAACAGCAACAGCAACAGCAACAGCAACAGCAGTCTGATTCTGATAACAAATCAGATCAACAACAGTCTTCAGAAAATCAGCAGAATCAGCAGAATCAGCAGAATCAGCAGAATCAGCAGAATCAGCAGAATCAGCAGAATCAGCAGAATCAGCAGAATCA